>CAMOWH010000006.1:0-44986 GCA_946628315.1 uncultured Prevotella sp.
TTGCCAACCTCAACCTGGCCAATGTCGCCATCCGTCAGAAAGACCTGCTGAAGGCTGAGACACTGCTCGACCGCGCCGGCGACTCGGCAGAAGCGCTGCAGAGCCGTGCCGTGCTGGCCATCCTGCGCCAACAGTATAGCGAGGCCTCGCGGCTGCTGGACCAGGCCGCCCAGAAGGGCACTGACGTCACGAAAAACCGAGAAGCCATCCGGCTGCTGACGAAGTAATCGGCGGGGAATATGCGGATTTACGAAACAATCATTATTAATAACTTCTATTTTTTAACAAAACAAGCTTATGAAGAAATTTAGCTTTTTAGCAATGGCAGCTTTCGGTCTGCTATTTGCAGCCTGCTCGTCAGACAAGGACGCTGTGGCAGGAGAGGGAACTAAGGCTGTTGAAAACGGGAACCAGTTTATCTCGCTTTCTATTGACATGCCTACTCAGGACGTATCAGGTACGCGTGCAACGAGTACTGACGACAATGGGGCGGGTGATGCTTATTTTGAACTGAACGACGGCCTGCCCACTGAGTATGCTGTTAAGGACGCGTATCTCGTTCTCTTCCATCCGGCATCATCCGGTAATGAGGACGATGCAACGTTCGTTGCTGTCTATGATGTCAATACCGAGCCTTGGACAGACTCTGCTGACCCCCACGTGACTAAAAACTCTGCAAAGATTATCCAGAAGGTAGGAAGCACAGTGGCTTCCGGCGACCTGGCTCTCGCTATTCTTAACAAGAATAGTCTGATTACGTTTACAGCAGCTACTGCCACTGAGCCTGCCAAGATTAAGGTTGGTTCAACGGAAGTCACAACAGCCATGACCTACAAGCAGTTCAGAGAGCAGATTGTAGAGAATGCAAGCCTTGGTGCTGCCCCTATGACAGGTGCCGGCTTCTTTATGGCCAATGCTCCTCTGACCGATGTAGCAGGTTCTACCACTGCTGCCATGACTGGTGCTAAGGTGCGTACACTGATCCCTATCACGGTCTACGAGACGGAGGCTTTGGCACAGGCTGCTGAACCCGCTCATATCTATGTGGAGCGTGGTATGGCCAAGGTGACGTTGCAGGCCCTTGGCTCGCTCACGCTTAATGGTGACGGAGCCACCGCTTTGGCTTTGGAAGGCTGGACTATCGACCAGACGAATAAGAAGTCATATCTTATTCGCTCTACCGAGGGTCACGACGACTTCATCAAGCTGGTGAACCAGGTGTCAACGAAGTATCGCTATGGAGGTCAGATCAATATTACGGAAGGCACTCCCACTCCTTATAAGTATCGTACTTATTTTGCCAAAGACCCCAACTACGATGTTAAGGCAAATACGGAATTGGCCTATGCTGCCTCAGGCGATTACACCACGGCCACGGGTGATGATCATCCTCAGTACTGCTTCGAAAACACGTTCGATGTGGCCAATCAGACCGTTCAGAACACAACGCTGGTACGCCTGAAAGTTAAGGTGGGCAATGGTGATAACCTCTTCATTGTCAGTGGCAACAAGAGCACCATCTACAAGGAGTCCGGTGTGAAGACCCTCGCTGCCAATGCAGCCATTTCTGCCATTGAGGCTGCCGTTGCCGCAGGAACAGCAACTGTCAGTGGCACTATTGAGGAATCCGACTTTGACATCACTGTAGTTGAGAATCCCACGGAGGCAGGCAAGGGTAAGATTACCATCGCACTCAACTCCACTGGATCAGCTAAGATAACTTCAGGTACAGTCAATGTCCAGGCAGCTGTAGACGCTGCTCTTGCAGATGTGGCTATGTATACAGGCGGTATCTCTTACTACACCATCCGCATCAAGCACTTCGGTGACCAGCTGACTCCGTGGCATACAGGTAATGCCCTTGAGACTCCTGCCCCTGTGGTAGGCAACATCTATCCGGGTGTCAATGGTACGGCTACTGAAAAGGAACAGTGCGCTGCCAACTGGCTGGGTCGCTATGGTGTGCTGCGTAACAACTGGTACGATATCAAGGTGAACAGCATCAAGTATCTGGGCGATCCCACTCCTAAGGACTTCAGTGGCGATCCTACTACCGATGATGAGCTGGACGGATACATCTCTACTCGGATTCACATCCTGTCATGGGCAAAGCGTACACAGGCTTGGGATCTCTAAGAAGTCACTTTATATATAATAAGGTATAAGAAACAAAACATTTTTTTTAATCTACGACAATGAACGTTCGAGATATCATACAGAAGAGCATCGTGGCCTGTATGGCCGCAGTAACCATCAGTAGTTGTAGCATGATGACAGAAGACCGCGACGACTGTCCGACAGGCCTGTATGTTAACTTCGTCTATGACTATAATATTCAGCGGGCAGACATGTTCAAAGACCATGTCGGTGGCCTCACGCTCTACGTGTATGATGAGTCGGACCGTCTTGTCTCGCAACGGACGGTGAGCGGGAGCGAGCTACGGCAGTATGGATACAACATCCACTTTACTGAGCAGGAGCTTGCTCCCGGCCACCAGTACCGTTTACAGGCTGTGGCCATGCAGAAGGACTGGGACGCTGCACTCAGCACCACGGGCGCCAAATATCGCAAGACGGACATGAAGCAGGGTGCTGACCGTCAGTCGCTCACCGTCAGTCTGGACCGCAAGGCTACCACACAGCCCCCTTACTTCCAGGTGCCGTACGACACTCCGTTAGACACGCTGTGGCATACGCTCACCACGCTCAGCGCCACGGCAGCCAACCAGCCTGCCGCCACCCGCTATCACCAATTGGCCGACGGCTCCATCCAGAGCAACGGCATAGAGCAAGTTACGCTGACGGCTGGTGAACCAACCTACGCTACCGTCAGTCTGGTGCGCGACACGAAGCACCTGAACATCTCGCTGCGCGAGATTGATCACCCAGAGGCCGTCAACCATGAAGACTACGAGGTGTTTATCGTTGACGACAATGGTGACATAGATTACCAGAACAACCTCGTCCGACCTACGGACTCTCTGATTTACAGACCTTACGCCCAGTGGACCACCACCTACGACGGTAACGGCACCATAGGCGTACAACGCTCTGCCCACTACGACCTGATGTTCAACAGACTGATGCACAACCCGACGCCGAAGGAAAATGCCGTGCTGTGCATCCGCAAGAAATCAACAGGACAGGATATTGCCGTGCTGAACCTTCCTGAAATACTCAGCGAGGGACGAACGGCCTTTGAAATATACAGCTACTCGCCTCAGGAATATCTGGACCGTGAGTACGACTATCGTTTGGAACTGTTCCTGAAGGGAGAGAAGTGGCAGACGCTCAGTTACCTATATGTATGCATTGACGTGCTCTCGTGGGCCAAGCGCATACAGTTTGAAGAGCTTTGATGTTTGAAGTTTGATGTTTGAACTTTGAAGTTTATGATATGTCAAGAGAACTAATATATAAGGTATTGAGGAATATTGCTAAGGCGGCGTTCTGCCTGCCACTGCTGACAGCCTGCTCGGCCGTGACTGACGGTGAGTATGCAGACAAGCAGGGTGGGGCAGAGACGCACGACGGAAAGACCTTTATCAACCTGACAGTCACCGTTAGTGGCGGCAGTGAGGCGGAGGGCATGACCCGTGCCGGCGAGAAACCCACCGAGGGCGAGAACGGCGACGGGCGAGAGCAGGGATTCCCCCACGAGTATTCCGTCACCGGCATCACGCTGATGCTCTATCAGGACGCTGTGGGTATCAATAGTGCATCGCCAAGTAGTGTGCTCCTCGACTATGTCAAATACTATCCCGTCAGTCTGGTGTCTGCAGGTTCTCCAACACCAGGCGCTGGTGCCGACTATGGTAATACAAAGACCGCCGATGCCGCCTATACTACCGGCAACCAGTTGGTACAGCAGGGTACGCTGGACATGACGAAGAAATACCACGCCATCGTGGTGGCTAACGCAGACCTGACCACCGTGTTCAGTACGAGCAGCAAGCTGAGCGATGTGCTTAATTATAAGTTGACCACGCTGTATAGTGGTTCGGAAACAACGACACCAGCCACTGACTGCGTCCATTTTGTCATGTCGTCAGAGAGTGACGACGTGATAGACTTCACCACCACTGCTCCTACAGTCATCACCGGTGGTTCGCTATACTCGTTCACGGGTCTGCGCATAGAGCGTATGGCCGCCCGCATAGATTTCTGGGCTGCTAACTCATTAGGATACAAGGATAAGGATGCTGTGGGCGTTAACTATGCGAAACCTGGCTATGCCTATCAGGTAGGTTCGTCGGCGGACGTATTTGTCGTCACGGGATTCATGCCTTTCAATATGAACGGTGGCAACAGCACCAATGGTGGCGAGTTCCTCATCAAGCGTGTGGCTGATGCCGTCACAGCAACTCCCAACATTACCTTTCTGGCTGACGAGTCGGGCAGCAACTATGTCTTGGATCCTGCCACTACGACGAAAACTGACGGCACGCTGACCTATTATAAGAATCTGTTGGAGAATATGGCCCCGTTAGCATCCGTCACCGATTTGAGCACGAATGCCTATTACAAGAGCGTGAAGGATAACAGGACTACGTTGCTCAGCCTGACAGAGGGATTGCTGACGGGCGAGGACATTGTGCTGGCCTATCCCATGGAGAATACCCTATGGGAGGCCTCCCGACTGTTCAAGAATGCCACAGGTCTGGCCATAGAGGGTGACTACTATCATGATAACAAAGGCACGCCCACCCACCGCATCTACTATGGATACCTGCGACACGAGGGCACGTCGTCATCGGCTTATCCTGCCATGCTGGCTTCGGCATTGAGTGCTACGGCCACCACTACTGCAGCCAACTGCATGGAGTATGGCATCGTGCGCAACAACATCTACCGCGTCTATGTTTCCAGTATTTCTCCTGACGGCTCAATGAAACTGATGATTAAGGTGAAGAAGTGGGATATCTTTGAGCATGAAACAATCTATATGTAAGTGTATATGAAGGGAATCAAACATACATACCTATTTATATTATTTGCAACTATGACGGCAGTTATGGTTGCCTGTTCGTCTGACAACAGTACCGATGGCAGAGCCGAAGGGTTCCCTCCTTCTTCTGACAACGGCAAACTCACCCTCCGCATTGCTACACAAAGCGTGACACGTGCTACATGGGTTGACACCAACGCTACCGACGACGAGATGATGAACATCTGGGTGGTGGTACTTACTGATAATAGTGATGTTGTGCAGAAGGTGTTCGCTTGTAAGCCAACTAATACAGACGGTCAACGCGAGATAGACGAGGTTTGTCAGATTTCAAAAGGCGATTACCATGCGTATAGCTTTGCAAATATTTCTGTTGCTAAAGTGGCAGACTTGTTAGGTATTACCATTACTATGCCCACAATGTCTGCTGACAATACCGTCTATGAAGCAACAGCAGTTAGTGGCACTGTAAATGCTGATAAAGCCGTGACAGTAAATGGTAACAACTTTAACAAATTTACTTCCTCTGATGATAACGGCTTTGGCAGCTACGGCATCCCCATGAGCAACAAGCAGACCATCGCCGCCACTGACACAGAGAAAGACCTCATCGTCGTCCGTATGTTGGCAAAGATAAAGCTCAGCATCGAGAATAAGACGGGTGCAGAGCAACACATCAAGTATGCCACCATCAGTAATGTCACCAGTAATGTAGCTGACAACCTCAAGCTGTTGCCTAACTGGACATCAGCCACAGGAAAAGACAATATGGATGTAACGCAGCATGGTGACTTGCAGCCCAACTTGAACGGCAACCCCACCACGGAGGAGATAACCATACCTGGCATTGCTACGGCAGAAGCGTTGGCTAATAATGCTACCCGAAAAGTAACCTTCTACATCAACGAGTGCAAAAAGCCGACAGAGTTCTACCTGACCATAGGTCTGGGCGACGCAACCAACACCAATGAGTATCGCTATGCCCTCATTGACAACAAGGGTAAAACAGCCGAAGACAATGACAAATGGGACTATATAGCCCGTAACGACTATCGCATCATCCCCATCACGCTCGATGACTATAAGTTCGAGATTATTCCTTATGATTTCCCGCCCATCGGTGTCTATCCCGTCAGTGTAAGCGAGATTGACAACGTCAATCACATTTTCAACTTCACCTTCCACGACTATGGTCACTTCCACCTTCTTCCGAAGGTCACAAAGGGTGGCTCTACAGATGTGAACTATAATGTGGGTTCGGGTGACTATTGGACGCTGAATACTAACTGGGGTGGTACATGGAGTTCATGGACAGACAATACGAAGGCCACCTTGGCCACTGACGACGGAACGTTCTATCGCTCCGGCTATACTACAGATCCTCCTGAAGATGGCGACGATGTGGGCGGCTTCCCTGTATGGTATCCTAACACTCTGGGCAAGCCTCAGTGGGATCCAGCAGCCTCGGACAACTACCGTCCGTTCATCTTCGGTTATATTGCTGACCCAGGTAGCTCGATGACTGAAGACAAGAAGATTTATCATGAGATGAAGATAAAACTGTATGTTGGCGGTAACTATCGTCGTGATATGATATACCGGTTCTATATGACGCTCTCGGCCGACCAGATGCTCTATGCACCCTTGCACCATGCAGGCATCCGGCACCCCGCCGCTCACACCACCAGAAGGTAGATTAAACAGAAGATAACGACATGAAACGAAATATAATGATGAAACAGTCTATATATTTGACAAAATACCTTCTTTTCACCCTCTTGCTCTGCGTTGGCAGCAGTGCATGGGGACAAGGCTTAAGCTCCACCAGCTTGACGGGTAGCATGTATACTGGCGGCAGTACTACACTGAATCTGAACACGTCAACTGATTTGGTGTATGGTGACGTGAATGTCCACTATAGCAACTTTGCTGACCTCATTAACTACAAAGTGTTGGAAATTGTCGTTAATGAAGGAACTCCCCGTCTACTGTTCAATAGGGCCAGTGGCGATGGCAACGGCGGAGCTTTTTTGGAAATTAATGCCAAGACGCATTCATACGTTACAGCTCAAGGCTCCACTTGGCGTATCGACTTAGAGAAAATCAAACTGAACGATGCCGGACATAATGTACACCTCAACGCCATCAAGGCAGCATACGGACAGACTATCAATATCCAGTCGCTGACGCTATATAGTTATCCTGCAAATTCTCTGACGACAGAGATTTTCAAGACGTGGAATGACGTAGGAAAGGGGGGTTACACGACTGGTACTCCTTCCTGTGATAATCAGTTTGGTAATGCTGTCTCTAATGGTATAGGAATCTACGGTGATGGCAGTAATGTGGCTTGCCATAACTATGCCGACCTAACGAATTACAGCAAGTTACAGGTGTCTTACACTGGCGCCTTTCCGCGTTTCCTGTTCAATCGCCAGAATGACAATACTACCGACAATGGCATGATAGAAGTCAATAGCGCAGGAACCTATGCTACGGTGGCAGATGGAATCATTACCATCGACTTGGCAAAATTGGCTTCTGACCATGGCGAGTATGTTCACTTGAATGCTATCAAAGCACCATGGTCTGGTACTACTACAGTTTATTCTGGCCGTCTTTATACGGAAGCCGATTGGGCATCTATCAACCCTGTTTTGATAAAAGGAACGACAACGAACACTAAGGAAGAGGAATTGGTTGTTCCTGCTAATAACCAGTTCACCATCAGTGCCGCCTATTTCAAAGCATTGTTGGGCAGCTATCCTGGCTATCTGCGCTTTACGGCGTACAATAGCAATAATGAGATGATAGAGATTCCTAGCGTGACATCAGCCTATAGGAATTGGTATTCTTTTGGAGAGGATGGCTATGCGTCACATCATAATAATAATAGTGAGTATCTTTTCTGGGACGATGCAGGAAGCGTTGTCGTGACTTTACCTGCGGGGATAGCCAAACTGGAGTGCTATGCCCTTGCAAGCATCTATAATTGGTCAGGCAACTGCATAGAACCCAATGGTGGCTTGCTGATAACCTATACACCTCCTGCACCGGATACTTTCGAATCTTCGCTGAAGACGGGCGGACAGAAAAACCTCTATTTGAAGGACTATGTGGAGACTGAGAC
The DNA here is from genome assembly GCA_946628315.1 of uncultured Prevotella sp. Classification (GTDB taxonomy): domain Bacteria; phylum Bacteroidota; class Bacteroidia; order Bacteroidales; family Bacteroidaceae; genus Prevotella. Next base: position 8,079 of record CAMOWH010000006.1, read on the forward strand.
GGCTTCAACGGTAGTGGAGTTTACGAAGGCTTTGGAATTGTTGGGCAGTACGCCGAAGTATGCTCGTTTTGTACTGATGAAGGGTGGAAGGGCTGTTGACCCGACAGGTCTGCTGTCCATCAGCGGTGCCACGCCTGAACCTCAGCAGACCTCCAAACCCAAACAGGGATACTACCTCTACAATAGTGGCAACGCTTTGTCCACCAATGGTATCACCGTGACCTTGAATACCCCAGACTATGGCGACTACCGTGTGGTATGTCTGCTCTCCACGGATGCGGCAGCTGCTGCAACAGACAATGTGGTGGAGACCGAGCCTCAATGGGATGTGCAATATACGTATTCTTTTACGAAGGTCGTCACCCTGCCTTACTCTCAAATGAGCAATCCGTACGTACAACTCAACTACCATCAGATGGTGCTGGACTACTTCGGCAAGACAGAAGATGAGATGAAGGATGTGTGGCATGCCGACTGGAGTGTTCGTGACAAGAATAGCCGTGGTATTCAGCCTTTGAGAAAGGGCAATGAACAGGGTGCCGATGTTTGGAGTGCGTATGTGGGATACAATGGTAGCTATTTTGATGGTTCTTATTTCGGAGCCACTCTCAATCAGAATTACATCTATGCTGGCTGGGGAACAGCAAATGACAAGGGAACCAATTTGTCCGAAGCTGTCCATCAGATGCTGGGCTACCTGCAGCTCTATGCCCCTTCGGCATACGGTAAGATACAAGGTGCTTCCGACTATGAGATTGTGTATCAGGTGACTGACGACTATCATGGTGGTATGCCAACGATGACGTCACGTTTCGTGTTCCGTATCCCTGCATTTGAAAACGAGCCCAACACCGGCATGACGGAGGCCACGAAGCCGCAGACGGTTTCCGACCGATCGGCAGCATCGTTTACGCTGGCACACATGCCAACAGATGCCAAGTATGCCCGTTTCTACCTGACGGATGTCGATGGCAACCAGTTAGACCCGACGGGTATCCTGACGGTTTCTGGTAGTACACCTTGTGGTAATGCCAAGAGCGGATATTATATATACAATAATGGTGGCGTAGTGTCACCGACAGTTACCATTGCAGCTCCCAATAAATATAAAATATATAAGGTGGTGGGACTGTTCTCGACGGCGCTCGACGACATCAGTACCGATGGTACCACGGTGAACCACGAGCCGAAGTGGGATATGCAGTGGACCTATACCTTCGACTATACGATTACCACCAACGAGCTGACCCCGACCATCGAGTGGAACGCCACCACGATGCCTGTCGATGCATCGTCTGCTGTCAGTAGCAACGAATACACCGACTGGTACACCTCATTAGAGGAGTTGATGGCAGGACAGTACGTCAAGTGGTATGTCACCGATGGTGCTGATACGCCAACCATACAGCCGCTGGTCATTGGCACAGGGCGTCAGAATGGTACTTGGACCATCAGCCTGCCTTCTGAGTTTAACGTCTCTAGTAACGTCGCATCGCTCTATGGCAAGAAAGTCATCGAGCCGCAACAGCTGGCATCATGGGTATTGGCAAATGTCTATGCTCCATCAGAAAATACATACGCTGAAGTAGCAAATCATAAGATTGTTTGTGAAATCTATACCAACAACGAGGGTAGTGGTAATCCTAATGCCCGCTATACCTTCTCCATCCATAAAGGCTTTGCAGGCACGCTGAAGAGTGGTGTTACTGAAACAACCGAGCGTGTGCTCCTGACTGCTGGCGAAAAAACGCATACCATCGAAATACCCGTTCATATAGGAACGAAGTATTCGCGTTTCTATCTAACCGATGCCAAAGGAACACCTGTTGACCCAACGGGTAAGTTGACGGTTACGGATTCTGACCCTGTCCTAAACACTGTTGATGGCTATGATGTCAGCCTGGGACACTATCGTTACATCGTAGTTGGCTCCTTGAATTGGGACGCAACCCAGCAAGTAACACTGACACTCACTGATGCCACGCTCGACCAGTATCGTGTGGTGGCTGTGTTCTCTGGCGACGCTGCCGTTATCAATGGCGACAACAAAGTCGTCAGCGAACCCGACTGGGACAGACAGGTCGTTTATTGGTTCAAGTATCCGTCTGCAAACTGGAGCCCTGAGGATAACATCGAGTGGAGCGCACAGTCCATGCAGATTGCTGCTCCTGCCATTGAGACCGAAAAGGGCGCCGGCTATCTGGAGAACAGTAAGACGCATTATACCATGCAGTGGCAGGTAGTCGATAAGTCCGGTAACGCACAGCATCTTCGCCAGGGCAGCAACCGTGCTAATGACTACTGGACGTTCAGCATCAACGGAGACCCCTTTGCATTGAAGGATAACAATACACTCTTGACGGTGACCAACGACGACAAGCTCAGCAGCACAACCTTTGCCAACTGGGCGGCACCTGTTGTCTTTGCCCCCAAGAACATGACCATGCGCGAGGTGGCCGAACAGGGCATCAGACTCGTCTGCCAGTTCTACGAGGACGACCAGACGCCGTTGACCGATGACCTCTGTGCCATGACCTATACCATCTATATCAACAAGCAAGACCCGCATGCCCTGCTGAAGGATGGTGGACAGCGTGGTGGTGAGACCATCAGCGAGGGACTGACCGCTGAGACGACCAATCTGACGCTCGACCTGACACATGCCACAACAGCATTCCAGGCAGCAATCGGCAAGCGCGCCACCTATGCCCGCATCTACTTGACCAAGAGCGATGGCACCATCGTCAACCCAACAACAGCATTGACGGGCGTAACAGGCAGTACGGCTTTCAGTGATGTCTCTTATGGCTACTACCTGTATGATACTGGAGGTATTACGCTGCCCTCGGCTGCCACTCTTCAGCTGGAAGCTGGCAAATACAGCTTCTACAATGTCGTCATCGCCATGTCGGGGGACACGGACGAACAGGGGCATACCCACGACCTGGCGCCGCGGCGGACAGCCTCGGTGTGTGACACCTATGAGCCTGACTACGACTACATCTATACCATCAAATTTGCTGAGACTTCTACCTTCCCAGGTGCAGTGACTGCTTCGGCATTCACACACTCCAAGGAAATCCTGGTGGCAAATGATGAAGTGGCTTCAGTGGAAATTCCCCTGGCAGAGAACATCAATAAGATTAAGAAGGAACTGGGTGCGTCAACCTTTATGGATTTGGCCAACAACCTGCACATCCGCTGGTATCTGACCAAGAAGGGCGAAGACGGCACGTTCGACAAGATTCCCGGTTCTGAGAATTACCTCACAGCCACAGGCGGTACTTACTGGAATCACAGGACGGAGGCCGACTATGGACTCTACTGGAACTCTGCTACCAGTACCCTTCCGGGTAATGAGTCGAACGCTGCCAATGTCATGAATGTCAGGATTACCAAGGCGCCCGGAGGCAGTGTACCTCCCCTCACTGGCAGTTGGGAGGACTATAAGCTCATCATCGTGATGAGCAATGACCTGACAGGACAGACTACAGAAGATATCATTGACAGCTACAATACCGTCAAGAAGCTAACCCACGAGCCTAACAACCTGAACATGGTCTATACCTATAGCTTCTTTAAGGAGACTGCATTCCTGTTTGTCCATGATAAGGGTGCCTCCGAGCGGCCTTACCACACACAGGCTGACTTTGCCGATGTGGTACAACAGTACAACTGGAACAATAGTAACAGTACCCGTGAGAACGTCAATGAAAAGATTCGTCAGGGAGTACATACGGTAGAATACGACATCTATGTGGATCCCACCAGCAGTACGCCTATCAGCCTGAAGCTCCCCTTTGAAGATTTCTATGGCACTGGCGATGTCCTGGAGCCTGCGGCCTACATCCGTTGGTATGACTGGATGACCGATGCCAACAATACCCGCTTAGCTATTGCCGGCGGTGCCAGCTCTATGCTGGAAGATCTGACAGAGACCAACCAAGGGGCTACTGTCAGTCGTGGCTTGTTTATGCTGAATAACAGTGTCAATGCGATTAAACCCATTCATACGAATGTGGGTGTTACCTTCAACCCTGCTGGTTTGGATGGTTTGGTGAACATTGCCTGCGATGTCAGTAAGTACTACGACGGTATCTATAGTGGTTCCGCTGACGACAGCCGTCCAGGCTTTGAGGGCAAAAAGAAACCCTACCTGATGCACGAGCCCACCCTGAGCACTCGCTACATCTTCCATATCCGCCCGGCATCGGTCATTGCCACCAACATCCAGATAGGCCATGACAAGCTGAACGCAGGTGGCAAGGATATGTTCCAGTTGGCAGAGGACAACGGCCGCATTAGCGTAGCCATGAAGGATGCCAACACCGAGTTCTCTATCCGTGCCAATCTCTCTGATCTTGGCTATTATTATATTAATAGTGGAACGGCACAGCTGAAATGTAGCAAGATAGCATGGTATGCCTACTTCGAGGATGAAACGGGCATCTACCGTAATGACACGAAACTGGCGGTCACGGCATTGTCGGGTTCGTCGGAAACCAACCGTATCTCACTCCTCACGGTTGGAGCCTTGAATGGTACCTATAACGCCATTTCCGGCGGAGCGTCAAAGAGCATCACGGCCACCTATGGCCATCGCTTCCATTTGGTGGGTTACATCGGTGACGGCAGTGTGATGGCTCCTGTCGTGCATTATGAGGTGAACCTGATTGAAGCACCGGGATACCCTGTCAGCGAACTGCCCTTGGAGCGTACGGAAGCCTATCTGCGCCAGCACATGACGCTGCAGGCTACGGTTGACTTCGACGGCCTTTGCGGGACGGAACTCTCTGCCGACCTGTCAGAGCAAGGCAAGAACCACTCCACGGAACCGTTGCCTTGGGATGAAGCACAGTATGGCTTCTGCTATCCTGACGTCCGTCGTATCTATGTCTCTAACGATGACATGCTTGGCATTTCACCCATCCATGGTGACTACATGCTGCTGAGGTCGATGAACAAGTCATTCTCGCCGGCAGATTATAAGTACCTTTGGTGGGATGGCACATTGCTATACGACTACACCTATAATTATGGTTTGCAGGACCAGGGCAAGTATGGGTCCTTCCTCTATGTCGATGCCTCCGACGAGTCGCGTACCATAGCCAAGATGGACTTCCAGGCTCAGCTTTGTGCCGGCTCTGAGCTCTGCTTCACCGGTGTCATTGCCAATATGACAAGTGGTCAGGTGAATCCGCAGGTCATGGCTACCGTATATGCCATCAAGGGCAACGGTGAGAGAACCCGCGTGGTGTCGTTCCACTCGTCAAACCTCAGTACGATGGTCAGCGGTACTTATGCTAACGGAAAATGGTATCAGGTGTATGGCCGGGTGGCCATTCCCTCTTCGGTAGACTTGACCAATGTGGACCATTATGAGGTGGATATCGACAACTATTCTCCTGGCACGAAGGGTGCCGACTATGCCGTCGACCAGCTGCAGTTCTATACGAGCAATGCCAAGTTGAAAGTGAAGCAGCAGGATGTAGAGTGTGGCGACGAGAAGGTGGTCATCAATGTCTATGTCGATGCTGAGTCCCTGTCAAGCAAAATGGGCAAGAATGTCTACTGGCGTCTGTGTAACAGCAATGGGACGCCATTGACCGATGCCACCCTGTACGACAATAATGAAAACCTGTATGGTACGACCGCCGTTCCAAACACTGTTCCCGAGTCTGTTCCGAGTGAAAGTGCTTTTGTGGCCTCTTCAAGTACGAACGGTTTCTTCACAGGTACAGATGGTCTGCTTTATTTCTCGCTGGCTAAGAAAGGCTTTGCCTTGGAACAGGGTGAGCAGTACTACGTCTCTGTTTACTCCTTAGGAGAGTCTGCCGTGACTGACGAGGCCCTCTGGGGACGGAATACCGATGCCTGTGATGTCTATAGTCCTATCTTCGTGCCGAAGATGATGTACCTGGAGATGCAGGACGGTTTGGGTGAGGTGGTCACCACTGTCGACGGCAGCTGCTCGACAGGTGAGGCAACCGTCAATCTGAAGGTGGTGCTGCAGATGCCTGACGATGACGAGATTTCCGGCTTCAAGGCATACGACGGCGTTCACTTCGACTTCTTCAAGGGAACCCTGGTGGAGTTTAATGCTTATAAGATTACTGTCGGTGAAAATGATTACTATCTGTCAGATGCCCTGAAGGACTACCGCAATAAAGAAAACATCAGCGGTTCTGACACCTATAAGACTGCCACCACGTTGGAGGACAGTTACGAGTCAGTCAATCCAAACTACTATGCCGTCATCAGCCAAGCTATCACAGCGGGCAAGCTCTTCCTGTCGTACTCTAATCAGTTTAGCGGTACGATAACGAGTGAGAACGCGTCGATAGCTGCGTTGCCCATTGAGGACGTGGTGAACAACGGCACGCAGAATTTTCATATCTGCTCGCCGCTTGAATACAACTTCACCATCAATACAACGGGTAATGCGCCGACACTGGTGCTGGGCTTTGAGGATGTCACCACTTATCCCGAGGGTATCCGTGTCATACGCGTGGGTAAGGAACAGCTGCTGAACATGCAGAAGGGTGACGGATTCCTGCTGCACATTCCTGTCAATACATTCAAGGTGAATGACAGTGCTACAGCTAAAACGGGCACACTGAACATTGTGGGTGACATGGACCTGCTGAAGTATGCCACGGCGGATGCCTACCAGACAACAGACTCGAAGGTGAGTGCCGATGTCAGCAAGGTAGCCACCTTTGCTGCAACAAGCATCGACGGAAGCCACATGTTTGTGTCGGTGAACTTCCACGGCGACGGCGTGACCAAGCCGACATTCTACGAAGGATATGCCTACCGCATGTTCTTCCAGGTGAGGGATGCCGATGACGCCACGGCCTGTGAGGGCAATGTGGAGTTCCTGCTGAAGGTGGTGCCTGAGTTTGTGACGTGGAATGGTACCGGCAGCAACTGGAACAGCGACGCCAACTGGGGACGCTCGACACGTACGGAACTGTATAAGAGTGCCGATGCCACACAGAACACGGCCACCACGGCACAGGAAGGAATCTATCAGGAAAACTCCGAGCTGAGGGGGAATGCCACGATTCCGAAGACCTACGTGCCGATGAAATTCACCTACGTGACCATTCCCTCGGGTCTGAGAGCCCCCAATCTCATGGACCTGACATACAATGCGGAGAAGATCTATGAGAACATGGGTACTGGCGCAACGACTAACATCCAGTACGACCTGATGGTGCGCTATACGGAGCAGACTTGTCAGGACCACAGCATCTCGGGCGATGTCTATGACTGCGAGAAGTTCTATGGCAACTGGGCAAAGGAACTCTACCTGAAGCCGGGGGCCGAGCTGGTGAACCAGCAGTACCTGACCTACGAGAAGGTATGGGTGGAGAAGGAACTGCAGAGCAATACCTGGACACTGATGTCTACACCGCTGCAGAATACTTATGCTGGTGATATGTATGTGCCGTATTCTGATGCGGCCGATGACAACGGACGACAGCTGACGGAGGCCTTCCAGCCTATCAGCTTCTCTACAACAGCAGATGCTGCAGGATTTGCTTATAGTCGTACCAAGTATCCCATCTACCAGAAGGGATGGACCCAGGAAGGTGTGTTCGTCTATACCAAGACCAACGACGTACGTGCCACGAAGTACAGCGCCAACATTCCTGGCGGCGTCAGCACGAATCTCGTCCAGTGGAGCCATGTTTACAACGATGTCACCGTGCCTTATAGCACATGGACGGCATTTGCCATCCGCCCGCATAAGAAGCCACAGTCTGTCAATACGCTGATTCGTCTGCCCAAAGCCGATACCAGCTTCGACTACTACCAGTGGGATAACACGTCGCCGGCTGAAGGCAGGCTGACACAGGCTGTCAGCAAGCCCACGACGGGTAAGCTGCTGACTGACGGCACTGCCAACATCAGTGGTGTTACCTATGGTACGGTTTACGGCACAACGGCACGCACGGCAGGTAACGGCAGCTTCAATGCTGCTATGGCTGACATCCAGTCATCACCGGCCAACTATCAGCTGGTTGGTAATCCCTACCTCTGCTCTATCAATATGGCGGAGTTCATAGCTGGTAATTCGGCTAACCTGGAGATAGCAGGCTATTGGACCTACGACAACAACAATACCGGCTCACCGATTACCTCGGGCATCATCGGCCCCATGCAGTCATTCTTTGTCAAGGCAAAAGAAGACGCGTCACAAATCGTCTTCACGCCCGCCATGATGATAGACGGAAATACCACGGTTCCTTCTCCTGCGCCCATGCAGGGTATTACTCTCACGGCCCAAAACGAGCAGGGACAGTCGGCTGCCAATGTGATCATTGGTGAGGAACAAGGAAACGTAGAGGCACTCTTCGACTCGAACCTGGAGGATGTGCCGATGGTATATACCGTGGCCGACGGACAGGCAGTAAGCATCAACCATACCAAGGACTGGGAGGCTACAGGCTTCGGTGTGGTATGCAATAGTCCGGAGGTGGTAGAGGTGACCTTGACTGGTGTGGACAACATCGAAGGTGAGCTCTATGTAGTGGATGCCGTAGACGGAAAGACTACCGAGGTCGCAGAGGGACAGACGGTGACGGTGGTTCCCAATGAGTATGGACGCTACTTCCTGACGCGCAGCGCTTCGCTGGGCGAGGTGAAGGAAGGTCTGTCCGAGGGCATCATGGTCAGCGTACATGGTGGTGTGGTTTCCATCACTGCTGCCAAGGCTCTGGGGACGGTTCGTGCCATGAGCATCAATGGCGCTACGGTGTACCAGTCATCTGATTGTGGCAACAATGTACAGTTCCAGTTGCAACAGGGCATCTATGTCATTGAGGTGGCTGGCGAGGCTGGAAATAGGACTATGAAGATTGTAGTGAAGTGAAGGATCTGAAGTGGATATTACTGATGCTGCTGTGCCTGACGTGGGTCGGGTGCAGCAGCGTTGTTGATGACGACAACAACAAGGTAGTAGAGCGCGTGCATGTTGGCGATCGTGTGCCGTCGTTCAGCGTCACCATGACGGACGGTGGCGAGGAGCGCACATTCTCAACGAGTCAGTTGGCGGGCGAGACGGTCATTGTGTTCTTCAATACCTGGTGCCCTGACTGTCAGCGCGAGTTGCCCCGGCTGAACCAGTATTACCTGCAGCATAAGGATGACAAGGGCTTCCAGATGGTAGCCATCAGTCGGGGAGAGGGAAAAGACGTTGTGGCCAAGTTCTGGTCAGAGCACGAACTACAGATTCCTTACGCTGCTCAGGAGGACAGCCGTATCTACGAACTTTTTGCGTCGGGCATCATTCCGCGTGTCTATTTTGTCTCTGCACATGGCATTGTGACGCGTATCGACGTGGAACAGTTTGCTATTTAATGTTAATCTTGCAACTATTTCGGATTTTATGTTTACCTTTGTGCCCAAATTGCAAGGATTATGAAGAAACTGACTATATTTTTGGTGCTGATGGGGCTGTTGACGGTGACCATGCCGGCAGGGGCCCAGCAGCCGAATATCAAGGATTCTGCGGAAGTCGTGTCTGCTGACTCTGCGGCTGTGGTGGCTGACTCTGCGGCTGTGGTGGCTGACTCGGCTATGGCTGCCATTGAGGCAGAACTGACGGGGGCTGACCCGGAGGTCGCTGAGGAAGGCGGAGGGCTGCACAAGCAGCTGAAGCGTAAGTTCCTGGAGGGTTCGGCAGGCTTTATGTCGCTGGTGGCTCTGGCCTTGGTGCTGGGGCTGGCGTTCTGCATTGAGCGCCTGGTCTACCTGACGCTGTCGGAGATTAATGCCAAGAAGCTGTTGGGCGATATTGACGCCAAGCTGGAACAGGGCGATGTCGAAGGTGCCAAGGACCTGTGCCGTGACACGCGAGGCCCCGTGGCCAGCATCTGCTATCAGGGACTGCTGCACATCAAGGAGCCGCTGGAGCAGATAGACCGCCAGCTGACCAACTACGGTACGGTGCAGATAGCCAACATGGAGAAGGGCTGTTCGTGGATACGCTTGTTCATTGCCGTGGCGCCGTCGTTGGGATTCTTAGGGACGGTGATTGGTATGGTGATGGCCTTCGACCGCATTCAGACGGCGGGCGACATCAGTCCGACCATTGTGGCCGAGGGTATGAAGGTGGCGCTGATTACCACCATCTTCGGTATCATTGTGGCCATTGTGCTGCAATTTTTCTATAACTACATTCTTTCGAAGATTGAGCACCTGACGTCGCAGATGGAGGAGAGTGCCATCTCGCTGACGGACTCGATAGCGAAGTATCAGGAAAGGGTAAAAAAGTAAAAGGCTGATGGCTGAGGCAGGTGATTTCCTATTGGCAGAGGTGATGCTGTGGCTGATGTATGTCACGGTGGCTGTGACGGTGGTGGTGACCATTGTCTCGGTGGTGCGCCCGCTGCTGATTGCTCCAAAGAAGAATGCCAGCGGTCGTGGCTGGCTGGTGATGGGACTGACGGTGGTGCTGCTGGTGGTGACCTATCTGGCAGGCTCCGAAGAGCCGTTGATGGTGAACGGTACGCTGTTCGAGGACGGCTTCTGGCTGAAGGTGACCGACATGCTTATCGTGTCGAGTGTCATCCTGATTATCGTCGCTGCCGGCTTTGTCTGCTTCGGTACCTCTGGCATAAATAGAAAGATTAGCAACCGTGTTCATACGAAGAAAGCATAGGGACGTTCCCGAACTCAACACCACGTCGACGGCAGACATCTCGTTCATGCTGCTGGTCTTCTTTCTGGTCACCTCGTCGATGGACAGCGACAAGGGTATAGGTCGTATGCTGTCGCCCAAGGATGAGCCCCAGCAGGAGATGCAGGACATACACCGCAGCGACGTGTTGCAGATCAGGATTGACGACCAGGATGCGCTCTACTGCGATGAACAGCCTGTGACGCTGGCAGAACTGCAGCAGCAGGTGGAGTCGTTTCTGGCTTCGCGCCAGACGGAGAACTACGTGCTGGATGTGGTGACCGCACGGCGGTCGAGCTATGATGCTTATTTCAACATGCAGAATGCCATCGTGGCAGCCTATAAGAAACTGAACAGGCATCCTATTAGAATCAGGGAGGGAGTGAGGTAGTTGACAGTTGAGAGTTGAAAGATGAGTAGGTTTCGTACAAGAAATAATCGTGAGGTGCCGGGGCTGAACCTGGCGGCGCTGCCAGACCTGATATTCACGGTGCTGTTCTTCTTTATGATTGTCACCCACATGCGGGTGGTGACACCCCTGGTACATGTAGAGACTCCGCAGGGTACAGAACTGGAGAAAGCCCGCAAGCAGGGCGTCATCTACCTGTTCATCGGTCAGCCGATGGACGCAAAGGGGCAGGTGGAAGGAGCGCCCGACAGCAGGCGCATACAGCTGAATGACCGCTTTGTAGAACTGGACCGGCTGGCGGAGGAGATAGCCGTCGAGAAGGCTCAGATGTCAGAGGATGCCCGTGAACACCTGACGGTATCCATCCGTGCCGACCGGAATACGGAGATGGGACTCATCAACGACGTCAAGCAACAGTTGCGCCAGGCCGGAGCCCTGAACATCAACTACTCGGCTGGGCAAAAAGTAAAAAGGTAAAAGAGGGTCACTCCTTTACCTTTATATAATCTACGAAAGCATATTCGAAGTCGTGACGCTCGTCCTTGGGATGGGCCTCTTTGTTTTCCACCTGCCAGTCGCTGTAGTCGGGGAAGAAGGCGTTGGCCTGTGCCGGGATGTCGTCCACCTCGGTCAGACACAGGCGGTCGGCCAGGGGCAGCGCCTGCTCATAGACCCGTGCGCCACCTATGATATATATGTCCTCGTCGGGCCGACAGCTCGCCAGGGCAACGTCCAGCGAGGGGTAGACATCACAACCGGGCAGCTCCTTGACCGTCGTGGACAGCACCACATTGCGACGGTTGGGCAGGGCACCCTTGGGCAGCGACAGGTAGGTGTTGCGTCCCATGATGATGGTATGGCCGGTGGTCAGCGCCTTGAAGCGTTTCAAGTCGTTGGGCAGCCAGTAGATGAGCTTGTTCTCGAATCCGATGGCGCGATTCTTCGCCACCGCTGCAATGATACTAATCATACGCTTACTTCTGCTTTGATGTGGGGCCAGGGATTGTAGTTCTCTAACTGGAAGTCCTCGTACCGGAAGTCGAAGATGTTCTTCACGTCGGGGTTGATATTCATTGTGGGCAGGGGACGTGGCTCGCGGGTGAGCTGTAGCTTGGCCTGCTCGATGTGGTTCAGATAGAGGTGCGTGTCACCCGTGGTATGGATGAAGTCGCCCGTGCGGAATCCCGTCACCTGTGCCATCATCTGCAGCAGCAGGGCATAGGAGGCAATGTTGAACGGCACGCCCAGGAAGGTGTCGGCCGAGCGCTGATAGAGTTGCAGCGACAGACGTCCCTGCTGGTCCTGCCCGTCAGGATAGTCGACATAGAACTGGAAGATGGTGTGGCACGGGGGCAGCGCCATTTTGTTGACCTCGGCCACGTTCCATGCCGACACAATCATGCGGCGCGAGTTGGGATTGGTCTTCAGCTGGTCTACCACATATTGTATCTGGTCTATGACGCCTCCGTCGTAGTCGGGCCATGAGCGCCACTGGTGTCCGTAGACGGGACCCAGTTCGCCGTTCTCGTCGGCCCATTCGTCCCAGATGTGGACGTTGTTCTCCTGCAGGAACTGGATGTTGGTGCTGCCCTTCAGGAACCACAGCAGTTCGTAGATGATACCTTTCAGGTACAGCTTCTTGGTGGTCAGCAGGGGGAATCCGTCGCTCAGGTTGTAGCGCGACTGGGTGCCGAAGATGCTGATGGTGCCTGTGCCGGTGCGGTCGCCCTTCTGGGTGCCCTCGGTCAGGATGCGGTTAAGTATGTCTAAGTATTGCTTCATAATCAGTGGGTATATGCGTTGTCTTGATTCTCCAAGGTTTGGGGTATAGGTTGTTGGCGCGGCTGCCGATGTTCTTGACCTGTCCAAGGGGATGCCCGAGGAAACAGACCTCTAAGATGCCCCGTGGGGTGTCAGGCGGCAGAACTAAGGCTTCGCCCCGCAGGAATTTCAGTGCCTCTTGGTAGGAGAGGTCAATCTGCGGCAGTGAGCCGATTGCATTCGCCACACTCAGTACATTTAGGTCTGAGAAATCTCGTTGGCAGTGAGCCGTAATGCCGTTTTTCCGGAGTACGCACATGAAAAGTCCCTCACCACGCGAGATGCCGGGGATGAAACGGTAGACAGGTTCGTTGAACCCAGGGAGCAGCGAACCCGTGATGTTCCATTCGGGACGCGTCTCTACGGGTAGCACTTCAGCCTCATAGTTGTCCAGAATCCAGCGGATGTTCTCCTCGTTCTCCTTGGTGTTAAAGGTACACGTACTATATATGAGTAGCCCTCCTTCGTTCAGGCACTGCCAGGCGTCAGCCACAATCTCGCGCTGCAGCTGCCAGCACTTCTCGACGTTCTGCGGACTCCACTCACGGATGGTGGCCGGGTCCTTGCGGAACATACCTTCACCCGAGCAAGGCACGTCGCACAGGATGAGGTCGAACTTCATCTTCTCCTTGCGGTAGTCGCGGGGATAGGCGTTGGTGACGTGATGGTTCTGGTATCCCCACTTGGTGACGTTCTCCAGCAGGATGCTGGCGCGGTTGCGCACGGGTTCGTTGGAGTATAGTACGCAGTTCTCAGGCAGGGCGGCACGGAGTAGGGTAGACTTGCCACCGGGTGCGGCGCAGAGGTCAAGGGCTGCAAGCGGTCTGATGGCCGATGGCTGATGGCTGATGTAAGCGTTGTGCATTTGGCGCAGCACCTCGTCCAGAAACATGGAGGCGGCTTCCTGCACGTAGTAACAGCCGGCGTGCAGCAGTGGGTCCATGGTGAAGTTGGGACGCTGTGGCAGGTAGTAGCCGCCACGGCACCACGGCACCTGTTCGCCATCCGCCACACTCAGCCCTTCCGTCTTCTTCGGGTTTAGCCGGATGCTCACGGGCGGTTCCTCTTCAAACGACTGCAAGTAGCGTTCGAAGCGTTCCGCGCCCATCAGTTGGCGGGTAGATTCGGTAAATATCTGGGGTAATTCTGCCATTTCGTTGCAAAGGTACGAAATATTTTTGTATCTTTGCAACTAATTGGACGTTTGTTGCGTCTAACGGACAAAGAAACATTCAAAAACAAACACTACGGATATGAAAAAAGTATTGATAACAATGACAATGCTGCTGGCACTGACCAGTGGGGCGCAGGTGGCAGCTCAGAAGCACCGCCACGTTGCCCAGGACCAGCAGGAACTGGTGGACTCGTCCAGCATGGATGCCGTGGAAGTGTACTCGGATACGACCAGCACGGACACCGCAAAGGCAGGAAAGCGCACGGTGACCGTCACCACCAAGACCTCGCCCTGGAGTTCCACCTCGACAACCTATGAACTGGAGGGTGACGACTTGAAGAGCATATTCCGGGCCCTGTTCAGCGAGATAGACGGCAAGGACCTTGCAGGCATGTTCTTCGTGCTGGCCGTACTGTTCATCCTCTTTGTGCTGGCTCCCGTGCTCATCATCATTGCGCTGTTCTACTTCATCAACAAGAACCGCAAGGAGAAGATGCGCTTGGCCCAGATGGCCATGCAGCAGGGGCAGCCCATCCCCGACCAGCTGTTGGAGGAGAAACCTGCCGATGCCGACGAGGAGTATCAGCGAGGTATGCGCCAGTGCTTTGTCGGTGTGGGACTGATGATATTCCTGGGCTATGCTGCTGGCAATGTAGGTTTCGGCATCGGGGCCTTGGTGTTCTGCATCGGACTGGGCAAGGTGTTTGCCTCCAAGACGGCGCGAAAGAAAGACGATCATAATAACGACTTAATACAGAAAGACTATGACTAAGAGACTTTATCGCAGCAACGACCGCGTACTGGGCGGCGTCTGCGCAGGATTTGCAGAGTATATGGACTTTGACCCCGTAGCCGTCCGGTTGGGCTATGCCGCCCTGACGTTGTTCACCGCCTTTGCGGGCATCCCCTTCTACATTGTGGCGTGGATTATCATGCCCGAGAAAAACGCCCTACAAAGGTAAAAAACTAAGAAGGTAAAAGGGTAAAAAGTGGCGACTCCTACTGACATCTCTCTCGTTACACAGGTGGCTGTATTGGGCGACCGGCGGGCTTTCGACGAGCTCGTGCGCCGATACCAGTCACCTGTGCGAAGGTTCTTTCTGAACCAGACGCTGGGAGACGGTCAGTTGAGTGACGACCTGGCACAGGACACCTTCATCAAGGCGTACACCCATATCCGCTCGTTCCGCGGTATGGCTTCGTTCCAGACGTGGCTCATGCGCATTGCCTACAACGTGTTCTATGATTACACCCGCAAACGGCAGTTAGCGCTTAGCGATTGGCAGTTAGCCGAAAGCCAGCAGCCGACAGCCGATAGCACGCAGCCCGTGAGCATGGACATCCACGCGGCGCTGGCATTGCTGAAGCCCGATGAACGGACGTGCATCACGCTGCAGCTCATCGACGGCTACGACATCAAGACGGTGGCTGAGATTACGGGCATGAAGGAGGGTACCGTCAAGTCGCACCTCTCAAGAGGAAAAGAGAAATTAGCAAACTATTTAAGGAAGAATGGATATGACAGAAGAAAATAACGACCTCTTATTGCAGCAGTTCTTCAGTGAGGCAGCCCGGCAGCAGATAGCCGACGACGGCTTTACCGAGCGTGTCATGCAGGCACTTCCGCAGCAGCGCACGTTCAACATCAAGCGCTTCAACCGCTTGTGGACGCTGTTCTGCGTAGCCGTGTTTGTGGTGCTGTTTGTGGTGTTCCGTGGCTGGGAGTTGCTGGCCGTCCACTTCATGGTGATGCTGCGTACGGTGGCTGCCGAGTCGTTCAGCGTCAATCTGATGATGTTGGCCACTGTGTTGTTTGGGCTGTTGTTCGTCGGGGTGGGCGAGGTCATTTCCTCGGAAACATCCCGTAGGTAGTGCGCAGCACGCGGAACTCCGTGCGGCGGTTCAGCTGGTTGCACAGTTCCTGCTCTTCTTCGCCGAGTGTCTTGATGTACTCTTCCGTCAAGACATCGTTTTCTTTCAGGAAGGGATACTTCTCCGTCAACTTCCGGCGGATGGTCTTGGGCGTCTCCTTGCCATAGCCCACGGGCGTCAGTCGGTCTGCGGCGATGCCATGATCTATCAGGTAGCGGATGACAGACTCGGCACGACGCTGTGACAATCGCTTGTTATATTCAGCCGAGCCACGGTAGTCGGTATGGGCACTCAACTCGATGGTGACGTTGGGGTTCTCCTCCAGCAGCTTCACCAGCTGGTCCAGTGCCTCCTTGGACTCGGGACGCAGGGTGGCCTTGTCGAAGTCATAGAAGATGTTGTCGATGAGTACGGGGGCCATGATGTTGGCCAACGGGAACTGCAGCACATACTCCTCCGACTTCTTCACGGGTTCTACGCGCAACTGCTCCTGATGGTTCAGGAATCCCTTGCAGGTGCCCAGGAATACGTAGTCCACACCGGCCTTGATCTCCTGGGTGAACGAGCCGTCGCCTTTGACGCTCAACTTCAGGTTGGTGCCGTCGTTGCCTATCATGTAGACCTGTGCGGCAGGCAGCTCGTAGCCGTCTTTCTCGTACACCCAGCCCTTGACGGTCTGGATAATCTCTGGGTTGTAGAACGAGTAGATGTGGTCCCAGCCCTTGCCGTCGCCGCGGTTGCTGGAGAAGAAACCTTGGTTCTTCAGTCCCTCGAAGGTCATGCCGAAGTCGTCGCCCTGCGAGTTGAGCGGATAGCCGGGGTGGACAATGGTGTATCCCGAGGTGCGGTTGGCGAGGGTGTCCTCGCTGCTGATGTTGTCTTTGACACGGGCAATGTAGATGTCGAGGCCGCCCATGCCCTCATGGCCGTCGCTCGAGAAGTAGAGGTCGCCGTTGGGACGGAACGTGGGAAACATCTCTTCGCCGGGGGTGTTGATGGGTGCCCCGAGGTTCTCAACGGCACCCACGCCGCTGGTGGTCAGTCGTACGCGCCAGATGTCATAGCCGCCCAAGCCGCCGGGCATGTCGCTGGTGAAGTAGAGCCACTGGCCGTCGGGGCTGACGGCAGGGTGGGCAAAGGCTGACAGCGTGTCGCGGGTAATCGTCAGGTCCTGGGCTTTGCTCCAGGCAGCATCCGAGCGGTTGGAGGTGACGATGGTGGCATAGCGCGGATAACTGGGGTCGGTCTTGCACTGGGTCAGATACATGGTCCGTCCGTCGGGCGAGAACGAGCAGGCGCCCTCGTCGTAGTCGGTGTTCAGTTCGGTGTCGATGACCTCCGGGCGCTGCCACTTGCCCTTGTCGTCCTTTGTCGACACAAAGATGTCGGCATTCTTCGTGCCCGTGATGCCACTGTATTCGTCGCCCTTGGCCTGGTTGCGCGTCGAGGTAAAGAACAGCTGGTTGTTGTCCTCGCCGTTCAGCATGGGCGAGTAGTCGGCCCGTCGCGAGTTGAACAGGTTCTCACGCTTTACGGTATAGTCCGAACCCTCCTTCTTCCACGTCGGAGCCTTCTGCGCTGAGCGCAAGCCTGTCTTGGCGAGATGCGAGATGAAGGAGGTGAGGGGAGAGGTGGTGTCGGGCAGACTGTCGAGTGCGGTCTGGAACTGCTTGGCGGCCTCCTTGTAGTTGCCGTTCTTCATCAGCTGTTGGGCCAGACGCAGGTGTGTCAGCGAGTCAGTCTGCTTGTAGCGGATGGCATTGTTATAGGCGGCGATGGCCTTCTGCGTGTAGTTGATGCGCCGGTAGCACTCTGCCATCTTCAAGGCCCGCTGTCCGCGCAGGGTACGCTCCTTGGCAGGCGTCTGCGTGTAGGCCTTGCGATACTGAGTGGCAGCATCGAAGTATTCGCCCAAGGCGTAGAACTTGTCGCCCTTCTTCATGGCCTGTTCTGCTCCGCATCCGCTGAGCACCACCAAGGCCGCTACCATATATATAATAAGGTGTAGTTTCTGTCGCATACTATCCTTATAAACGCAACCCCAGCCGTTTTATTGTCTTCGAGCCGTAAGATGCCCGTGCGGAAAGAATATATACCGTTTTCTATAAGAACGCTATCCGAACTCTATCAAGTCTCTATCCGAACTCTATCAGAGCTCTATCCGAACACTATCTGACCCCTATCTTTTAAGGAAGGAACTCCGAAAGATTTCCGAAAGGTCTCCGAAAGACCTCCGAAAGACCTTGGTCACCCTCACTCGGCGGGCGGAAGCCCGCACCCCGCCCGCCGAGTATAAACAAAAAACGAAAGGAAGCGTTCTTTGACATATTGGCACAAAAAGTAAGGTGACCCTTTTTATCCCCAAATTTTTTGTTGTCTTAGAAATACTTTGTATATTTGCAAACTAAACTATTAATGCAATATGAAACTATCCGTTATTTTATCCCTATTAGCTTGGCCGCTTACCATGTCTGCCGCAGACTATGACCAGAACAAACCTTTCGGTTTCTGTACCGTTTCCTCACGTAGCGATGTTGCCCTTACTTACAGTGTTACCGGTGGTGGTTGTTATGCCTATCCCTTGCCTGATGGATTTTCCGGAAGAGTGGCGGTGCTGACCTCCGAGGGGCCTGATGTTGATATGGAAAAGGTAATAGAGAACGCTATCAAGCGCAATGATGTTGTCATTCTGGATGGTAGCAAGGGCGACTTCATGGTATCGGAAAAGGTAGACTGCACGGTTAGCAATAAGACCATTCTCGGAATCAACGGGGCGCGGCTCTGTACCCGTTGGCACATGACTGCCGAGATGCGCAAAGCCCTCGACGATGCCGGCGTGCCCGATATGAATACGCATAGCGGTGGCGGCACGCTGTCCAACGGCTCTGCTGTGCGCGAAGAGGCAGAGTACAATACGCGTCGGATTTTTATCGAGATGACTGGCGACGCCGGCGAGGAGTATCGCAAGGCGGGTGTGTTCTCGCTGCGCAGATGCTCGAATGTCATCGTCCGCAACATCACCTTCGTCGGTCCTGGCTCCGTCGATGTCGGCGGCAGCGATCTGCTCACCTGCACGGGCTCCACGAACTGCTGGATAGATCATTGCGACTTCACGGACGGCATGGACGGCAACTTCGACATCAATAATTCTTCTGACTTCATCACTGTCAGCTGGTGTACGTTCAGATATACGGAGCGTTCCTATATGCACCAGAATACCAACCTTGTTGGCTATAGTGACCGTGAGAAGAACGGTTTCCTGAATACCACCTTTGCCTTCAACTGGTGGGGTGAGGGATGCAGACAACGTATGCCTATGGCTCGTGTGGGCAAGATTCACATGCTGAACAATTACTATACTTGCACTACGGCCGCCAACTGCATTAATCCACGAAAGAACTCAGAATTTCTTATTGACGGTAATTACTTTGACAAAGGCGTCAAGAAATACTATAGCCAAGATGACGCCAAAGCCGTGACATGGACGCCTAATAACTTTATTGCAGAAGCTGGCGTACAGCCAGCTTCGATAGGTGATGCGGTCACGGTACCTTATGACTATGTTGCTGAGCCCTGTAGCGAAGTACCTGAAATGGTAAAGTCAAAAGCGGGTGCCACACTCTTTGGCAATTAACGGCCATGCCCCTCAGCACCAGGGAATGCCGGAACGCCATCAGCCATAGTCGTCTGGGAGACGGCTATGGCTGATAAGATAAATAATAATTTCTTCATAAATTTATTGTGGAATGTCTTCGCTTTTTCTGCAGAATAATGGTTTACTGTTACTTAACGATTACCTTTTTGCTGTTCACAATCACCAGTCCCTTGTAGTCGTTGCCAACACGCTGGCCTGACAGGTTATAGCGGATGGCATTCTCTGCTGTCTTGGCAGCAATGGTTACAGACTTGATGCCCGAAGCGTCCTTGAACAGCGTGGCTCCCGCCTTGCTTTCCACCTCTGTCGGGATGGTGCTCGTCTCGGCTACCGTATAGTTGTAAGGTACGGTGACGGTGGTGCCAAACGATGAAGGCTTGCTGGCACTGGCAGCATAGTTGTTGTCTGCCCAGGTTACGGCAACAGCACCAGACTGGTTGTAGATGTTCTTGACGCCAGTTGCAAAGTAGTTGCCTTCCACCAAGAATTCAGAATTCTTACGCGGATTGATGGAAACACTATTGCCGACACAGGTATAGTAGTTGTTCAGCATGTGAATCTTGCCCGCGCGAGCCATAGGCATACGCTGATTGCAGTCTGTTCCCCACCAGTTGAAGGCGAAGGTGGTGTTTAAAGTTCCTACAGTCTCTTTGTCGCTGCTACCTATCAGGTTGGTGTTACGATGGTCGTAAGAACGGTCGGTATAGCTAAAGGTACACCAGCTGACAGTATTGAAATCTGACGCGTTGGTAATGTCGAAGTTACCGTCCGTTCCGTCAGTGAACTGGCAATGGTCAACCCAGCAGTGTTTGGAACCGGTAAAAGAAATCAGGTCGGCACCACCGACGTCCACGGCACCGGGACCTACGAAGTTGATGTTGCGGATGATGACGTTCGTACAGCTGCTGAAGGAGAAGATGCCTGCCTTCCGGCAAGATTCGCTCTTATCACCGGTCTGGTCAATGATGGTCTGGCGGGTTACAAACTCTCTTTCCTCATCAACAGACTCCCCGTTGGACAGCGTGCCTCCAGTACCGGAACTGGAACTCTTACTCTTGACATCAGCCTTGTCGAGTGCTTCTTTGATTTCGGGCGTCACATACCATTTGGTACATAGACGGGCATTGTTGATGCCTAATAGCGTCTTGCCAGTGCCTTGCGAACTGGGCAGACCAATAGTGCTGCTGATGATGAAGTCACCCTCAGAGCCGTCGAAGATGATGACCTTGTTGCTCTTGATGGCATTGACTATTTTTGACCTCATGTCCTTGGGTGTGCCGTCGGCATTCTTCTCTGCCTTCAGCACGACTACTTTGCCCGTGAAGTCGCCGGGCACAGGATAGGTGTAGCAGCCACCGCCCGTGATGTCGTAGGGCGTAGCCTCGGTACGGGAGTTCATAGTGCAGAAACCGAAAGGCTTGCTGGTGTCGAAGTCTTGCGCCATTGCCGTTATTGTGAAGGCTAAGGCAACAAATGTGAATAGTTGTTTCTTCATGTCTGTTTTCTTTTCCTTTTTTAGTCTTTTATCTTTTTACTTTTTAAACATGTTCTCGGTGGTGTAGCCCAGCATCTCCATTTCGAGGGAGGCCCAGATGAAGGGACCTACGCCCTTGGCATCGTTAGAGCGGATGGGCTCCGAGAGATAGTAGGCGTAGCTGCCGTCACGACGGCGGTTCTCCTTGACGCTGCCCTTGGGGTTGATGCGCTTCATGGCTGCCTCGACCTCGGGGGTGACGGCCGGACCAAGACCTGCAACCTCGCAGCACTGGGTGAGCGAGATGGTCTTGTCGGGATGAACCTGGATGAACTTCTCTATCATGCTCTTGTAGGCACGGATGCCCGCATCGCGGTACTTCTCACCGACATAGCCTTTGCGGTAAGCCTTCAGCAGCACGTAGGTGAACATGGACGAGCAGGTGCTCTCCAGATAATTCTTCTCGCGTTCGGGGCTGTCCATGACCTGATACCACAGTCCGGTCTTCTTGTCCTGCCACTTCAGGATGGCGTCGAGATCTTTCTGCAGCAGGTTGATGACCTCTGAGCGGCGTGCGTAGTTCTCGGGCAGTGCGTCGAGCACCTCGATGAGGGCCATGGAGTACCAGCCCTGGGCACGGCCCCAGCAGTGCTGTGACAGACCGGTCTCGTTGTCGCTCCAGAAGGCTTTGCGCGTCTCGTCGTAGGCGTGGCGGTTCAGTCCGGTCTTGGGGTCGAGGGTGCGCTGGTAGGTTATCTTGAGCTGATTGACGGCGTCGTCATAGATTTTGGTGACGGCACCTTTTTTCTTGTCCTTGGCCGAGAGGGTGATGGGAGCCGTCAGCGTGCGGAAGGGCAAGCCCATGAAGATGCCGTCGAGCCACACCTGGTAGGCGTAGATGGCCTTGTGCCAGAAGACCTTGTCGGCAATGGTGCGCGGCTGGTCGTTCAATTGCTTCATCATGGTCTTCATGGCCAGCAGGTTCTTCGCCTCGGGCCAGTTCTGATACATACGGGTGACGAAATGTCCGGTTCGGATGTTGTCGAGGTTGTAGTCCAGGATGTTGTAGCCAGTGATGTTGCCCTGTTCGTCAATCATCTTGTCGGTGTACATCTTGCAGTAGTTGTAGATGTCCTGTCCGCCGTAGCGGAGGTAGGTATCAAGCATTCCCTCCAGTTCGATGCCCATGACGTATGACCACTTGGGCTTCTTGGCGAAGTCGAGCATGTAGGACTGTGGCACGCGCTTCATCTCGGAGTAGGTGAGCCACTCGGAATAGTGCTTGTACGGCATCTCCTGCAGTACGAGGGATCCGTTGATCATGAGATTTTCGTACTTCACGTCCTGCGCGAGGCCAATCTGGTGGATGGGCTTGTTGTAGACGCCGTCGAACTGGCAGTTGCGTACGGTGATGTTGTTGACGGTATAAGCCAGTTTCGGGTCTTCGTAGCCGACTATCATGACGCCGTACTTAGACTTCTTGCAGGTGACGTTCTCCATGGTGACGTTGCGCACGGTGGGGTAGAAACCGCGGCAGCAAACCTCGCGCGGCTCGTAGTCGGTATTGATTTTGAGTACGGCTTCCTTGCACTGGCCGACGGTGACGTTGCGCATGTTGATGTTTTCGATGACACCGCCTCGGCAGGAGTTGGTCTTGATGCGCAACACGCGGTCCAGCGAGGGAGAGTCCATCTCGCAGTTCTCGGCATAGACGTTCTGGCAGCCGCCGGAAATCTCAGAGCCGATGACCACGCCACCGTGACCGTTGTTGAACTTGCTATTGCGGATGATGATGTTCTTCGACGGAGTGCCGGCAAAACGGCCCTGACCACCCTCGCGGCCGTCGTTGTTGCGGCCGCTCTTGATGGCTATGCAGTCGTCGCCGGTGTTGAAGTAGCAGTTTTCTATCAGTACGCGGTCGCACGACTCTGGGTCGCATCCGTCACCGTTGGGACCGTTGTTGTTGATATGTACGCCGCGCACGGTGATGTCCTTGGACAGCAGGGGATGGATGACCCAGAATGGAGAGCGCAACAAGGTGATGTCCTCAATGAGGATGCCCTCGCACTGGTTGAAGTTGATCATCTGTGGGCGCAGTCCGTCTTGGGGGCCAAAGCGGCGCTGGTCCATGTCCACGCCGTCCTCAGCCTGTTTCAGCAGACGGGCGCGGGCTCCCATGTTTTGTGCAATGCCTCCCTCCTTCATGCCGAATTTCTTGCTGCCGCACCAGGGCCACCAAGTATCGTTAGAGCCGCCGCCGTCGATGGTACCTTTGCCCGTGACGGCAATGTCGCGTGCCTGGTAGGCGTAGATCAGCGGCGAGAGGTTCCAGCAGTCCAGTCCTTCCCAGCGGGTGGGTACGATGGGATAGAGTTCCGGCTCGAAGGCAAACTCCAGTACGGCTCCCTCCTGAACTTCCAGATTGACGCCGGACTTGAGCTGGATGGCAGCTGTGAGGAATTTTTGTCCGGCGGGAATGACCACGCGTCCGCCGCCCTTCTTCGAGCACTTGTCGATGGCTTTCTGGATGGCCTTTTGGTTCTTGGCGGCTGTGTTGGTGGGCTTTGCGCCGTACTTGGTGATGTCATACACTTTGTCGGCAAACTGTGGCAGGCGTATGCTCTGCTCAATCTGTTTGTACTGCTGGTCGTCCCAGCCCTTGGCCTGTGCGGTCAGGGCGACGATGCACAGCATTAGCAACGATAATAGCTTTTTCATCTTGTCTTGTTTTAGTAGTTTTGTGTGCAAAGTTAATGAAAAAGCGTGAGATAACCCACGCTTTTACAAATTTTATTATTTATCCAAGGCCGCGAAGAGGCGGTCCAGCGCCAAGTCCGGATTTCCGCCGGACTCGTCGAGCAGGGTGACGAATTTGGAGCCGATGATGGCCCCGGCGGCGTTGTCTTGGGCGGCCTGCAGCGTTTGCTTGTTGCTGATGCCGAAGCCGATCATGCGTGGATTGCGCAATTGCATCTCGTCGATGCGTCGGAAGTATGCTTGCTTCTGCTCGTCGAAGGATTGCTGTGCGCCGGTGGTTGCGGCTGAGCTGGTCATGTAGACGAAGCCGTCGGTGTGGTCGTCGATGAATCGGATGCGCTCGTCGCTGGTCTCTGGGGTGATGAGCATGATGACGCGGAGGTCGTAGCGGTCGGCGACGGGCTTGACGGAGGCCAGATAGTCGGCGAACGGCAGGTCGGGGATGATCATGCCTGAGACTCCGGCCTCGGCGCACGCCTGGCAGAAGGGCTCGATGCCGTAGTGTAGGATGGGGTTGAGGTATCCCATGAGTATGAGCGGGATTTTGACCTTGTCCCGTATGGATTTGAGCTGTTCGAAGAGCAGCCGCAGGCTCATGCCGTTGCGGAGAGCCTTGGTGGCGGCGGTCTGGATGACGGGTCCGTCGGCGAGGGGGTCGCTGAAGGGTATGCCGACTTCGATGAAGTCTATGCCACGTCGTTGCATGGTCAGGATGACGTCGGTGGTGCTGTCGAGGGTTGGACAGCCGGCGCAGAAGTAGAGGGAGAGGAATTTCTTTCCCTGTGGCCTTTCGGCGAATAACTGGTTTATCTTATTCATAGTTGTTGTAAGAATTGTTTGAGTTGCTGAATGTCTTTGAGGGCGGGGGCGAGCTCGAAACGTGAGTTGAGGTCGATGCCGACGCACTGTGGATGGTGGAATTTTCTGACCCGGCGGGCGTCGTCGGGTCCTATTCCGCCGGAGAGGAGGAAAGGGGTCTGTCCGTGATAGTCGGCGAGTACGTTCCAGTCGAACTGGCGTCCGTTGCCGCCTACGTGTTCGGCTTTTGTGTCGAACAGGAAGTAGTCGGCATGTCCTTCGTAGTCATGGGTGTGGGCCAGGTCGTCGGCTGTGGCGATGTTGAATGCCTTCACGACTTTCCACGGTCGCAGGAGGTCGGCGTATTCGGGTGTCTCGTGTCCGTGCAGCTGGATGATGTCGAGTGCGTAGCCGGTGGCTATCCGCTTGACGGTCTCCAGGTCCTCGTCTACGAAGACGCCGACGCGCCGGCAGTGCCGGGGGAGGTAGGGGGGCGGTTCGGCGACGTAGCGGCTGGACCGGGGCCAAAAGATGAGCCCTATCCAGTCGATGCCGAGTGCCTCGGCGTCGCGTATGTTGTCGGCGTCGCGCATTCCGCAGACTTTGACTATTCTGTTGTTGGTCATGTGATGTCGTCGATGAATTGTCTGAGTGTTGCAGCGGGGTCCGGTGTTCGCATGAAGGTCTCGCCGATGAGGAATCCGCGGAATCCGGCGTCGCGGAGTTCGCGGACGGTCTGCGGTCTGCTGATGCCGCTCTCGCTGACCAGCACGGGTGGGCGTGAACTGTGTGCGCAGTGGTCCCGGAGTTGCCGGGCAAGGTGGTAGGAGGTCTGTACGTCGGTCTCGAAGGTGCCGAGGTGCCGGTTGTTGATGCCGCAGAGGTCGGGATGCAGTTCGGCGTATTGGAGTTCCTGTTCGTCGTGCATCTCGAGCAGCACTTCGAGTCCTAATGCGTGTGCGCTGCGTAGTAGGGTGTCGCACTCGTCGGGTGTGAGGCAGGCGGCAATGAGCAGTACGGCCGAGGCTCCGCAGAGCCGGGCTTGCAGCAGCTGGTAGGGGTCGATGACGAAGTTTTTGTAGAGCACGGGAATCCGGACGCCTGTATGGCGGGCGGTGGTGACGAATTCGTCACGGCCCCCGAAGTAGTGCTCGTCGGTCAGTATGCTGAGGGCGGCGGCTCCGGCCTGCTGGTAGGCCAGTGGTATGTCTTCGGCGCGGCCCTGCTCCTTGATCCAGCCCTTGCTGGGCGAGCGGCGCTTGAACTCGGCTATGATGCCGGTCTCGGAGAGCTGTAGCGCATGGGCCATGGAGGGTACGGCGAACTCGAGCATGGCTTCTACGCGGCTCCGCAGTGTGTCGGGGGGCAGCAGTTGCTTGAATCTTTCGACCTCCTGGCGCTTGTGGGCTACGATTTCTTGTAGGATGTCTTGCATTGTTGTCTGGGGTTTTATTGGGGGTTCGGGGTTTCGATGTTCCGATGTTTCGATGCTTCGGGGTTACGAGTTCATCTCGACGAATCTCCGGAAGGTGTGCAGGGCTGCGCCGCTGTCAATGGACTCGCGGGCTATGGCGATGCACTCGTCGACGGGCTTCCGTCCGCTCTCCATGACCTGGATGGCGAAGGCGGCGTTGGCCAGCACGATGTTCTTCTGGGCGGGCAGTGCGCGGTTCTCCAGCACGGCGTCGAATATTTCCTTGGCCTCCTGCTCGGTGGCTCCGGCGACGAGCTCTTCGGGGCGGGCGGGCTCGAATCCGAGGTCGGCGGGGGTGAAGATGCGCTCGTAGTGGTTGGTGGTGACCTTAAATTCGCCCGTGAGCGATATTTCGTCGTAGCCGTCGATGCTGTTGACGATGCCGTAGTCGATGCCGAGGCGCTGGTAGACCTGCTGATAGAGGCGCATCTGGTCCAGATTTGCCACGCCGAGCAGCTGGCAGCTGGGCTGGCTGGGGTTGACCAGCGGGCCGAGCAGATTGAAGATGGTGGGGAACTGGAGGGCCTTGCGGATGGGTCCGACGAACTTCATGGCGCGGGCGAAGAGCTGTGCGTGCAGGTACACGATGCCCACCTCGTCCATGCATCGGTTCAGCTGGTCGATGTCGTCGGTGAACCGGACGCCGTGCTGTGCTATGACGTTCGAGGCGCCGCTGGTCGAGGTGGCTGCGTAGTTGCCGTGCTTGGCGACCTTGTAGCCGGCGCCGGCGATGACGAAGCAGGAGGTGGTCGATATGTTGAACGTGTTCTTGCGGTCGCCGCCGGTGCCCACGACGTCGATGTAGCGTTCGCAGCGTAGGGGTACGGGGACGCCGGTCTCGAGAATGCCGTCGCGGAATCCCAACAGTTCGTCGACGGTGACGCCGCGCATCTGCAGGGCGGTCAGCAGGGCGGTGATTTGTTCCGTCGGGTACTCGCTGTGAGTGATGCCGACGAGTATTTGTTTCATTTCTTCACGGGTGAGTTCCTCGTGATTGAGCATCCGGTTCAGGATGTCTTTCATTTGTTGTTCCATTGTCTATTGTTTTTATGTTAAAAATTTCTTTTCTTGCTCGCGGGGCTCCTGCCAGCTACAGGAACAGCCAGTTTTGCACCATGCGCTTGCCGTCGGGCGTCAGCACGCTCTCTGGGTGGAACTGGATGCCCCTCACGTTCAACTCGCGGTGGCGCAGCGCCATGATTTGACCCTCGTCAGAGACGGCCGTCACCTCCAGACAGTCGGGCAACCCCTCGCGCGACACCACCCACGAGTGGTAGCGGCCCACGGTGATGTCCGACGGCAGGCCGCTGAAGATGGGGTCGTCGGCAACGATGTGGCACGGTGTCGCCACGCCGTGGAAGACGTCGCTCAGGTTCTCCAGCCGGGCCCCGAACACCTCGCCGATGGCCTGGTGGCCCAGGCAGACGCCCAGGATGGGCTTGCTCTCGGCGTAGCGCCGGATGACGTCCGTCAGCAGGCCCGCCTCGGAGGGTATGCCCGGACCGGGCGACAATATCACCTTGTGGTAGGGCTCCAAATCGTCCAGCGCGAACCTGTCGTTGCGCAACACGGTCACCTCGGTGCCCAATTCCCTGACCAGATGGGCCAGGTTGTATGTAAAAGAGTCGTAATTATCGATAATGACTATTTTCATCGCTTTGTCGTTTTGCTTTTTACTTGTCAATGGGTCTTACAGTGCCTCCGCCTGAGCGATTGCACGGCGCAGCGCACCCAGTTTGTTGTTCACTTCCTGCAACTCGTACTCCTCGTTGCTCTTGGCCACGATGCCGCCGCCCGCCTGAAACCACAACTCGCCGTTGCGCGAGACGAACGTGCGGATGGTGATGGCCTGGTTCAGGCTGCCGTCCAGCCCGATGATCCCGATGCACCCACCGTAGGCACCGCGGTTGTGCGGCTCGTACTCCGTTATCAGCTCCATGGCCCTCACCTTAGGCGCACCGCTCAACGTGCCGGCCGGAAACGTGTCGATGAACGCCTTGACGGGGTCCGCACCCGTGTCCAGTTCGCCGCTGACGCGCGACACCAGGTGGATGACGTGCGAATAGTACTGCACGTCCTTGTAGTAGTCCACCTTGACGTCATGACAGTTGCGGCTCAGGTCGTTGCGGGCCAGGTCCACCAGCATCACGTGCTCCGCATTCTCCTTCGGGTCCTGACGCAGGAACTCAGCGCCCTCGCGGTCAGCCTTCGCGTCGCCCGTCCGCTTCGTCGTGCCCGCTATGGGGTCGATGTACGCCCTGCGCCCCTCAATGCGGCAGTGCGTCTCGGGCGAAGAACCGAAAATGCGGAAACCGCCGAAGTCGAAGTAGAACAGGTAGGGCGAGGGGTTGATGCTGCGCAGTGCGCGGTACAGCTTGAGGTCATCGCCCTCGTAGCGCTGGATGAAGCGCCGCGACAGCACAATCTGGAACACGTCGCCGCGCAGGCAGTGCTGAATGCCACGGCGGATGTTTGCCTTGTGCTCATCGTCCGTCAGCGTCGAGCGCACGTCGCCCACGGGACGGAAGCCGTACTCGCGCACGTTCCCGCGGTTCATCGCCTTCAGCACCTCGTCCAGCTCACCGTCGTCACCGTCCGACAGGCTCACCAACTTCAGCAGATTGTTATGGTGGTCGAACACAATCACCACCTTATATAATATATATAGCACGTCCGGCGCATCGTTCTCCGACAGCGTCTCGTCCTTCACGTCGATATGCTCAAAGTAGCGCACCGCATTGAACGACGTGTAGCCGAACAGCCCGCAGACGCTGGCGTCGTCACCCTCCACGCGGATGCGGTCCGTCAGCGAGTGGATGGCTTCCGCCGTGCCGAAGTCGTCGTCAATGTTGTGTCTCTCGCACCTCCCGTCGGGCAGCGTAATGGCAGCCCTGCCGTGACCGATGGCCACGCTGGCCATAGGGTGGATGCCGATGAACGAGCGTGAATTGTTCTGCTCGTGATAGTCCGAACTCTCCATCAGCGCCGACTGCGGATACAGGTCGCGCAGCCGCATGTAGGCCCCCACCGGCGTGTAGAGGTCGGCCAGAATCGTCCGGCTCGTCGTCTTGTAATTAAAAGTTTCCATATTCTCCTGCTAAGTTTTTGTTGTTCAGATAAGTTTCTACATCCTTGTCGCCGCGGCCGCTCACCGTCAGCACCACCACGTCGTCCGCGTTGAACTTCTTCTTGCCCAGCGCAGCCACCGCGTGCGCACTCTCAATCGCCGGAATGATGCCCTCCATGCGCGTCAGTTCGTAGCCCGCACGGATAGCCTCGTCGTCGTTCACGCTCAGCACCTCGGTACGCCCCAGGCGAGCCATGTTGCAGTGCATGGGACCCACGCCAGGATAATCCAACCCCGCAGAGATGGTGAACGCCTCCTCAATCTGACCGTCATCATTCTGCATCACCAGCATCTTCGCCCCGTGCAGAATACCCACCGTGCCGCGGTGGATGGTCGCAGCCGTATAGTCCGTATCCCACCCGTGACCGCCGGCCTCGGCCAATACGATCTTGACCCGTTCGTCGTCCATGTAGTGGTAGATGGTGCCAGCCGCATTGCTGCCACCCCCGATGCAGGCAACGAGGTAGTCGGGATAGTCGCGACCGATCTTTTCCTCCAGCTGCCATTTGATTTCCTCCGAAATCACGCTCTGCATCCGCGCCACCAAGTCCGGATACGGGTGTGGGCCCATCGTCGAACCCACAATGTAGAACGTGTCCCGCGGATGGCAGCACCAGTCGCGGATGGCCTCCGAGCAGGCGTCGCTCAACGTCATGTTCCCCGTCCTCACGGGGTGAACTTTGGCACCCAGCATCTTCATCCTCTCCACGTTGGTGTGCTGGCGCTCCACGTCCGTCGCACCCATGAACACTTCGCACTCCATGTTCATCAGCGCACACACCGTCGCCGTCGCCACGCCGTGCTGGCCGGCGCCGGTCTCGGCAATGATGCGCGTCTTCCCCATCTTCTTGGCCAGCAGAATCTGTCCGATGGTGTTGTTGATCTTGTGCGCTCCCGTGTGGTTCAGGTCCTCGCGCTTCAAGTACAACTGGCAGCCGTACTTCTCGCTCATCCGCTTGGCAAAGTACAGCGGGCTGGGACGTCCCACATAGTCCTTCAGCAAGGCGTGATACTCGCGCTTGAACTCCTCGCTCTCAATGATCCCGCGGTACTGGCTGCGCAGGTTCTCAACCGTCCCGTAGAGAATCTCGGGAATGTATGCTCCGCCGAATTCTCCGTAAAATCCATTTTCGTCTACTTGGTAACTCATATATTTCGATGTTTTTGTGTGATGATTCCTGTTCAGAAAGAAAAGAGGCCCGTCGCGTTACCGACGAGCCTTCTTATCTTTCATGTCAACATGCTATGGCTTCGTACCCCGCGACTTTTACAATCTCGAGTTACGCCACCACCAGATGTTGAACATTGCTTTCATTGCTTCTGCGTCTAGTTTTGTTTTGATTTACGGTTGCAAATTTACACTTTTTCTTTTAATCTGCAAACTTTTTGCTGTTTTTTTTGCGTGTTTAGTAGAAAAGTTGCTTAAAAATTTGCATTTTATACAAGAAATACCTAAATTTGCTCCCGATAAGCTTTATCCCACCCCCCCGCGGCATTTGCCGCGAAGCTTATCTTCATTGGTAGAGGTTGGTAGCGTCCTGCACCAACCTCTTTTCTATGGGAACGAAAAAGCCCGGCTTGTGAGAGTCGGGCATTTATATGATCTGTATGTTGGCTTACTGAATATCCCAGCCAATGGCTGAAGCTCCGAGAACAGCCGCCGAAGCTCCGTCCAATCCGCTCACCAAGAACTGTGCCTTGTTCTTGAAAATCTTGAGCACGTGGTTGTTGTAGGCCTCGCGGATGGGATTCATAATCAGGTCGCCGGCTTTTACCATGCCTCCGAAGAAAATGAAAGCCTCGGGACTTGAGAACGCTGCAAAGTCAGCACAGGCTTCTCCCAGCATCTTGCCGGTGAACTCGTAAATTTCCTTGGCCAGTTCGTCGCCCTTGCCGGCCGCAATGGACACATCCAGCGAAGTAATGTCTTCAGGATTCATCTCGCGCAGGATGCTGGGGCGGGCGGTCTTGGCGAGCAACTCACGAGCCGTGCGGGCCACACCTGTAGCAGAGCAGTAGGCTTCCAGACAACCCGTACGTCCACAGCCACAGCTGCGTCCTTCAGCACCGCGTACCATGGTGACATGGCCTAACTCGCCGGCAAAACCGTCGTGACCATAGAGCAACTGTCCGTTGACGACAATGCCGGAGCCTACACCAGTACCGAGGGTGATGACGATAAAGTTCTTCATGCCGCGTGCCACACCATAGACCATCTCGCCGATAGCAGCAGCATTGGCATCGTTGGTCAGTGCTACCGGGATGTTGTTCAGACGCTCGCTGAAGAGCTGTGCCAAGGGAACCACACCGTCGTGCGCCCAGGGCAGGTTGGGAGCGAACTCAATCGTACCTTTATAGTAATTGCCGTTAGGCGCACCAATGCCCATTGCCTTGATTTTCTCAATGCCACCTACCTGGTCGATAATAACCTGCAGCGCCTCCACACTGGCATCCACATAGTCTTCTGCCTTTTCGTAACCACCCGTTTTGATGGCGGTAGTAGCCTTAATCTCACCACGGGCGTCAACGATTCCGAATACGGAGTTGGTGCCTCCTAAGTCCAAGCCAATGACATAGGGCTTGATTCCTTGTTGTTCGTTCATATTCTATTTCTGTTTTTGGTTATGTAATCAAAGTTTCAGGCACAAAGGTACAAAAAATATCCGAAACGGCAAGGATTTACCGATTTTATTTCGTACCTTTGCACTCGATATGCCGTTTCACGTACCTATTAATATATTAGATTTCATCTTCAAGGGCATGCTCATCGGGATGATTGCTTCGGCTCCAATGGGGCCAGTGGGCATCCTGTGTGTGCAGCGCACGCTGAACAAAGGTCGCTGGTATGGGTTTGCCACGGGTATCGGGGCTGCTGTCAGTGACATTATCTATGCAGGTTTTGCCGGTTTTGGCATGTCGTTCGTCATGGACTTCATCAACAACGACCAGAATCGCTTCTATCTGCAGATAGTCGGCTCTCTGCTGTTGCTCTGTTTCGGAATCTATACCTATCGGACTGATCCGATGCGCAAGATGCACCAGTCTGGTACGCAGAAAGGTTCGCTGTGGTACAATATGTGGACTGCCTTTCTGGTGACATTCTCCAACCCCCTTATCATCTTCCTGTTCTTGGCCATGTACGCACAGTTTGCCTTTGTGCTGCCTGACCATCCTTTTGAGATGCTGGTGGGATTTGCCAGCATCGTAGGTGGAGCCCTGTTGTGGTGGTGGGGACTGACTTGGCTCATTGACAAGATACGCACTAAGTTTGACGAATATGGCATTCGCCTGATTAATCAGTTTATCGGTGTGGCTGTGATTCTGGGCTCCATCATCATGCTGCTGGGTACGACAACCAATCTTCTGAGATTTTTTTAGAATATGTTTATAGCACAGGAGTTACGCAAGACGAATATTGCTGAGTACCTGCTCTATATGTGGCAGGTGGAGGATACGATACGTGCCTTTGGCTGTTCGCTGTCGAGGATACGCCGTGAGTATATTGACCGATTTGACTATACCGACGAGCAGAAAGAAGAGGAGGCCGACTGGTTTGGCAACCTGATTCGGATGATGAATTCGGAGGGTTGTCGGGAGCAGGGCCATTTACAAATCAATAAGGTGGTGATGCAGCAGTTGCAGGAATTGCATGCACAGTTGCTGTCGTCGTCGAAGTTCCCATTCTACAACGCAGAGTATTATAAGGTGTTGCCCTATATCGTGGAACTGCGCAATCATGGAGCCAACAAAGAGGAGAACGAGATTGAGACGTGTTTCAATTCGCTCTATGGTGTCATGTTGTTGCGGCTGCAGAAAAAGGAAATCACGGCCAACACCCAACATGCCGTCAAGGAGATATCGACCTTTATAGGGATGCTGAACGACTATTATTTGAAAGATAAACAAGAACCATTGGAGTTTGAGTGATATGAATATACTGGTAACGGGCTGTAACGGCCAATTGGGAAACGAGATGCAATTGCTGGAGAAAGAATATCCCCGGCATTCGTGGTTTAACACCGACGTGCAGGAGCTGGACATTACCAACCAGTTGGCTGTCGAGCAGTTTGTGGCTCAGCACCAGATAGACGGCATTGTCAATTGTGCCGCCTACACGGCTGTCGACAAAGCCGAGGAGAACAAGGAACAGTGCACCACGCTGAATACCGTTGCTCCGTCATATCTGGCTGCTGCTGTCGAGAAGCGCGGTGGCTGGCTCATTCAGATTTCGACCGACTATGTCTTTAACGGCACCAAGTACACTCCGTACGTGGAGACCGATTCGCCCTGTCCGGACAGCGTCTATGGTTCAACCAAACTGGCTGGCGAGCTGGGTGTGTCGAAGTTCTGCAAGCGTACGATGATTATCCGCACGGCATGGCTCTACTCCACGTTTGGCAACAACTTTGTGAAGACCATGATTCGCTTGGGTAAAGAGAAGCCTGAACTGGGCGTTATCTTCGACCAGGTGGGGACGCCGACCTATGCCCGCGACTTGGCCCGCGTCATCATGACCGCCATCGAGAAGGGCATCCAGCCCGGTGTCTATCATTTCTCGAATGAAGGTGTCATCTCATGGTACGACTTTACCAAAGCCATCCATCGTCTGGCAGGCATCACCACGTGTCATGTCCGTCCGCTGCATACCAGTGAGTATCCGACGCCGGCTCATCGTCCGCACTATTCCGTGCTCGACAAGACGAAACTGAAACAGACCTACGGCATCGAGGTGCCCTATTGGGAAGAATCACTGGCAGAGTGTATTGCAAAACTGACTGACGAAGCTGCGTTATGAAGAGAGCAGAATACAAGAAAGTATTGTTGCTGCTGTTGCTGCTGATAGGGGTGACGACAGTCAGGGCAGAAGAAACGCTGCCCCCCAAGTTGCAGAAACTGACAGACGAGGCTTATCACTATTACAGTGTACGAGAGACAGACAAGTATTTCGAGACGGTCGAGAAGGTGAAAGACGCCACCGAGTTTTCTGACTATCAGGAAACCTATTATCGTGCCTGCAGTTACGAAGCTATCTATATGTTCGAATTCGTAGACCGCACGAAGGGCGTGGCCCTGGCCCACGGCATCTTCCAGCAGGCCAAGGAAAATCAGAGCAATGTTGGCATGTATTTCGCCACCTTCACCTTAGGCTCTATCCGCGAGATGTCGGGCAACGACGACATGGCCGCGAAGAGTTTCCGACAGGCTTTGGAACTGAAGCAGAAATATCTGCCGGAGGAGAGTGCAGCGCCCTGCTATCTGGGACTTTGCGAGATAGCCTTGCGCAAGAAGGACTATGAAGAGGTGGCCAAGAATGCCCGCAAGGCACTCGACGAGCCAAGGGCGATACCCATGAACCTGATTACGGCTTGGAGCTACAAGTGTCTGGTGCGCTACAATCAGGGCGACAGTCTGGGTTTTGAAGATGCTTACAAGGAACGTGCCCAACTGATAACACAATATGGCGGACAGGGCGGATTGTTCGGCGAGCTTATCAATGTCTATCTGGCCAAGAATCGCAAGCAGTGGCAACTGGCCCTGCAACGCACGGACAAACTGATACACCTGCAGAACAAGTGTACCCAGAAGGCTGCTATCTATGAGCAGATGGGTGATTTGAAACAGGCACTCTACTGGCAGAAACGTGCCCGCGAGGTGCTTGACTCTGTGGAGTCGTCGGAGGCCCGGGCACAGATGACCGAGTTTGATACGGAGCTCTCTCTTACCTATGCCGAGAACGAAGTCAAGGAGCAGCAGTTGGCCAAAGATCGTCTGTTGCTGATTCTGGGTGCGGTCATCGCCTTGATAGTCATCGGATTCCTGACATTCATTGCCTATCGGCGCAGCAAGCATATGAAGCATCTGGAGCAGGTGAACCGTCAGCTGCAGCAGGCTTACGACCAGTTGGAGGTGACCACCAAGGCAAAGGAACGCATTGAGAGCGAACTGCGCATTGCCCGTGATATCCAGCGGCGTATGCTGCCCCATGTGTTCCCCAAGCGTAAGGATATAGACCTCTATGCCATGATGACTCCGGCCAAGGAGGTGGGTGGCGACTTGTATGGTTATGCCCTGCTCGGCGACGAGCTGTATTTCTGTGTTGGCGACGTCAGCGGCAAGGGGGTGCCGGCAGCCTTGCTCATGGCGGAGGTGACACGTATGTTCCGTACGCTGGTGGACGGACATTTGACGCCGGAAATGATAGCCACCCGACTGAACCATGCGCTGGCCGAGAACAACGACCAGGGTATGTTTGTCACGATGTTCATCGGACTGATTAACCTGAAGTCGGGTCACATGGAGTTCTGCAACGCAGGTCATAATCCGCCGCTGCTCGACGGACAGTATATGGAGGTGGAACCAAACGCTCCCATCGGTCTCTGGGAAGACTTGGTCTATGAAGGAGAGGAAGTGGATAATATGCACGGAAAGACCCTCTTTGTCTATACTGACGGCATCAGCGAAGCAGAGAACAGCAGGAAAGAACAGTTTGGCGACAAGCGTCTGCAGGCCTTGTTGCAGCACGACTTGGGCAGTGCTCGTCAGACTTCGGAGACCATCCACAAGGCCGTGGAAGACTTTGTGGGCGAGGCCGAACCCAGCGACGACCTGACGAAGATGTGCATCAAGATGACATGACAATCAAAAAAAACACAATAGAAAGATTATATGAATCAAGAAATAGAACGTAGAAGAACCTTTGCGATTATCTCGCACCCTGATGCCGGTAAGACCACCCTGACCGAGAAGTTCCTGCTGTTTGGCGGACAGATTCAGGTGGCCGGCGCCGTCAAGAACAACAAGATTAAGAAGACCGCTACGTCGGACTGGATGGACATCGAGAAGCAGCGCGGTATCTCCGTCTCGACCTCGGTCATGGAGTTCGACTACAGCCCCGAGGGTTCCGGTGTGGAATACAAGGTCAACATCCTCGATACCCCGGGTCACCAGGACTTTGCCGAGGATACCTACCGCACGCTGACGGCTGTCGACTCGGCCATCATCGTGGTGGACGGAGCCAAGGGTGTGGAGACGCAGACCCGCAAACTGATGTCGGTGTGCCGCATGAGGAATACGCCCGTCATCATCTTCATCAACAAGATGGACCGCGAGGGCCGCGACCCGTTCGACCTGCTGGACGAACTGGAGAAGGAACTGGAAATCAAGGTCCGTCCTCTGTCGTGGCCCATCAACCAGGGCGCCAAGTTCAAGGGCGTCTATAATATCTACGAGCAGAAGCTCGACCTCTTCACGCCCGACAAGCAGCGCGTGACGGAGAAGGTGGAAGTAGACATTGACAGCGAGGAACTGGACCAGCGAGTTGGCGAGCAGGATGCCGCCAAGCTGCGCGAAGACCTGGAGCTGGTCAGCGGCGTCTATCCCGACTTTGAGGTCGATACGTACCGCTCAGCCGAGGTGGCTCCCGTCTTCTTCGGCTCGGCGCTGAACAACTTCGGCGTGCAGGAACTGCTGAACTGCTTCGTCGAGATTGCTCCCAGCCCGAAGCCTACCAAGGCCGAGGAGCGTATGGTGCAGCCCGAGGAGCCTAAGTTTACCGGCTTCATCTTCAAGATTACGGCCAATATCGACCCCAACCACCGCTCATGCATCGCCTTCTGCAAGGTGTGCAGCGGCAAGTTCCAGCGCAACCAGCCCTATC
>CAMOWH010000007.1:0-42822 GCA_946628315.1 uncultured Prevotella sp.
ACTCGGCATTCTCGTCGCCACTCATAAAATACCAGAACTGGATGAAGGCGGAGAGCTGCGTCTTCGCCGTCTTACGGGGTGTGAACAGCGTGAACTCTGTGCACAGCCGGCGCAGGTCCTCGATGTAACCATTGCGGGCTCGCTCCGTCGGGAGCATGTCGCGGGTGCCAGCCTCGCTCTCTGTGTTGATCCATACCTTCAGCAGGAACATGGAGGCGAGCACGAACACCTGGAAGGGCTGCAGCCGGTAGAACTGTGGTCCCGTTGTGCCTGGGTGTTTCAATCCGCCCTCGATGTGGTGCCAGTAACCACCGTAGTATTGCTCCCAGCGGCCCTCATACTTGAAGATAACATCCTGAAACGTCTCGATGTCTATCTGATAGGTGCGCAGCAGGCGCAGGAACTTCAGGGCTCCGAGTATCTCATAGGCGTTGTGGTGTTCGATGTTCAGCGCAATGTCTTCGTAATAGTCGAAGAGCCTATCTTCGATGTTCTGCAACATCTCGCCCATCTCCTGCGTCTTGCTGACAAGCATGTCGTAGGCTTTTACTTTCTCTTCCTTTGTCATTGCTTACGGTCTTTGTAATAGTTTGCCATTGGGTCTTCTTCGTCAACGCCTCGTTTTGCATCCTCCTTGATGCGGTCGGGCTTGGCTTTATAGTTCAGCCCGAGGGCCTCATAATGCTGAATCATGGTGCGCTGCAGTTCCTTATAGGTGGGCATCAGTGGATTTACCTTGTCAGACCATTGCTCTTTCGAGCCTTGCTCGGCTTTGATGAGTTTACCACCCATAAGCTCTTCGTGCACCTTCTCGAGCATCTGCCAGCAAAGGGCAGCGGCATGCAGTTGTGGCTCCAGCCATTCTTCAAAGTCAGAGCCCGTGCGCATCTCGACGCGTTTCTTTAGGATGCGCTCGTAGTATGTTACTTTTTTATTCATCGTTTGGGAAAGTTGATTTTTAGTCCGAGACTGAATGAATAGGGTTGACGCCATGTGATGTAGCGGTCAAGCGGGATGGTGAAGGTGTGGTGAGGTGTGGCCTCCCACCACGACTTCCAGATGCCGTCGCATGGTCGGTGCCATGGATGCTTGGCATCCTTCTTCGACACCTTCACCTTGATACCGCGTCCGGTGAGTGCATCACCAGTGGCACAGCAGACGTGCGTCCACTTACCATCGCGCTGCCCTTCTGGTATGAGTCCGAGCATCGGGCACTCATAGCATGAGTCGGGCGGCTCGGCAGTCAGTATCACTTGGTTCTTTTTTAGATTTGACATTTTTCAATCGTTTAAGTGGGAAAATGTGTGTATTGTGGTGGGCAGGTAATGCGTGGTGCAATCCTGCCCAGTCATGTCTGGTGTGTGGCGTGGGAAAAATAGAACTCTGAGAATTTAACCTCTCATCAGTCTTAAGGGCAGGTGGATTTGGGAGAAAAGGTCACCCCGAAATAAAAAGGGTGCCGCGGGGTTTTTCACTCGCCTCGCAGGTGCTTCTTCCATCGTTCGAAGCGTTCATCACGTCTGGCCTTGACTGCCTCCTTCGTCTTCGAGCCCAGTTCTTTGTGAGCCTTCACGTGGCATGGGATGCACAGCAGCACGCAATTAGATGGGTCGTAGCACAGACGCTCCATCTCGGCTGTGGTCTTGGCACTCTCGAAGGGGATGATGTGGTGGCAGTCCCTGCCTGCCGAGATGTACCCGTCACGCTTGCACCACTCGCACAGTCCCTCTGCCCTGGCGCACACAATGCGCTTTGTCTGCATCCATCGCTTATCATTGAGCATCCTCATGTGCTCCGGTCGGTATCTCGTTCTACTCATATCTCTCACCATTCCATCCCGTGAGGTCGCCAGGGCAGAGCCTGCAACCATGCAAGGGTATCTGCTGCCTTGGCTTCCTCTGCTGGGGTTCGTTGTTTGGTCGGTTCCTTATGGGGGAACACGTATTGCTCACTGGGTATCATCGGCTGGCCTCCTCATTGCTTAGTTCGCGGTCGTCGTCGTTGAACTTGAATCGCTGGTCACGTGCCAGTGAGTCGGGGGTACGGTGCTGGAGGCTCTTAGTTTTCTTGCCGTATGCAATAGCATGATTATTTTCGGCACGGTCAGCATTCTCGAACTCGCGTCGGTATTCGTTGTTCAGGTGCATGATAACCTCGGCATCGGCCAGTAGGTTGATGACCTCGCTCACGCTGTTGCATCCCAGGACCACCCGTGCGCGGTAGAGCTTCATGTAGAGCTCCGGCATACAGATGTTGAAGATGCGCTCGAAGATGTCCATCACGTTCGATGTCTCCGTCCAGATACCACAGAAGGGCTTGTCAATCATCTTGGCACGAAAGCCTTTCTTCTGACCGTCGGCATCCTGGAAGATGTACACGGCCTGACACACCTCCCTGTGGACCGTCGGGTCTGCCAGGTTGAGGGCATCAGCCCAGCCCACCATGTGTTCAAAGATGCTCATGGCCCGCTCCATCTCCTCGCTCAGGTTGTGGCGGTCGTCCATGTAGCGGATGAGCGTGTCGCACACCATCTGGATAAGCTCATAGATGGTCATGTCTTTCTTCTTGGCGATGCGTGCCAGCTGTTCGGCAGCGTGCCGGCTCACCTTGGTAGCCAGTGTCACGAATCGCTCGTCATATTGATTTTGATTTTCGTTAGCCATTGTTTTCTATTGTTAGGTTTAAATCCTCGACTAAAGGTTTGATGACCGGCACCTGTCTCACCAGTTCGCCTACAGTCTTAGGCGTTGGTGGCGACTGATTGATCATGCGTATCACCACGTCGGCAATGTCGGCCTTGTCACCGTCGCCATCACGCCACCATGACGTCACTGGCTTGTCGTCTATGCTCACGCGGTCGTAGTAGAGTGATTCGGCCTTCTGCTTCCACAGCTTCACGCCGTCACGATCGGGAAAGAGGATGATGTTGCGGTTCTGCATGATGAGTGGCTTCAGCCTTTCGCGGGTCAGGTTGGATGCTCCACAGCATGCCAGCCACACCTGCATGGGGTTGTTGCCGTAGGCTA
Source organism: uncultured Prevotella sp. (assembly GCA_946628315.1). Classification (GTDB taxonomy): domain Bacteria; phylum Bacteroidota; class Bacteroidia; order Bacteroidales; family Bacteroidaceae; genus Prevotella. The sequence continues at coordinate 3,027 of CAMOWH010000007.1, forward strand.
TCGCCATCAGTACCGCCGTCTTCTCACTCTCTACCAGCTTCACCGTTGCCTTGGGGTATCGCTTCAGCAGGTGCTCGCCAAAGAGGCATAGCCTCGCCTCCTGTTTCGTCTCGTCGAAATACTGCGTATATCCGCCACGACTCAGCAGGGCGTGCAGCCAGTCGGTAGGGTACTGGTCTTTATCCTTCACGCGGTGTCCGTCGGGTTTGTACTTCATGTAGTGCGCCGTTCTCGGATGACCCTCACAGTCTATCTGCCAGAATACCGTGAAGTGATGGTCGCCGGTGCGCTGGTGAATAATGCTGTGACCAACGCAGTAGTCGTGCAGTACGCTGGGGATGCGTGCCCGCTGCTCGTTGCCCCAGCTGATGCCATCCTGGATATACTTCACAAGGTTGTCGGCTGTCAGGTCGCGCATCCGCTGACTCACCATATTGCGCGGCAGCCAGAGCGTGGGAAGTGGCGGTGGTGTCGGACGTGGTGGCGGTGGCGTGTAGTTCAGTGGTACGTTGTCAACCTCCACACAATACTTCTTGCCCAGATAGCGGATAGCATCTGGGAAGCTCAACTTCTCGTGCATCATCACGAAGCGCACGGGATCACCAGCCGCCTCACACTTGAAGCACTTGAACACGTTCTCCTTGGGATATACGCTGAAGTTGCCGTAGCCCTTGTCGTCATGGAAGGGACAAATACCCACGTACCTGACGCCCTTCTTCTTCAGCTTCACGTCATCGAAGTCGGCCACGACCTCCTCAATCCTTGCGATGTCCAGGATATGGTCGATAATGTCTTGTCGTATCTTTGCCATAGGTTAAAAAGATTTTTTCGGAGTCAATGTAAAGCCAAAACGCGTGCGCTCGTGCGCGCCGCGCGGGTGGGGTACGCTTGCCCCTTGCCCCAGCCCCGCCCAAAGCGGGCAGGGGGCATGGGTCATGCGGACCACGCACGAGTTGTCCCAATGGGTCAACCTACCTACCCCTTTAGGGGTAGAGGAGGGATTGGGTCAACTCAGAATGGCAGGTCTTCAGGAGGTCGCAACATATAGTGTCCGCCACTCTTTAGTGTAGTCTCTTCCAGATAGCCCATGTTGATTGCTGCTATCAGGTCGGCCTGCTGCTTGTCCTTGTTCTTCTGACCACCGATGTCACCGAATACCGTCGATTTGATTTGTACACGACTCATTGGCCATTCGAACTGACCCTTGGCCTGTTCAATCCACTCGCGTATTTGGCGAGGATCGTCGTAGGTAGGTTGTTCCTTCGACTTACTGCTAAGGTTGGTGCCCTTTGTGATGATGCGGGGTACACCGAGCATACCAGCGTCGTCGGTAATCTCAAACGTCCAGTCGTCCATGTCCTTGTCACGGGCGTCCTGTTGCTTCACCGTGAAGCTCACGCCTTCGGGCTTCTTCGTCTTGATGCTCACCAGCGTATCTGATACCTTGTTACCCAACTCAGTACCAATCCAGCCACGCATCTTTGCCTCGTCGCTGTCAGCCGCCTTGCCTGGGTTCTGGTGCAGAGCCAGCCAGATGCTCATCCGTCTCTCTTCAGCAATGCTGCCGAAGAAGTCCAGAATCTGCGTGCATGCCTCCTCGTCGTTGATAGACGGGATGATGTCGCGCAGGCCGTCAATGAATACCACGTCGGGCTGGATAGCCTCGATAGCAATCTTAATCAGTTCGTATCGCTTCTTCCATGGCGTCTCTGCATCCTTGGGCATCGTCTTCACCCACAGCACCGCAAAGCGGTCGTTAGGCTCCTTCATGTCCCAGCCACATAGCCAGTGCACGCGTCTGAGTACCTTGGCACTCGACAGTTTCTCCATCTCCGTATCCACGTAGAGCACCTTCGGCAGGTGTCCCAGGTAGTCGATGGTGCGCTGTGGTACCTCCAGCCCTGGCAGGTATTGCTTCGTGCGCTCGTTGTTGCAGCCCAGCACAGCCGCCATCAGTTGAGTAAGCACCCACGTCTTACCGTTCTTCTTCTGTCCGCTGATAGCTCCGAGTCCGCCAATCTTGGAGAACGGCACGCCGTTGAACTCCAGCATGGTGTATGGCTCAGGATAGTCCTCGCGCGGGTCCAATAGGTACGGCCTGAGTGCGTCCCATTGTATCTCTTCAGGCGATCGCGTCTGAGGTATGTTTGTTTCTTCTGTCATAGTACATTATCTGTTATTCTTTCGCCAGCTCTGCCAGCGTCTCGGACTTGACTTCGGCAATCTCGCGGAGCACCTTCTTCTTGAATCCCTGCGTTGAGAATATCTCTTCGTAGTCCTCCACGGCTGCAGAGGTAGAAGAGTATAAAAGTTCTGGATCAGTCCACGCTTCCAGAAGTTGGCGAAGGCCGTGCTGAATGTTCTTGTCTTCAGTATCATCAAGTTTTATGCTTTCGATTTGTGGTTCCAGCAGCAGCATCGCCCGCCTCCAGTCGTCGGAGATGGTCTGCAGGTTGAACTGGCCGAAGATGCTGGTCAGCAGCGACTCGTTCAGACCGTAGGAATTGCGACACTCCTCGATTGACTTCTTGTAGAGCACCACGGCAAGGTCGAGTGCTGCCTGTGTGGTCATCACCCAGGCAACGTGCTCAGCATCCTTCACGTCGTGGCTCAACAGGCTCACGCGGTACTTGTTCCAGAGGCTTGTCACCATCGGCTTGGTCTTACCGTAGGCGACGGCTCCAACGCCCTTCCAAAACTCGTAGTATTCGTCGTCGGTGATGTCGCCATACTTGCGTCGAACGTCCTCGCTCATGTCGGCCAGATGGAACATCCGGTTCTCTTGTGCACGCAGCAGGTGTCGCTCGTAGTCGTTGAAGTCGTTGATGGCTCGTTTGAAGTACCAGCCAACCATGTGTCCGCCCTTCACGCCGCGTCGGATGCCCTTGCAGCGCTTTGCGTGGTCGTAGCCTTCCATCATCACCACCCATGCAGCGTTATTGCCAACGCCGCAAACCAACTTCACCACGGCGGCAGAACAGCTTGCGGCGAGCATCATCTCTTCTCTGTTCATAGTTCCTAAAAATTAGGAGCGGTGACCAGTCGGCCACCACTCGCAAAAGTAATCGTCAGAATGGTAAGTCATCAGAATCTCCTCCCGCGTTTTCCGTGCCCGTGGGCGCGTTCTGTTGTGGTTGTGGGCTGTTGTTCGCTCCTGCAGCTTGCACGTTGCCAGCGGGCTGCTGTGAGCCTATCAGCTCAAATCTGTACATCCTTACCTCGTTGTACATCCGGCCCTCATACTCGCGTACATGATGACTAATTCCAATCTTCACGTCCACGCCCTCGCGGATGCTGGGCATCAGGTTCGTGTCCATCGTCTCAACCACCACGCTGTCAGGGAATCGGTCTGTCGGGTTCTCGAAAAACTCCACGACGAATGGCAGCGCCTTCCATTCATTACCTGTGCGCTGAGATACTCCACTTCTTACCTGGAGCACCTTTTTAATTCTTCCTTTTACTTCCATTTTGTTATTGTGTTAATATGTCACTTTACTCTCCAGTTACTCTGCACAGGTTTCCAGCCAACATGCCACACACATCACAGCCACGAATCCCAGAGGGACCAATACGCCGTACATAAACTTCTCACGCTGTGAGAACTCATGCTTCGTCTCGTCATCAGACATGACTCTGCTCAAAAATTCCATGATGTTCATATTACTTATATTTTGGTTAGTTAATAATCTGTTAGAAAAAGCCTGACCGATGCTCACGCACCAGTCAGGTGAACAATCAAAAATTTTTCTGCCATGAAAAATATACCAACCTATCCTCACGGACCGGCAGATTTGTAAATTCTTTGAAAATTGTTACAACTATTAAATAGGTAACGCCAACGCTTTGGCTAAAGAAAAAAAATTCTACTAACTTATGAGACATTATTCTGTTTAAACTCCCCTCTGCGTTAGTGGCTTGGGAAGGGCTTGCGCCCGTTTTCACGCATCACCGTCCCCGTTGTATTTCCAACGGGCAGCAATGGCCGCATTAAAGTCTATCTGCTCTGGAGAAGCCTGCCGTGCTTTTAGTGGGATAGGCGTTTCTATTCGCTGTCGCTACGCCTTTAGTCCTGCCTCGGTGGTTCTATCTCCTTTTGGGGCCTTCCCGTCGTCTGCCTCACGGCTTTTATGCGTGCCAGCTGCTTTCGATTGGCTACTTGCAGCCGCGTGGGTTCCCCTCGCATCTTTTATCTTTATCCTGGCATTCCGCCAGTGTCCACGATGTCAATGATCTCGCTGTCGTGATGCCTGGTCAGGCAATCACATCTTCATTACCTTCAGGTGCTTCACCTTGCCGTCCATAATCAGCTGATTGATGGCGTGCATGGGATATGCCCATCTGGTCTTGTGGGAAGTTCCATCTGCGTGCTCAACTGTGACGCGTTCCCTGGGTAGTGTGTCGCCGTATTCCTTCAGCCACTCCTTGTTGAACATTCCGAAGTGCTTGCAGAGCTCGTCAGCTGTCAGCCATCTCTCCTCAATCTTCGAGAGCGTGTCCCTGACTGCCAGAGCTACCTGCTCGGCTATCTCCCTGCGCATCTGCCTGTCGAGTTCCATCATGGCTACTTCGTTCTTTTGTAAGCAATCGTCAGCGGCTCGGCCACCTTGATACGCTCAAACTCATAATGGTCGTACTTCTTCACGTCCTGGGCTGCTACGCGGGCTGACTCCACGGCTCTCTCATCGGGGAGCGTGAACACGCCAGTCTCGCCAACTTTCAGTTGCTTCCAGTCGCTTCTTCCAACTCTTTGCTTAATCATAAGTTCTTAATTTTATATAATTGTTTACTTACTTTTGAACAACGAGGAGAAAAAAGCCGTATATTTGCAGTCCAATACCCTTTGCAAAAGACGTGTTTCACGTCTGACGGCTATCTTCGTGCCTCGTTTGTTCGTTTACTTACTTACGGGTGCAAATGTAAGAATAATATTTTGAACCACCAACAGATTGGTGCGGTTTTATGCGGTTTATTATAATATTTTAACGATTAAGTGCGGTTTTATGCGGTTAAGGAACAATATTTTCGCGGCTGCCTTTGATTATCTTAAACGAAACAAGGGAATAAAAACACAGAAGCAGCTCGCTCAGCTGATGGGAGTCAGCGAGGACACCATCACGCGTATATTAAAAGATAGAACGGAAGTCACAGAAGACATCATCACGAAATTGCAAACCGCATCCGGCTGCATCTTCAACCTGCAATGGCTGCGTGGTGAAGATGCCACCCACATGCTTGCACAGGACCTTGCGGATGATGCCGGTGAAGTGGTACCACAGCAGGGAATGCCGGACCCGTCGAGTATGGTCAACGCACTCCTCGCAAAATCAGACGAAACCATCTCAGCTCTGAAGTCAGTCATCGAGACCAAAGACGAACAGATCGCAGACCTCCGTCGTGAGCTGGAAGACAAGCGTGACCACATCGAGACCCTGAAGCACCGGTGTGCAGAACTCCGTCGCATCATCGACGCCCACAACTTCAATATCGACGCCCTCCCCTTCCCTCCCGGTGTGGCCGACAAATCCTCTCAAAAACCCATAAAAAAGTAGCAAATGTTTTACCTCTGACTATGACGCAAGTAGTAAAACCACCATAAACACACGAGACCCCCACCCCTCGCATAAATCCCAAGCGGATCACGACCACAAAACGGGGGTTTGAGGCATAAACGCTGAGAACTCCCGTTTTTTCGTAGGTTTCAGACGGAATGACGTGAAGGGTAGTAAAACGGAAAAAGGGGTATTTTGCGGGTATTTTTCGGGAAAATGCTCTACCATTGTTTTACCCCCCTGCTCTACCACAAGGCAAAAAGGTAAAACATTGGCCATAAAAAAGAACTAAAAACTGAAGATATGAATAATTTTAGTACCGCGGTCGTCTGGGACCGCAAACATAAGGCAAATAAAGATACTGATGGCCTGCTGGAGATACGCATCACCATCGGCCGTAAATCCTATTATATATCCACGGGCATACGTGTGTATGCGCGTGAGTGGGCTGGTACCGTTATCAGGCGTCCGGATGCAGAGGCACTGAATGAGCGTCTCGGCACGCTGATGAGACGCGTGGCTGAGGAGGTGAACGACTGCCTGGAGCACCAGCGTGAGGTGGTAGCATCCAAGATACGTGAGAAGATATGGGAGGTGAAGCAGACGCCACGTGGTGATGAGCTGCTGGAGTGGATAGACGGTCAGATAGATCTGTTGAAGGTGACGGAAGGAACCAGGCAGCACTACAGGACGCTGCTGATGCGTCTGCGCGAGTTTGGTCGCATCACGTCGTGGGATGACCTGACGGTGGAAAACGTGGAGATGTTCGACTGGTGGCTGCATCAACTGAAGAAGCCCCAGAGCGATGCTGAGGTTAGAGCTGGCAAGGAGGTGGAGCTGCTGGGCGATGGTGCCGTGTACAACTATCACAAATGCCTGAAGGCGATGGTGCACAGGGCGTTGAGGTTCGGTATTATTGACGTAAATCCATACGATCGCCTGGTTGGGCAGTTCCCAAGAGGGGACAAGGAAAGCGTGGAATACCTGACAGACGAGGAGATGCAGGCTATTGAGAGTCTGCATCCGGTGGAAGGTAGCCAGATGTGTGTGGCACGTGATCTGTTCGTATTCCAGCTGCATACAGGACTGGCCTATGCCGACACGCAGGCTTTCGACTTCTCGAAGTATAAGAAGGTGAACGGGCGATGGGTAACTACTGGCAAGCGCGTGAAGACGGGCGTGGAGTACGTCATCATGCTGTCAGAGGAGTGCGAGCGTATCCTGGCAAAGTACGGCTGGAGTCTGCCGAAGATGCACAACGCCGTATACAACCGCTGCCTGAAGACGTTGGCCGATGCCGTTGGGATAGATCAGCGCGTGCACACTCACCTGGCACGTCATACCTTCGGTACGTCGATGGTTGAGTATGTCCCCATACAAGACCTGAGAAAGATGATGGGGCACAAGGATATTAAACAGACCCTCAGATACGCAAAAGTGAAACCGGACAGCATCTATGAGGACTTCCGTCGCGTTGAGAATATCAAACATAAGAAAAAGACAGAGGGATGAATCGCTCATGCCTCTGTCTGACTTCAAACACTTGAAAAACTATAGAGATTAATATCCTTACGTTAATGGCCCCGTACCCTGGAAGATGAAGGAGCCGGTGCACAGGCCAAGGTTTGGCGTGTTGACCTTGCAGTTGCGAACCCAGGCAAAGCCGGTGACGCCAGTTGTTGAAGAATAGCCGTAGCGACTGCCTACGTGTATTTTAACTTTGGAGCCGATGGTGAGCACCTTACGGATGTCGCTGACGGCAGACACCAGCCAGTTTGTATTGAGGCTCCAATCCTTTCGTCCAGGCTCATATTCGTTCCACTCCTGCTGATCGGCACTGGCCTTAGGAAGCATGTCACACTGCGCCTGCAGCTCGTCGTTCTTGACGGATGCCACGGCCACCCAGGAGCTGCCCTGGTAGGTATAGATGATAATGTTGTTACCGTTCATATCGCGTTAATCTTTCCATGTTACTATTTCTCCCTGACCTGTGCGCTTGGTGTACGCATTGAGGGCTATCCATATCTGCTCTCCACTGACGCGTGCCAGTCCGTTGCCACTGTGTCCACGACCTTCGGCCTCCTGGATGAAGGATGCGAGGTTATTCTGGGATGACTTGTTCAAGATCAGTTCACCAGCATTCGCCATGATGGGGGTGACGTCGCCGCTGAAGTTGTTACCTGGCACGAAGTATCCGTTTGCAGCGTGGGGCACGATACCACCACGGGCGAAGAAGGGCGTGAAGTTGTCAACGGTGGCTGCTGTGGCTGCTACCTTGGTATCAATCTCGATGAGAGTCAGGATAGCGGCCATACCTGACAGGATGCTGCTGATGCCAGTCATCACGCCCAGCACGTTCTGGAGTTCCTGAGGCAGTTCGATACCCATCTGCTGGATACCTCCGGCGATGCTGCTGACTCCGCTGGTGATCTTACCGTAGTCGCCCTTCAGGAATTTTTCGAGACCATCGCCAGCTGTATGCTTCTGTGGCTTATCATTTCCTTTGCTCTCGTTGCCAGTCTTCAGGTCTATCTCGATGGGGTTCTCACCAATGGCGCGACGCAGGGCGTTGTACTTGTCGATGATCTTCTGCCATGCCTCGTCTGGAATATCCATGCCCTCACCTATCTGCTCCTGAATGGATGCGAAGTCGAGGTCCATGCCGTCGATGCCATTCTGTATGGCATCCTTCATCAGGGTGTGCAGCGTGGTCTCATCAATCTTGATATTCTGCTCGCCCAGTTCGATAGAGATGTTCTGCTTCAGTTGCTCAAAGCGGGTGATATATCCCGTTGGCTCTATCTCTACGTCGATGGGCTCCTTCTTGACCTCCTCCTTGATTTTCTTAACCGTCTGCTTCACGGCCTTCACCTGCTTGTCGCCTGTGTCGAACTGTGGCATCACGGTCTTCTCGGCATATTCGATGGCACGCTTCAGCTGCTTGTATGCCGCCGTGGTATTATCGACGTGCTTTATCTGTTCCTTCAGGAAGGCGATGGCACTCTCTGCCTCTGCCTGGGTGGTGACGTCCGAGAAGTCCAGGCGCTTGTATTGATTGAGTCTGCTGATGCGGTCTCTATTGGCGTCATCGAGCTTGTCTATTTCCTTCTTGATCTTAGCCGCTTCTTCCTTAATCTTTTGATGCTCCTCCGCGAGTTCCTTGTAGATGGGAGAATCGGTCTTACCGCGCTGCTCATAGTAGCGCATATTATAGCCGATGTTGCTGTATCGTTCATTCAGTCGGTCGTACTGGTCAGTGAGCGATTGACGTAGCATGTGGTACTCTTTCTGCCCACCGATGCCCATGTTCTTGATTTTATTCGCCAGGCGCTCGTAGGCTTCCGTGGCCTTATCGACGGATGCGGTCAGGGTATCCATCTCCTTCTTGGCGTCCTTTACCTCGTCGGTACTCTCGCGGGTGACTGCCGCGAAAGCTGTGACGGCACCAACCAGCAATCCGACTGCACCCAATATGAGTCCGTATGGGTTGGCGTTAGCAGCCACGTTGAAAGCTACCTGCGCAGCCGTTGCCTCTCCAGTTGCCACGGCATAGGCTTGCTGGGCGATGGTGGCGAGGGCCGTCTTTGCGGCATTGACGCCTTGCATGAAGGCAGACTGCTTCTGCAGTGCTGCCTGAATTTGTGAGAGGCCATTGGTCACAGCCATTGCTGCCTGTAACTTGGCGATAATCTCCACATTGTCGCCCATTTCGATGCCCAGCATCTTGGTGGCACCTTGGAGTACCTGAAATCCGCTGGTGGCAACATTGGCTGCACCTGCTATCTGGTCGAAGGTGGCCGTATCACTTGCGACATTCTTGATGCTCAGGTTCACGTCATCCATAGCATCACGCATCTGTCCGGCACGCTCCGTCATCTGTTCGATGCTCTGCTGCATGGCCTTACCCAGCGGACTGGCTTTTTCTTCGTCCGTCAGGTTGCGATAAGCAATGGTCATATCGGTCGTGGCTTGCGTCAGTTCGCGCAGTCCTCCCTTGGTGCTCTTAGCTTGTGTGCCGAGTTCGCCCATTGCCTTGACAGCCTCCATCACACCTTCGTCAAGATACGTCAGCGTGCCGCCACCCTCCTTCACCTTACGGAAGTAGTCGGTCAGAGCATCACCAGCTCGCTTGATGTTGGCGTCGTACTCTTTCGAGTCAATCCTGAGTTTTACTACTGAATCACTCATATCTGTTATTTTTACTTATTCATTTCGTTGAGCATTGCCGTAAATTCGCGGTCAATCATCTCTCCGAGGATTGATGCAGCTCTTGCGATGGCTGGCTCAGCAGCGTTCTTGAAGAAGTGACGGGCTGCTATGCTGCCACGATTGCCGCTTAGTCTGCCGTTTCTGGTACCTGCCATTCTCCTGCCTGTGCCACTGTTGACCATTCGGAGAATCCATCCTCTGTCATTCGGACCGTAGTGCATCACCTGGTCGGTGCGACGTCCGCGAGGCACACGGTTGCCACCTCGCTGACCTGTACGCAGTTTTCTGACAGGCTCGTAGGTGGTAGGCTGTCCGGCCTTGCGCTTCATGTCCTTGATGTTCAGATCACCACCAAGTATCTTCCGGTATGTAGTGCGTCTGACACTTCTGACAGCCTCACGGGGGTCTTCACTCAGCTGTCCTCTGATAGCGGCCAACACTTGAGGACGGACCTCTGCCAGAGCCTGGTCAATGAGCTTCTGTAAAGCCTTGACCGTCTTCGGGTTCGTACTCAGTGCTGCTTCGAGTACCTGCTTCTGATGCAGTATGATAGTGTCATTCGCTTCAAATTCAAACATAATAAAAGCCCGTTATGCGTTTACATAGCGGGCTTAAAAGTGTCGGGGGTTTACTTTTTCTTCTTGCTCTTTCGCTGCTGACGGGCGATGCGTCGGTTCTCTGCTGCGATGTCGGCCAACAGGTCCTTGACGGTCTCCTCATCCACTGGCACGGTCTCCTTATCCCAGTCGTCAAAGTAGAGGTGGAAGATGTCGATGGGACTCTTCTTCTCTGGGTTGCCCATACAGAACATCGACGCCCATACCTGCATGCGCTGAAGCTGATACATCAGGACGTTACGGCGCTGGTAGCCCTTCATGATGCGTCGGGCTTCCCATCCTCTAATTTCGTAGAGGAACTCTCGCCTGGGGATGCCTATCTCGCCTACGAATAGTTGATACAGGTCGTAGGCGGTTAGGCGTTTTTTGGGTCTTCAGAGTCTTCCTTTTTGTCATTTTTCTTCTCGTTACTCTCTCCAGCGGGCGATGTGTTCATCTTGATGTACATGCCAAGGATGGTGCCGATGGCAGTGCCGAACTCGTCGCTGTGGTGCGAGTCCTTCAGGTCCTTCTCCGTGAAGGGGGTCTTTTTGCCGACACTCTCATAGTAGGCTTCCATTGCTGCCTGGATGAGAATCATGCTCTTCTTACGGTCGGGCATCTTGCCCTCTGAGATTTGGCTGATAGCCTCCTTGACGAAGGTACCCACCTCCTCGCCTGCCATCTCATTGAAAAGAATCTCTGTTGCAAAGCAGTAGCCCAGCATCACCTTTACCTGGCTCTCCTTACCCTGCTTGTCTGTTTTCGTGAATTGTACTTCCTGGATAATCATAGTTTTCTCGTTTTACTCAAAGCATAAATGCCTTTTTTTTTAATTAATAATACACAGAGCAAGAAAAAATGGCGTAGGGGTTTACTGGTTTCGGAATATTTTATTACTTTTGCACCTCGATTGACGTATTACTTAAATTAACAACCTAAAAAATGAAAAGAATTGTTTTCGCGGTCCTGGCAGTGGCCGCTGTTTTTACTGCCTGCGAAAAACCTGTGATTGATGAGACGGGTGTCACTGATGAGAACGGACAGCCGATTGAGGATGTTGTCCAGGATGTGAAGAAGTTCACGTTCACCATGAAGGGCGACTTCTCCGACAAATGGAAATCAACACGCGGATACCTTCAGGCCGACGGGAAAGACCTGACGGACGTCTGGGTTCTGGATTACCAGGACGGTGTGCTGGTGCAGCAGCTGCATCAGGGCGACAATACCGCTGACGATTTCGGCAAACCTACGATGAATCTGAAGTACGGGCTCCATCATATTTACTTCATTGCCAGCCGCGGATCTGATCCTGACCTGAATGTTATCAAGAAGACCATCACCTGGAGCAAGGTGTTGGATACATTTTACAAAGACTATGAGGTCAACGTGGTCAGCTCGTCCAACGGCAACCGTGCAGTGACGCTCGATCGTGTGGTCACTCGTCTGCGTCTCACCATCATCGACGCCGTGACCGCTGGTACTGACCGCATCGTCATCACACCAGCCACCTGGTACTACGGTATCAACTATATCACGGGTGAGCCGGCCGGCATGAAGACCGACAGCGACGTGGCTCTTACCATCAATGCCTCCGATGCTGGTAAGACCGGCCTGCAGGTGAATCTCTTCGGCATCTCATCAGCTGACGAATGGCAGACAGATGTCACGGTCAGCAGTCGCAAGGTTGACAATATATTCGGCTCTGCCATGCTGAAGGATGTGCCCTTCCGTGCTAATGCCATTACCGAATACTCCGGCCCGCTGTTTGGTACACAAGGAGAGATGGAAATGAGCCTGAATACGACGTGGGATAATTCCTATCAGGGAACATGGTAAAATATAAAAGGAGCCTCAATGTAGGCTCCTTTGTTGTTTACTCCTCAGCCTCCGCTGCGGGTGTTTCGTCTGTGAACAGTTTCTGGTACGGCTCCCAGTCGATGCTGTCTTTCTCGGCATAGCCGGCAGTGAGGCACTGCTGCTTCCATGCGTTGCAGGCGTCGCTGAAGGCTTTCAGGTCCTCGGCAGTATCAAACTGATGGTAGATGGGTGTTCCGTCTTCCTCTTCGCCTATCTTCAGTGTCACGGGCACCACGGCCTGCGAGAAGTTCAACTGGTTCTCCTCGCTGAACCATACAGGTTTGTCGTTCCACACGAAGCCACTGATAATGGCAGTCTTCACTTTGTCGTTGATGTCGGCCATGATAGCCTGCTTCACCACGTCGAAGGTCAGTTGCGGCATCTGTTTTTTAGGCAGATAAACTTCAAACCACTCGTACAGGTCTTTACTCAGTTTCTTCAGGCCGTAGCAGATGGAGATACGGCTGCCATCGTCACGCACTGGTGCAAAGGATGCTTGTGTTCCGTTTACTTTGTTCATAATTCTTCTTTTTTTAAAATAAAACATGTTTTATATAGTGCATTAAGCTGCTATCTGTTTACTCTTTGTCATGTCTGCGTCGAACTCGACGATCTGTGCGATGTCGCTGGTGTCGAATATCTCGCGCCGCAGGTTGTAGCTTGCCGTGTGGCTCAGTATGCCGAGGTAGCTGCAGATGGTGCGGTTGGCCGCTTCACCGTTGCGCAGGTCTATCTGTTGCACCCTGCCCTTGATGCGCTCCAGCGTCTTGTTGCTCACGTAGTCGCGGTAGGGTTTTACAAACGTACCGAGGAACTCCACGCCTCTGTGTATCTCCTGTATGTGCAGCTTACCCATGTGGAGCTCCAGTCCAAGTTCGTCGGCCAGGAACTCACGCTCTCGTGGCACTTGCTGGATGAGCCATTCGCGGTCAGGGTCTATCTGTACCGAGTCGTCCACGTATCGTCCGTAGTGTCGGCAGAGAATGTCACGCTTCACGAACTGGTCGAACACGTTCAGATAGACATTGCTATACAACTGTGACGTGAGGTTGCCGATGGGCAGTGCCAGTCCATTCTCCACGAAGCGCATGCACTTGGCATGATCGATGTCGTCCCAGTCGCTCTCATCGCCTACGATGATGCAGTTCTCCATCGGGTCGAGCATCACTATCTGCTCCGTCAGCCATAGCAGGAAGTCAAAGTCGCGGATGTCTGCCCAGGTAGTGCGCGGTGTGAGAATTACGCCGCTGGGGATGGTTGCGATACAATCGCAACATACTGAACAGCCTACCCTATGGGTGCTCATCTTCCGCAGGCTGTCGGTGGCTATCCTCAGCAGTTTCTCGCGGTTGATGTGCATGAAGTAGCCACGGATATCCAGACTCATGGCGTAGGCCCGTTCCTGCCAGTTGAGTGATGCCTGCCGTATATGCTGCCGCAATCGGTTGACGCCGTAGAGCGTGCCGCGCCCTTTGATGCACGAGTATGAGTCGGCTATGAACGTCCGCTCAAACAACTGATTCGTGTAGTTGAAGTACAGGTGATGCACAATCCTGTCGCGGAACATCGCTGCAAACACCTCACGCTTCTTCGGGTATTTCACTACAAAGCATTTTGATGGCAGTGCTCTGTATCTGTGTGTCAATAAGTCGTCGCATAGTGCGTTCAGGTTTTCCGCCAGTTCTCGCTCGAATTTTTGCACATACGACATTTTGTGCTTATGGCGAGCAGCATCCTCAAAGGCTACATACAGGTCGTGGAGCAGTTGTGGACGTGTGAGATGATAGCATCCGTCAGCAAGTTGGTTCGTCATTTGGAATGTTCAGAATGAAATTGAGAAGTGCTGCACAGGCCTCAAGGCAAAACCGTTGTACCGATTGTTGTTGTTCTGCGGATTGACCCCGCCACTGTTGAAGTTCAGGTTCCGTGCGTTGCGGGCTGAGTTGAACGTCGAAGACCAGTAGTTGCCGTTGGACCCTCTGTTGTTCCACGAGCGGCCATTGCCGTTACCCGAGCAGGAGAAGAACATATCCTGAAGGCTGTGTACTATTGATGTTTTTCGTCGGTTGTCACCTATACGACTGGTGCTGCGGAATCCATGAGGCGGAAGCCACTGCTCGTCTTTACTTTTTCACGCCTCCCACGGAGGAGTGACGGGCAACCTATGAACTTAACTTTTTCGTTCTGCTTTTGGTGTGACGTAATCATCTGAGGTGTGCTTGCTGTTAAAGAATGGATGCTATCTGTTGTTGCAGCCGTTGGATAAACTCGAAGTTCTCCGCTGGCGTATGCTGTGAGAGTTGATATGACATGATTTGCATGATCAGTCCGCCTTGCGACGGCTGTGGCTGTTGCAACCCCTGTAGCAGTTTCTGGAGGTTGTTCTTCGGCTTGCCTTGCGCGGGCTGTCGGTCGGTGTCTTCCTGCGGGTCGCTGTCCTTTTTGTCCTTTGGTTGCTTCAGCGGCTGTGTCTCTTTCCACTTAGCCACCGCTTCTGCCAGTCGCTCGTAGGTCACTTCTGTGTCGTCCTGCGGTTGTGGCAATGCAACGGTGATGACAATGTGCTTGTCATCCTCGCTATTGAAGTCAAGCCGATTGGGGATATACTTTTCAACGCTCTTCAAAGGAAAACCAACGCGACAGAAAGTTTCGTCGCTGTTCGCCATCTGGATGCGCGTAACGGCAATCGGCTTGCGGTCTTTCGTCGCCATGCGCACCTCGTCGTTGAAGGTGATGACGGCGATGAGCCATGCGCTCCATTCGTAGGCGGAATAGAACGAGCCGGTCTTGTAGAGATGGATTTTGCCCCACTGTTCGGCTGTGTCGCGGTCGCGCTCCTGTTGCAGGATGTCTGCTAATTTTGCCATATATTTATCGTATCTTTTCTAATCATTATTATATATCTATTCCTGCCTTGTCGCGCCGCGCCTTTGGGCGCGTTGGATGCGCGACAAGACATGAATAGATTTAACTCTTTCGGGGAAACGAAAAAGTTAAGTTACTGCACAGGCCTCAAGGCAAAACCGAGGCACCGATAGTCGTTGCTCTGCGGATAGACCCCGCCACTGTAGAAGAACAGGCCCCGTGCGAAGCGGGCTGAGCCGAACGCCGAAGACCAGACGTTGCCGTAGGACCCTCTGTTGCTCCACGAGCGGCCATAGCCGTAACCCGAGCAGGAGAAGAACAGACGCGCACCGTTTATCTTACTCTCCAGATAGAGGCCAACTACGCCATTGACCGTTACGAGTTTATTGGTCTTGGTGGTATCCACCTCTGTGCCGTCGGCGTTGATGTAGCGGATATTAGCAAACAACTCACCGTACTCCGCGTTGGTCGGCATGCGCCAAGGCGCACCGAGGTTTGCACGGGCAGCGTCGAAGTCTTCACCAACTGCGATATTGCCTGCCAGCGTATTACCCTTGGTGCTGCCATAAGGCTGGCCTTCGTACCAAGGCTCCTGTTCGTTCACACCGCCCCAGTTGTAATCAAATGCTGAAACACTGATTGGATTGTGACCGTCGATGTTACCCCAACTGAAGAAACTCTTCTCGTAGATGAACGGGGTCTCGCAGAAGCCGCCTGGCTTTGTGAGGTCGATGTCACGGCTTGCCCACTTCACGCCTGAAGGCAGACCCATATCCACCACGAGGGCTGCGGGGTCGAACTGTGCGTCAGGACAGAAAATGTTGACGATGTTCCATGCCGTGCCGTCGTAAGCGAGCGTGGCGTAGGTCTCTGCCTTGATAACACCTGCGGGCAGGTTCTGCCCGAGGATGCGGATAGGCTTTGCACCAG
The DNA here is from genome assembly GCA_946628315.1 of uncultured Prevotella sp. Classification (GTDB taxonomy): domain Bacteria; phylum Bacteroidota; class Bacteroidia; order Bacteroidales; family Bacteroidaceae; genus Prevotella. The sequence continues at coordinate 19,036 of CAMOWH010000007.1, forward strand.
TCAAGCTCACGTTGAGCGTGGTGTTCTCCGTGTTGATGGGCGTTGTGAAGAGCACGTTGATGGTGCCGTTGTCAAGCAGCATGAAGTGCGGGATGTTGACCGTCTTCGCAGCATCGTAGGTGCCGGTGGTGCAGATGCCGTAACCGAGATTGCCGGCGAGGGCAGGGATGACAGTGCCATTCTCCAGTTTGGTCTGGAGAGCTGCTGCCTGGGCATCGCGCTGCTGCTCATTTTCATTGAAGGTCTGCTGGCGGGTTGCCTCGGCCTGCTCGTAGGCTTGCTGGCGGGCTGCCTGACTCTGCACAAAGGTCTGCTGACGTTCTGCCTCCTTGGTCTCGCGCTGCTGCTCCTGGGAGATGCGGGTTTGCTCGTTGGCGATGCGCTGCTGTTCGGCGGCAGCACGGTTGGTTTCTGCCAGCACTCGCTCGTCCTCGGCATTGTCGCGCAGGGTTTCGGCCTGCACGCGGGATTGCTCGGCGGCTACGCGGTTATTCTCTGCCGTCACACGACCTTGCTCAGCACTGATGCGCTGCTGTTCATTGGTCTCGCGCTGGCTTTCCTTTGTTACGCGCTGCTGTTCGGCATTGATGCGATTCTGCTCGGCCTCGTTGCGCTGTGTCTCAGCGGCATCACGCTCAGACTCCTTCTGCTGACGCAGCTGCTCTGCTGCCACGCGCAGGGCTTCATCCTGTGCGATGGCGGTATTCAGAGCGGCTATGCGGTCGCTCTCTGCCTTGATGCTCGACAGGTTGATGATACAGAACCACCAGTTAGCGTCGGTCAGCGGATGACCCACGTTGCCGGGCTGCAGACTACGATAAACACTCAGACCCGTTGGGTCCTGAACTACATTGGCATTGCCATAAGGGGTGGCGGGATTATACTCGCCCTTCCATGCCTCGCCTACGAGGTAGCGGATTTCTTGAACTTGCTCATTCATATCTTTATCGTTTTAATTCGTTAGACATTGGGAAAACTGATAATCAACTCGGCGGTCTCGTAGTCGTAGCGGATGCGGTCCACCTCCTGCTGGAGTCCGCTGATGGTGAGGATGCCCGTTGCCGGGTCGAAGTTCATCACGGGGAACAGCATACCACCTGATACGCCCTTGGTATAGACAGTCTTCTGCTGGCCGTTGCGGTTGGTGATGGTCAAGTCGTAGCCGTTCAGATCCGCGTCCACGTTCTCGGCACCCTCGATGGCTGTACCTGCCTGCTGCATCATCTGCTGGAACTCCGTCACGCGCTCGCTCTCGGCACCCACTCGGCCTTGTTCGGATGCGATGCGTTGCTGCTCGTTGGTAGTGCGCTGCTGTTCGTTCTCTATGCGCTGCTCCTCGTTAGATATACGCTGCTGCTCGTTCTCGATGCGCTGTGCCTCGTTAGCGTAGGCAGGGAGTGAGAACTGAATCTCTGGAGCCGTCTCACCGGTGAAGTCGAGCATCACCTGATACGTCTCACCATCAATCTCGATGGTGATGTTAGCCTGGTTCAGCACCTCGTCCTCCGTGTCGTTGGGGAAGTCGGCCACAGTGAAGTGGTAGCCGATCTGGTACTTCAGATTACCGATGGGCAGGTGATGGTCGTCGAACTGCACCTGCAACTTGGTGGGCTCTCCAGCAACTGGTGTGCAATGGGTGTAAGTGGTGCCGTCATACTGTGCATAGTATGCCTGACTTGGTGAACCCGTCCAGAACTTGATGCAGAACGGAGTCGCCCAGCCTGCATCCGATACTAAAGTCAGAACGAAGTCCGACTTATACAGAATCCTAAAGATTTTTGCATCCATATTCGTTGATATTTTCGTTGTTACTTGTTAGTCTGACATAGGGCTTCAGGTAGATGCTGAAGCCAGGCACATCGTAGAGCTGCTGTGATGACACGGCGGAGCGGTGGTTGTAGCTTGCCTCTACCTGCATCAGCGCGGCCACCCAAAGTCCCTTGGGTACCTCGCCGTATTGTTCTACCACTTCTGTATAACTTCGGTTAATGATATTCAGCACGGCATCCTCAGCCGCTTCTCCGTAGAGCTCCAGCAAGTCATCCTCAATATCGAAATCAATACGAGAATGCTTCTTGATCCAATCTAATGTCAACCATTTCATATATTCTTTGTTTTTGTCCTTTATGGTTCTGGCGGAAACGGGGTTAAGGTTTACTTTAAACCAGCGGAGATTCAGCAGGTAACTCACGGAAATGCGCGAGCCACAGGGACACAAAAAAAGCGAAGCCCCGAAGGGCCTCGCTCTGATTGAACTATGAAAAACAAGCTATGCTGCCACTGTGTATTCGCCGTAGCCGGCAAGCTGGGCGGTATAGTCGGCATTTTGGCGGTTGGGGCCGTTGATTGTGAGCGTCTGAAGAATCACGCTGCCGCTGACGATCGTGCTCGATGCCGTGCGGTTGTTGTCGCCTCCGACGTTGGCAATCTTCCACTTGACGGGCGTGCCAGCCTCGTAGATGGTCTCCAGGTCTGCCAGAGCCTTGGCACCCACCTGTGAGGTGACTGTCTCGCCTGAGCGAACCAGTGCACCCGTTGAGATGTCGTAGCTGAGAGCTGTAGGCTCCTGCACCTGCCAGTCGCCTGTTGTATCCTTGGTCGTAGCATCTTCCAGCGTCAGGCTGACATGCAGCGAGAGTGTCTTGGCGGCTGCGATGACCGTAGTGGGTGCTGCTGTGTTGTCGCTGCCCAGGAAGAGGCGAACGAACTGACCCTTGGTGTAACTGCCCAGAGCGATGACCTCGACAGCCTCGCTGCTGCCAACAGTCTGAAGTGCACCAGTGCCTGTGAACTGCAAAGCCTTGGTCGAGTTCTCGCGATCGTTGAAGTTGAATGTGACGTCGTTCAGATACGCATAACCCTTGCGGGCGAAGGTAGCCTTCTGGCGTGACTGGTTGTCAGCGGTGCCGGTCTCGTCAAACATCAGCAGCATGGGCTGCATACTCTTAATGGCGGTGAGCATAGCAGCAGCGTCGGCCACATTGAGCGAGTCGCACGACATACTCCACCCCTTGCTGGTGGTAGTAGGCTTGGAGGCCATACCCACATCATCCTTTGTCGATGCGTCGTCGGTGTTGTTTGTCAGGGTCACGGTGCACCCGGTAGCCATGCCAATCACCTTGTACTTCTCCGCTGTAGTATCATACGTACAGATGCGGAGGTTCTGTCCTTTTAATGTTCCCATATCTTTGAATTTTTAAATGATTTCTACTTGGATGGTGTACGCGCTGCCGTCCTGTTTGCGTCCCACGCATCCGACGCGGTACTTGCAGTCGGCTGGGATATTGTCAACCAGTTCGGCCAGGGCCTCACGGGTGGGCGCTTCCAGAACGGCCTTGCCATTCTTCAGCAACTCGTCATAGACGCTGGGCTGCTGGGTTTCATTCTTCTTGCTCATCGTCATTTGTATTGATTACGTCGCACTGGTAGTTGAGCTCTTGCCAGTAGCACGGCTTCTGGTCGTTGTAGGTGATCTGACTGGCCGTGAAGTTGTAGTCCTGGATAGCCGTCTGTGTGGTGCGCAGATAACTGAGGATGGTGTCGCGCACCGTCTGCGTCAGTTCGTGCAGCTCGTTGATGTTACGGCCTACCACCTGCACGGCAATCTGCACCGTGTCGTATTCACTTTCGTAGCGGTCATCTTTTGTGCCCTGGTCGTTCTGTAAGCCGTCGAAGGCCACGATGAGGTAAGGTGCCGGCACGTTGTCAGCATCCTCGTCGGGTAGAGGGATGGCCGTGCCATACAGACGGGCAGGCTGTCCTGGGTCCTCCTCGGACGTAGGTGCGACATATCCGATGCGCTCCATCAGTTCCTGGTTCGACTGCAGGGCCGTAATGAATATGCTATCTGTTGCGAGACTCATGTATCAGTGTGACTTGATGTTGTGTTACTTTTATGGATTATCTCTTCCTCCAGGGGAGACGTGGACGGTACAGGCTGTTGCCGTTTGCATTGCCGCCCGCCCACGTCAGGAACTACCCCAGAAGTTGAGCGTTGAGAGATTTAGCCGCCGATCGTGTTGTCTGATGCAGGCTTCACGAGCTTGAAAATCTTGAAGGCATCAGCCAGGGCAAGATTGGTCAGAGACCACTTGGTGTGAAGCACAAACTTTGTCTCGTTGCTTGATGCCAGAGTCAGAGGATCGACGGTGAAGCGAACCTCGCCGTGCTGGTTGGCTGCGAGATAGTTCCAGCAACCCATCTCCAGGCGATACTCACCAGTCTGCTGTGTACCGTCGGCCTTGGTGTTGATGTACTCAGTAACATAAACGGGGTCGCCGTCAATCTTACCGTTCTCCAGGATGAAGCCACCCTGACCAACGGCCTTAGGAGTTGACTCCAGCAGTGCGCGGGTCTTATTGTCCATCACGTAAGCGAAGCCGCTCATATCAACGCCAGTGGCAGCGATGAGGGCCTTCTGCTCCTTCAGGTTCTCATAGGTGGCAACGAGCTCGGCAGGGCTTGCGTTCTTGAAAGGACCAGCCAAACCACTCCAGTTAGCAGGTGAGAAGGTCTTCTTGTTCAGGTAGCGCTGAACAGCGAGACCCATCTGAGTCTGAACGAATCCAGCAAGGTCAAAGGTGGCCTCGTCGATGGCCTCGTTAGTCACCTTGATGGTGATACCAGAAGAGTAAGGAGTAGCGGTCTTGTTGTCAAAGTTGATGTCCTTGTCGTTAAGGGCAGCAGCCTCGGCACGCTCCTCGACCTCTACATTAGTGGTAGCATAAGGCCACAACAGGTTGCCTGTTACGCCAGTCTGCACCTTCATACCTACCTGGCCCCAAATCAAGCCCTTCTCCAGCAACGGCAGGAGGCCGAAGATGGTGGTGGCCTGAGCACCGGCAGATGTGATGTTGTTCTTGTCGCCTTCAGTCAGGATAGAGAGGCTAATCTCACGAGCCTGCTTGTGGTCAACTGCATCCTGTGCAATCTCGCGCAGCTGCTCGCCCAGGCTCTTCTGTGGGGCGGGCTTTTCGAGAGACTTCACCTGAGCATCACGAAGCTCTACCTCCAAATGGCGGCTGATGTTCTTATACTCACGCTCCAGCTGAGTTACCTCGGCCTTCTGAGCGTCTGTCAATTCACGTACCTGTGCAAGTTCGCCCAGGCGGTCGGCCTTCTCGCGGAGAGATGCCTTCAGTTCTTCAATCTTTGTCATCTTTTTAATCGATTAAAGGGTGATACTTATGTTAATTGATAATTGTCTCGATCTCGCGCTGCATCTGACGCAATCGTGACATGAAGCGTGCCTGTTCTGCCTGCTCCTCCAGTTCGCGCAGGTGCTTCTCGTCATCATCGGGAGTGTCAGGATGCTGTTCGCGGTAGAGTTCGCGCACGCCTACCGATGTGGTAGGATATGCGGGGTTCATAGCCAGCGTCAGGGCTGTGACTCTCTCGAAAGCGGTGTGTCGGATGACATACTCAGTCTTTCCGTCAGCTGCCTTACGTTCGCTAACCTCGTAGTCCTTGGGGTAGAACTCGAAAGAGCATCCCTGATACGTTCCATTCTCTGTGAGTGCCTGGGCTCGCTTTCCGAGGTCGCAGTCTGGCACGTCTGCCTCAAAATGGAGGCCGTCTTCTCTGGACTCAACGCGCAGGGAGTTTGGTGTTCTCGCAAAACTTTCATCTCTATTGTGCAATAAGTTGATAGCCATATCCTGCTTAGCAATGAAGTCAGGAGCGATGCACGACTGAGCGATCACTTCAATCTCGCGGTAGTCGCTACCCTCATACAGCACCGTTTCCTGCTCTGTGACGATGGCAACGCCCTCGATAACCTTACCCTTGTCCTCTCCCTCTCGGACAGAGAACTTGCCGGCGCTGTAGTGTTCGCGCTTCTCGGTGGGTGTGATTTTTGGTTTCTTCTCCATATCTTTTTCTTTTATTCGTTACTAATCGGGGAAATTTACTGCTGGGGTTTACTGTCGTCGGCAGACGGGCGTCCCGGCTCTGGTGCCGTCTTAGCAATCAGCGCCTTCAGCGTCATCAAGTTGGCACTGGCCAGTGGTGTGTCGCCATCCTCTACGGTTGGCATATCCCACTCCCTGCGCAGCTCGTTTGGTGTGGCCGTGCCACTTTCCAGTCGTGCCTTGTCCACCTTCGTCTGTGTCTCCTTATCCATGCGCAGCAGCGGCATCTCGCACATGTGGATGCGACGCTTGCCGAAGTCATCAATACCCAGGAACTTGCGGAACATCTCATCCTCCATCTCGCGGCTGTCGGGTGCGATGGTGCGACTCAGATACTCCATCGTGGCGTTGGTATAGGTGGTGTAGTGGCTGTTTGTATCCATCATCAGCAGCGGACGGGGTGTGGCGTAGAAGCGTGCCACGTCGTCCTGACTCATGCCGAGGATGTCAATCATCTGCATATCCTGGGCGCTCATTGAGATGTTCTGCACCTTTTCGAGACCACGCAGGGCAATGACGTCCTTCTGATAGATGCGCTCGTTCACCTCGTCGGCATAGGCGTCCATCTCCTTCTTGTTGTACAGACCACTGGCCAGCGTGCTCTGCTGCGATGCCGGACGGTCCTCACCGATGATGAGCTTCACGCGTCCGCCCTTTGCGGCCATCTCCAGTGCCTGGCGGCTTTCGGTCTTAATCAGGCTCAGGGTGTCGAAAGCATACTGAAGCGTGGATTTTCCCCAGAATCCGTCCGGCTCCCGGAAGGTGTTGGGGAAGTGAAGCACGTCACGACGCGGCACGGCCACCTGGTTCATGACGCCGCGATCAGTGGTGTATGTCAGGCTGTATGTGCCCGTATTCCTATCGTAGCCGCCACAAGTAGCCAGCCATAAGCGGGCAGGTTCGTCCATCTCGTCGCGCTCAATAAACACGAAGCCGTTGCCCTGCATCAGTCGGGCTATGGTCACCTGTTCCCACAGCGATGAAGCCGACATCATGGGGTTGGGTTCTACCTGGAGCAGGTAGTTCATCTTTTTACCAGGTCCCCACATCGACGGCACGAAGTTGCCACCTTCCAGGCTCTTGGCCTGATACTGGATAGCCATCTGTCCGATGGTCTTGGCACGCAGTTCCACTGCACGATACACAGCCGACACGGTGAGAGCCGTCTGTGGACTGCGTGCACGGACTACACGCTCCTCAAACGAGCCACCCTTCACGTCGGTACCCTTGTCGGTGGCCGACGAAGAAGCGGCAACCGTTGAGGGGGCAGTGGCCTCGCGCTTGAACAAGTTCCAGTTTTTGAAGAAATTATCCATATCTTTTCTGTTTTCTTGTTGTCTGAAAATAGTGCAGGGGTTTACCGCCACAGGTCGGCATGCTGTTCCAGCCATGCCTTCGCGTCCTTGCCGTTCCACGAACCACTGCCGAAGTGGACAACGTAGTTACGGATGTCAACGTGCATCCCCTTCAGGCGTGGGCGCATCGTCAGTATGTCGTCCAGCAGGCAGGCGCCTGTATCGTACCAGTTGCGCTTGTCGTCCTCGCCTGGATGCAGCATCCACGAGCGGTCCGGGTCGAAGTATCGGGCGCCCTCGCGGGTCAGCATCGGCACGTTCATCCAGCAGAGCATGGGCAACATACGTCCGATGCCGAACTTGTTTCCTGGCTGCTGGTGCTGGTGATAGCCCACCACGCTGTACTCCTCGCGGAAAAATTCATCAATGGAGCGTTTCAGCAGGATGTCACTCTCCATCAGAACGAAACCATCGGGCAGCAGCTCCCACAACTTCTGCACCGTCCAGATGTGCTTCATAGAGCCCCAGTCGTTCACGATGGCGTGTCGCTGGTTCCTGTCGGGATATTCTGCCAGCATCTTCTGGAAGTCTATCACCTGTCCTTTGCGGTTGTTAATCACCTGGACGCCCTTCATCTTCTTGGTGAAGGGTCGTGCCTTTGCCTTGCGTGCCGGCAGGCCCTCGTCGGCAGGGAAGTCGATGTCGGCAGAGTTGTCGAACACCACCACCTTGTAGTCCTCGCCGCCATGCTTGCGCAGGCTGAGGATAGCCGCCTCTGTGAGCTCAGGCGTGTTAAAGTTGATTATTGCTACTGTCTTCTTTTTCATTACTCTTGGGGGTTTGCTGTTCTTTCTCATTCACCAGCTGCATCAGGAACTGGAGGGTGTTCTGGCGGTAGTTACCGTTGAAGGTCTCAGGCATGATCTGATAGATTTTGCCGTCGTACTTGATACGGCTGCGCTCGTTGATGGTGCTGGTGAAGTTCATGCGCACTATCTTCACGGCATAGGCATCAAGGGCGCCGGCATTCATGGCGCTCTTTCCTTTCTGGTAGTCCACGTTGGCGTGCATGGGCGTGCCCTCCTCCCAGGTGACGCCAGCTGAGTCAACGCCGTATTTTCCCACCGTGGCCGCCTTGCGGTTCAGTGGAGTGATGAAATCCTCTCTAAATCCTGCTGGATAACTCATAATTCTTGCTTTTATTTAGCTTGGAAATAAGCGGCTGAGGTTTACTTAAACCCGCCGGAGATGCGCTGGGCACGGTGATAAAAAAAAGGGGGTGCCGCTGCACCCCGGAATAATTAAAAACTCGAAATTAATAACGTATTACTACTAACCTACTAAAAAAAACCATAAAATCTAAATAACCTTTAATACAAAATTTATATATAAAAACTATGACATAAGTCTATTTCTTCTCCAGGTTGTTGATGACCTGGTGGCGGTTCTTGCCGAAGTCCTTGTACACAAACGATACATGTACCCAGTACGTACCGTTCTTGTCGTGCTCCCAGATGAGCTGGTCAAAGGGCAGATGGTCCTTGATGTAGTTGAACCATTTCTTGCCTTTCTTCAGGTCGCCCTCTATATTGAGGTCTGCAGCCTGGCCTTTCACGTGCTGCGAGTTGTACACACCGCCCACCTTTGCGTTGAGCTCGCGGCAACGGAAGCCGCTGCTGATCTTGATGGGCTCGTTCATCGCTACGCGCAGAGGTTCGAGCACGTAGGCCGCAAGATACACCAGGTTGATAACCTGCTGCGTGTTGGGCTTGTTGTCTATTCCTTTCGCCTTGGCCGTCTGGCTGGCGTATAATTCTTCAATCGTGAAGTGCATAGTGACGTTTGTTTCCATATTCTATTGCTGTTGATCGTCATCTTCCTTGTGAATCTCGATGCTGGAATCTCCCTTCTGGAATTTCACGGTCAGACCGAGTTCGACGGCACGGAATCCGTATAATAAAGCTGGGAAAACAAGCAACTCTCCGACGGCTGTCAGGCAGGAGCCGTCAATGACTCCCATCGGTGGGACAAAGAAACCGCCCACTATCAGGCCCACCGAAACGAAAAAGCATACTGCGAACGTGATGCGCGACATCAGGAAGGTGCGCGGCTCGTCAGCCTTCTCGGATTTGATTTTTCTAACTAACTTGTTCATAATGATTGAATTTAAAGGGTTGAAAAATAAAGTTATTGGTCTAATTCTATAATTGTCCACGCATATCCGATTGATGTGTACGGATTAGTCTGAGATACGAGTTCGAATGACTTGTAACGCACTGGATTGCTTTGACTGTAGTCGCCTGAAAGTCCATAGCATGTGAAGTGTTCTGCTGACGATGGTGTGTAGTCTCTAATGAATGTGTTGCCTTGCGGAGCTCCGACAAAAGTACCAACGCCTTGACTGCTATTCATTTCGAAAGAAACAGGCGTAACAGAATCCACATTATTCATTGCATATCCAGTTCCAGATTCTTCATTATAGGTATCCGTATCACTTCTATATACTACGGCAAAATTAATCTTGCTCAGTTGTTGCTGCGCTGGTTGACCGGATAGAGACTTGACCGTTCCGTTAATAATTTTGATGCGCATCCCTGGGAATAATTTGGCAGGTGGAAGAATAATGGTGTAACCATATTCGACAACGCCACTAAAGAGATTATAGCTCGCCGTGCGCTCTGCTCCTCCAATTACTATCGTATCATACTTCAGAACCGTTTTATGCACTGTTCCTGAATAATCAAGGCCGACTACGTTGCCGTTTTCATCGTACATCTCAAACAGCTGATAGTAGTTATTGCTACGGTCTATCAACGTTTTATGATAAACCAGCGAGCCCTTGATGTCAACGTCCTGCATGGTAGTAACGCCCGTGTTCGCATCAACGCCAAACACCTGGACGCCGTTTTTCTCCACGGTGAAGTTGTCGGCTTCCACGGCTACCTTGCCCGTGGTGATGTAGATACCAGTGGTCTGAAGTCCTGCACGGATGGCAATGTCAATGGCATTCGCCAGTATCTTGATCTGGTTGACATGTTCCACGAAGCCCGTTTCCCAATCTGAACACACGGAGCCCTCCTCCAGCATGGGACGATACATGGTGAATACGTAGTCGCTCAGGTAGATGTTCAGGCAGACGTAACTATCCTCGTTCAGCGTGAAGGTGACGTATCTGCGCTGTGCCTGGTGATAGGTGTCGCCGCTCCGTATATTGTTGACGGGAATGTCAACGAGGCTATTAGGTGGCACTTCGTCAACGGTGAACATGGAGGTGCTGCCATAGACATACAGCTCCACGTCGCCATCGTTGCAGTAGTGGCTGTAGGTGTAGGTGCCTGCCTTCAGGAAGAATATAGGTGACCAAAGCCGGTCGTCGTAACTTCCAGAGCCGTCAGCGTTGGTGAACTCCTGCGTGGTCTCGTTGAAGTTGGTAGAGCCGAGTAGGTCGCCGTACTGGGTCGTCCATCCATCTGTACGCAGAATGTTCTTACTGCGCACCATGGAGCGCACTGACAAGGCCAGTCCCTCGAGCGTGGCCAGTACGGTGGTCAGGTTCTCGTAGTTGCCGTTGACAAGGATTTTGAAGTTGCCCATGAACTCATTGTTGAGTCCGTCGATAAAGGTATAGCGGTGGCTGGCCAGATTGAAGTCGTTGATGCCCTTGTAGAAGGCGAGTGATGGAGGCGTGACGCCTGTATCCATCGTTGGGTAGGCTGACAGGATAACGGCCGTCTGACGGGCTACGTCCTCCGTCTGACCGTTGTAACCCAGTTGCACGATGTTGTCGCCTACGGCAGGGACGGTCGTGCCCTCATATTCTCCCTGGGCTTTAGAGAGCATGATTGTGTTGTACCACTTATCGTCGCCGCCGTGTCGCACGTTGCTCTGCACGTCTATCACCTTACGCCAGTAGTAGCGGTTGACCACGTTGGCGAAGGTACCGCTGCCCTCGCACTTGTAGGTGAGACAGAGTGCCAAGTCGCCCACCTTCCACGGGTTGGTGACGGGGTTGCCGTCGCGGTCGGTATTCTCCCAGTAGATGACGTAGCCGGGCGTTACCTCCTCCACATCCTCGGCCGTGCAGTCGGCAGATGTCACGATGATGGCACCCTTGTTGCTGGTCAGGTCGTCCACAGAGAGCTTGAAGACGTGCATCTCCTTGGTCACGGTGAGGTTCTGCAGCTCTGCCGACCTGCCTGTCAACTTACCCGTGACGCCCAGCGTGCCGCCCACGGTGGCATTGCCAGAGATGCCGAGCGTGTCGGCAATGATACCACCAGCCACCTCGATGCCTGCACGGAAGTACGACTTTAGCGTGGAGATGATGCCCTTGGCAAAGGTCCACACCTCCGCGATGGTCTGCGTGCTGTCCTTGCGGGCTATCTTCTGCCAGTCGGAAGAGTTGGCGTCCAGGTTGGCAGCGAGTGTGGCGTGGTTCGCGTTGGTGGCGTTTGTCGCGGTGTCGGCAGACGTGGCGTGAGTGGCCTCCGCTGACGTGTCGGCAGTGGTGGCGTGAGCGGCCTCCGTAGCGGTGTCTGCTGAAGTGGCGTGGTCTGCCTCCAAAGCGTGCCCGGCTTCCTCGGCATAAGAGGCTGTGCCGCCTCCGCCGCCGGAGCCACCACTACCAGAGCCGCTGCCACCCTTCATTGTGGTGCCGCCCTTAAACATTCTCTGTATTTTCTCTCTGTTCAGTTTCATAATTCCAGTACCGTTAATTGTAAGACGTCATCACGCCATTGGCGGCTGATGCTGATGGGATAGGCCGTGGTGCCGTCGAGTACCACCTTGTGGCGGGGTGTGATGTCGGGGACTACGTTGGCTCGTAGTTCGGTTGCGATGCGACGCTTTGACGTTCGCCAGTAGGTGGTCACTCGATCGGCCAGGTGCTGCTCAGGACGGGCAGACGTGCCGTTGAAGTCGGCTGACTCTGTCAGTGTGTAGTCCGTATTCATGATGATGCCATAGCCTGGCTTCATCAGGTTCATTGTGACGTAGATGTTGTCGCGGTTCCACTCGATGCTACTCTTGTTGCTATTGCTGGAAACATAAGAGGCTGATGCGTCGTTTTTCATTTCGAGTGGCTTGCGTCGTGGGTCTACGTTCTCTCTTAGATGAACGTACTCCAGCGCAAAGTCGGTAATAAAGAAGCGACGCTCCTCTGTTCCACCGCCGCTATAACTACCATCCACAAGGTCGGTATCATCAGAGCCCATGAAGTCGATGAAGATGCGGCCCACGCCGTTGATATTGATATTATCCTTGCCGTTGTCAGAACGGTAGAACAGACTTTCGTTGCTGCCCACATTGACCTTGAATGATACAGGGGTACTGCCCCATGTATTGTCGCCATCATACCACACGGCATTATTGCGAGTCGTACCAATACCCAGACGGATGTACATGTGCTTCTTGCCTATACCTACGTCGTTTGGGTCGGTGAATTTCTGACCCTTCACAAATACGTTGCCGTGGAGTCTCATGATACCACCCTTGAAGCTGTGCTCAAACGTGGTGGAAAGTGATGCCAGCACAACACCCGCCTCGTAGGTCTTGTTGATACGGATGACCGGCGTGTCCTCGATACCAAACTGCGTGGTCGTTGTGCCTACCTTTGCCGTGGTTACGACAGCGAAGGATGCCTTTCCGCTGACAGCCGAACCTTCCATGAAGGCCGACTTCACGTTACCGCTTGGGAATGAGGTGATGTTGGTCATAAATGTACTCTGCCAACGGATAGTGCCCACCTCGCCATAGTATTCGTATTCTGTATTGGGAGTAATGCCGTATTTCGCCGGATAAAGCATAGCGTCCAGCACGAAAGACGGTGGGTAGTCTATAATGTTTGCATCGGCTGTGTTTCCGTCGCCGCTGACGGTTGCCTTCATCGGTCCACGCTGCACGTACTCATCATTCCCCGTGCTGGCAAAGATGTCGCCAATATAGTCGAGATTGGTGGTGGTGAAGGTGTCGCTGGTGGTGCCTGCCGTGGTACCACCCGCCATTGTGGTGAGGTTGGCGTAGGTGAGGTGCAGCCAGTTGGTCTCTGCGCTATCATCGGCACACGTCAGATACATCGCCGTGCCATTTGTCCTGGCGGTCCATCCCCAGAATGCGCACATATCCTCCAGACAGTCGTAGCAGTTGAAGCGGGCCGTCAGGTTGCCGTCGGCATCCTCACTCACGAAGTTCTGCCAGTCTATCTTCTTCAGCAGCCAGTTCTGTGCATCGCTGCCGCCCTGGATATAGAAGTCAGTTGGACGCTGTGCACTTGGTATGGCGTCCACGATCTGCTTCAGCAGGTAGGCAAAGTTCTGAATGCTGGTCTGCTGGTAATTAATGTCGGTGCCATGGGTCACGGTCAAGACGCACTGAATCGGGAACTCTCTCTCCTGTGGGTTGCCGTATAGGACGCTTCCGAAGTCCTGCGCCTGCATGAATCCTTGCCACACCACGGTGCCATTGGCCGTGAGAGTGACTGGGCGGCTGGTGTCGGTGGCTGGTATTAAGTCCTTCCAGTCGAAGGCGCTGCCTTTGGCATCCTTGCCATTGTCTATGATGCGCAGATAGCCTGACTGGGTACGGATGGGACAGAACATATCCTCGTCGTCGCTCTCCTGGGTGGTGAACGGCTGTGCTCCGCCCATCAGGGGGACGGGGGTGCCAGTGCCGCCGCCTATGTTCACGACGTAGGTGGTACCAGCCCTGAGGCTCTTGAATTGTATGGTGTAGTTTTTTGCCATTTCGTTCTTTTACATATCCAACGAAATAGCGTTGTGGGTTTACCCGAAAGATGTCTGATGGCTGATGTCTGATGGCTGATGTATCATTTTCGTGAAGTCACGAAAAAGATAGGGAAACAAATTACCATAATGCGCGTAATTTGTCCGTAATTGATAATAACAAAAAAGGCATCCGCGTTGGATGCCTTAGAGGGTGATGCCGAAGTAGTCCTCCAGCATCTTCTTATAGTCGGGATTGCCGAACATACCGCCATGCGATTGCTCGAACTGCCATTCTCTATCATAGAAAACGTCGCGGACAAACCACTCATAGACGTTTGCATATCTATTGGCGGTCTTGCTGTCTGGGTGAGTGTCGAAGAATTTCTGCTGAGCACGAATGTACGCTTTGACCATTCCCGGATGCTCTCTGAATTGTGCGAGACGTTTCTTCAGCGATGCCAACGGGCAGCACATACAACCGAGCCGACGTTTGGGGTCGATGCTTCCGTCTTCACGATAGTAGAGCGGATGAATCTTGATGTGCCGTGCCTCAATGAAGTCCACCACGTCTTGGTCGCTCCAGTCGAGTATCGGGTAGAAGGCTTCCACGTGCTCCTTCTTCGAACCATAGAATCTGCACTCCGTAGGCTCGATGTATCTTGCAGCCCGCTTTACGCTCTCTGCCTTGCGCACTCCCATGATGGATCGGTCCATCACTTTATACTCCTTCAGGAACCTGCAGCAGTGGCGACTGAAGCGGTTGGGGGCTCCGTTCTTCGCTACAAGCTCGAAGAATGTGTGCTTTGGTCGGATAATCTCTGCGCCGTTCTCTTTGGCGTGGGCGATGGTGCCTGGCGGGTCGATGGTGGTGTTCTTATATATGGCGCTGTACTTGATACCCGCCATGCGTGTCAGTTCCAGAATCACGTCGCTGTCCTTGCCGCCTGAATAGGCCACCTCTACCGTCATGCCGTCGCGTCCTGCCTGCTGTATCAGCTTCACGGCTCTATCGACTTTTTTCTGAAGTTCGTCTGTCATAATGAGATGATCTTTGTGATTTGTCCGTTGTTGGTTGGTGGCAGCGGTGTACGCTTCACCATCTCGTGGGTGATGTTAGGTGCCGCCGCATACTCACCATTGTAATAGTAGAGCGTCCATGATTTGCAACGCTCAATGGCCAACTGTTTCCGCTGCTTGCGGATGCGTGTTTCAAGTTCGTAATTTACCATACCGATTGAGTTTTGACAAATAAAAATTGCGGCACTACGCGCTGTCAAGGCCCAATCAGGTATGATGTATGCCTTTGAGGGTGTTTCCACTACCTCACGCGGTTGCCGCTGTATCTCTTTGCATCGGACATAAAATAAGCAGCCTTGTTTGGGGCTGCTGCTTCGTGCCCCTGATTGGTTTTGACGGTGCAAAGATAAATAAAACTTTTTATTATACAAAACTTTTCTGTATTTTTATTTCAAATTACGGATAAATTCGTGTAATTCGTTTTAATTCGTTGTCGTAAAAAAACTAATCCGTTAAATCAGTTAAATCCGTTGTTGTGGTCGAAAAGGCGATACCGCTGCAACGGTACCGCCTTAAAAAAAACGACTTTCAAATGAAAAATATCTATTTTTTTCGAATGGATGTCTGCCTCACGGCAGGCGTTGGCCCTCACGGGTTATGGGTTTATATCACTTTCTTCTGTTTCAGCCACCATCGCACCAGAGTCACCACGGCCACGATGCCGACTACCCACAGCAGTATGTTGGCCAGGGAGATGCGGAAGTGCTGCCACCATGTGAGCTCTGCCGGCACCTCCTTGATGACGGGGACAGGAACGGGCACCGTGTCGTGCACGCTGTCTTTCTGCATGTTTATTTGAAGCAGCATCTGGATTTGTCGCTCCATCTCCTGCGTCTTCACCAGCCATGCACGCTCTGCGCTCTTCAGCTGTATGCCGTAGCGGTCCATTGCAGCCGAGTCGAGCTGCATGATGGTGGTCTGCGTCTCGCGGATGATGCTGTCCGTCTGGTGTACGCTGTCGGTGTGCCAGTGGTGCTCGTTGTGCACTTCAGGTACCGTGACATACTCCACGCTCTTGCACGATGAGAATAGTGCGCATATCACAAGACCGAGGATGATTGCAAATAGGATGGCGGCACTACGGCAGCAGCCGGCCACCATCTGCTCGCTGTGTGTCAGGTCCTTCATGTCATCCTTGTCGGCCTGACTGAATATCCAGTTATCATAGTCCATCATATACATTAAACATTAAACATTAAACATTAATATTCTGATTTTGCGTATCAGGTTTACTCAGATTCTAAAATCTTACGTCAAATCTAACTTTCAGTTGATTATGTCGGACGCTGATCTGATAGTCTTCGGCCTCCAGACGTTTGCGCCAGTCTTCCAGTACGGTGTTAGTGTAGTCGTACTTGGTGCTGAGGGTCAGGATGACTGCAAAACCCGTCGTCTTTCCTGTATCGAAATTGCACAGCGTTGGCATCTCGTAGTCCTTGATAGCGTCGGACGCAGACAGCCCTGCCTTAATCTCTTGCAGCGTCTTATACGCTTGCTCTGTCGTTTTCTTCTTCCTTGACATAGTTCCTTATTCCGAATATTGAAAATAAATAAGCCCGATTTTCGGGTGTTTTTTGCTTAATGTGTAAATAAATGGAGAAATAAGCAGGTTTCAGTCTGCTTAATTCTCCAATAAGTTGGAAACTTAGCGTGGATTATATATTGCCGTGCGTGTACTTAGCCGTGCCTCATTGCGATCCTATTGTCACCTTTCCCGTAGCCATCGGGCAGGAATACTTATCAAACGCTGTTTCCCAAACGTCCGCTGCTATGGCTCTCGCAGTTTCGGTCTTGCTAAACTTCCATATCTCCGTGAATCATACATCTTACATCTTTAGTTTAAAAAATCCGGTAGTTCCGACACGGTGCCGTTGGTTGCTGGCGTACCCCCGACTGGGCTTTCCGGTTCCACAGAAATTTATCCTCCACTCTTCTGCTGCGGCAACAGCAGGGAAAGAATCACATTAATATTCTGATTTTGCGTCGTGGGTTTACTCTATTGACTTAACAAATAAATGAGGATGATCTGAAGCAGTTGACCAACGACTCCGCCCAGCATTGTGCAGAGCCAGTCCTTCCAGTCCCAGAGGCCACCCCACTGGCGGTCTTTAAACTCCATGCCCGTGGCCACGCCCAGGACGCAGAGGATGGTGAACACCAGTCCGATGGGTATGGCCAGTATGAAATGCTTCCAGCGCGTAGGGTCTTGAAATAGTATCATAGTTCAATAAATCCGTTTAATCCGTTTAATCCGTTGTCGAAAAAATATCCGTTGTTCTGTTACCATGCTGTGATTGCGTAGAGGTTTACTAATGCCATATCAATATCAATCAAGCATAGGGGACCGATATTTGCGTATTTCCCGAAGTTGACGCGTCCTACCTCCAGCAGAGCTCCAACTGTGAATATATTGTTCAGTTCGCATGCGTTGAGGAATCGTTTGGCGTTGCCACTTTTCTGGTATTGATAACGGCCTGGGTGCTCAATCTTCTGACGCTCCACTTCTGCTGTCTCCCTGCGATCCATCTCCTGATATACGGTAGCGGCCACATTATCGTTGTAAAATGCGGGCGTCTCTGCTGGTTTCGGCGTCAGTTTGCGTATCTCATCCTTCAGATCTCGTATCTGATTATTCAGTTCGTTCTTCTCGTTCTCCAGCTCCATGCAGTGAGCACGCAGGTCAGAGTTGTGCTTCCGTGCCTCGCTGAGCTCCTTTTCCTGCTTTTCAATGGCAGAGCCCTCATCCTTCCACGATGTCGGCTGTGCGTCGTTGGTGTATATCACGCCCTCCACGTCCTCGATGTGGTAATACAGGCCATTATCACCATGGACATTCACCACAGCCTTCTCGCGGTCGTGCTCAACCATTGTGACCGCCTTGTCGTTGATAAAGCGGTCGCCGTTCTTTGTCTTTACGATAATCATAGTTCAATATAAATTCGTTAAATTCGTGTAATTCGTTTTAATTCGTTGTCGAAAAAAAAATATCCGTTTAATCCGTTTAATCCGTTGTCGAAAAGAGGGGCACCCTTTCGGATGTCCCTCCTGTTATCGGACGTTTACTCATACCCAGTATCTCCTCCGCTTGCTGGCTGCTCAGTGGTCGGTGTGTCGCCAGCGTCCTGTTCTCCATCGGCAGTAGGCTTAGCCACGAACTGGAACTTGGCGTCTTTCAGCTGGGCAGCAAGCGAGGGGTCAACGTCGAACACCACCTGCACCGTGCAGCCCTGGGCCGTCACGTCCTCCAGCTTCTCCTGTGCCTTGCCAGTCACCTTCAGCTTGAAGGTGCCCAGACCGGGCAGCTTGGCAGCGTTGCCGTTCATCAGGCTGCGCACCAGTCGCTTGGGGAAGTCCACCAGCATACCGGTTATCTCGCCGGGGCTGTAGGTCGAGCCTACCATCTCCTCGGCCAGTTCGATGGCCGTGTCGGTACTACGACGGGTCCATTGAGGGAAAAACAACGTCTTTTTCGTCTGAGGGTTGATACCCTTCTTCTTAATCAAATTAATTACTGACATTTGTAAAAAGTTTAAAAGTTAAAATTTAGTTATGATACGTATCACGGAAGGCATTCATCCGTTTGATGGCCTCCGATGATACGTATCATTGCGTTCGGGGTTTACTCGTGAGATGTCAGAGGTCGAACAATGGCGACACAAACCGATACGCGACATAGATAGTACCGATTGTGAGCAGTCCGATTTTCGTGTACCAGAACACCCATGCCCAACCGCCTACCCATTCGGGATAGTCCTCGATGGTGAGGTTGTCACGCTTGATGCGGTTCTTGATGATCCAAATGGCGATGGTCTGCCATGCCGACTGAATCATCGACAACAGCAGGTAAGCCAAACCGCAAGCCGCTCCGACGTAGTATTCCAAATAGCCGCGGTTGCCTATCATCATGCCTGCGAGCAATACGATGAACGCCCACGCCAGCTGCTCGCCTCGGTCATTGGACGTGTTGCTGCGCTCCTGGTAGTCGTCGTAGGCTTTCTCCTCGGTCACACACTCCGTCACGTCCTTGAATGGTTTCTTCACTCCGATGAACGTTTTGCAATAATAATACTCTGCGTCTGGGCACTTGTATTTAAGTGGACAATTCACACATGGTTCGCTACCGTTGAAGTCCTCATTCAACACGTAACGCTTTCCGTCGATTTTAATTTCTTTCATAGTTCCTTTAGTTTAATTCGTTCAATTCGTTTTAATTCGTTGTCTTTAAAAAATATCCGTTTAATCCGTTTAATCCGTTGTCGTAAAAACTCACCATCGTTTCACCAGTTTCGTGTACGGTTCGAGTCCCCAGTGAATGCGGAGGCGATCGCGCCGGATGGTCTTGTTGCGCGTCACCTGACACTTAGCCACTCGCTCACGACGGGCTTCGGGTGTCTCGTTCTGCGTACAGAGACGGGCAGAGTCACCACGACTGATCATCTCCAGATTGGAGAGGTCGCAGTTCTGACGGTTGCCGTCGCGGAACCTGATGCAGTAGCCTGGGGGTATGGGACCATGAGCCTGCTCCCACACATAGCGCTGCTTCAGCACGGGCTTGCCACCATCCACCTTGACGAACACATACCCGTCGGCATGGACCACCTCCGTACCCACGGCACGGGTGTTGGCAGGGCGATGCCCCTTGCGGAAGCGGGTGCGCGTGCTGTTCTCGATGCCCTCGGCAGTCATAAACTCCTCGATGCGCTTGCCCTTGTTGGCTGGCTGGTGCCCCTTGACAAACTGGCTGGCCTTTGCGCCTTCTGTCGATGATACCAGACGTCCCCACTGCGCCAGGAACTCAGGCGACTTCTTCAGTCCCAGCTTCGACGCCGTGCGCCATACGCTCTGCACGCTGTGGTGCACCTTGCGGGCAATATCCTCTGCCCGTGTGTCGGCATAGTGGGTGCGCAGGTAGTCCAGATGCTTGTCGGTCCACGGCTCGCGTCGGTACACCTTGCGCCGTAGTCCCAGAATCCGTGCACGGGCCTTCAGTGCCTCCCGTGTCACACCCAACCGCTGCGCCAGCCAGTCCAGGTCACGCTTGGGATAGTGCCGGCGCAGCAGGTTGTCCTTCTCTTCAGTCCATACTCGTTTCATGACGCTTTCGGTTTGGGGGCTTCACCTAACGTCATACGCTTAATATCCTCGTGGATCAGTTCAAGGAACTGCTTCAGGTCGTCGTGCAGCATGTCGAAGGATACGTGGTTCAACTCTGCCGACTTATGCAGCAGCAGTTCCACGGCATAGGTGATGATGGTCATGCTGTGTGCCTGTGCATCACGTGACCGTGTGGCCATATGCTGGGTAATCATGTTTCCGAGGTCGCATGCCTCACTGATAATAAGTTTCACTGTTGCTGGATTGGTCGAACGCCCTCCCTGTTTTTCGTTGTTTTTTGCCATAGTTCTATTGTTTTTAATGTAAAAAAAATAACGGGTGCGGTGCTTTTGTTACTCATCATTGGGCGCACACTCTTGTTCGCTTTCAACCGCACCCGTCTTATATCGTTCCGTCAAGTCAATGCCAAGTTCCTCCGCTTTCGCCTCCATCATCCTGATGTTCTTGTACGGGTTGCAGTGCACCTCCTTGTGGCATCGGTGGCACAGCAGGATGCCGTTGCGTATCGACTGCCCAAGTTCAGGAAAACGTGCCAGTGGCAGGATATGATGCAGCTCCATGTTGTCGTAGTCCACGGGCTGGTTGCAGTGAGGGCAGCGTCCGCCCTGGCGTTCGTACAACTTGCGCTTGTTGTTGACCACATGGTTCTCTGCCGCGCCACTGTACATCAGGTCGCGGATAGGCCGCTTCTTCATCCGGCAGTTGGAGATGTAGAAGTACAGGCCGAAGGCGCGGAACTTCTTCGCCCATCCCCTGCGCCAGTCCACCGGCTTATTGCGGAATGGTGGGGTAAAGGTTTTTACCCCCCCCACCCATTCATTAGTTACTGATTGTGTGGTCATAACCAATAAATCAATGATGTAAGAACGGCCAGTATGACTGCACTATACAAGCCTTTCTTGAAGTTATACACTTGCTCCTTTCGGGGCTGTCCGTTCAATTTGTAGTTCATTACTACGATGCCAGCGCAAAGCGCAAGCATGATGATGTAAGCCACTGTTTTCATAAATTCGTGAAATTCGTTTTAATTCGTTGTTTTTAAAAAAAATATCCGTTTAATCCGTTGTTATTGTCTTCATATTGCTTTTTCAGTTTAGGGTACATTTTTTCAAGTTCCTTTTCCATATAGCCGAAAGTGTTGCCACGATTTCGCCTGAAGTCCCGCAACATACGGTAGAAGTCGGGCACGTCGCGCTCCGCTATTTTTACTTGCAGGTCTGCCATACGTCAGTCCTCAAATGATTTCTATACACCTAAACAGCAAATAATATGCTAATGCGTCCATTATGGCACCAAAGATGCTCCCGAGTACAAAACCCGTCTCACTTGTGTGCGGTACGATTTTTGATTTGTAAACGTGCTTTGCCCTTTCCGATAAGATTATATACGCGAGGCAAATGCTAATGATTATCCATTCCATACGTCAGTCCTCCTTAATCTACAAGTTCAAATGTATATGCTATCACCCAAGGATTGCCATCCCAGGTATGCGGACCAGATACGCGGTTGATCAGAGCAGCGAAAGCCTCACGTGGAGTGTGGAACCACCAGCGCTTGACGTTAGTGCCAGGCGTTGCGTCGTAGGCATAGCCGATAAAGTTTGGATTGCCTGGTTCTGGGTTATGAACATGAATGCCCTCTTTCAGACAGTCATCATCGCTGATATTCTGCAGACGCTCAAACCAAAGGTCGGTGATGCGGATATGGTGCGGCATCAGGTCGGCCTTGACGAACATCTTGTTGCGCCAACCAGCCACCTGGCCAATCTTCTTTTTGCCGTGAGCCTGCAGCACGCGGTTGGCAAAGTTCTCCTCCTGACCGTGGTACAGTTTATCTATAAAGCTCTCGTATGACTGTACAATAGCCACCACGTCGCCTACCTCATAAGGCAATGGCAGCTGACCGAGTTTGTGCCCGTCCGCAGCATCGCACACCACGCAGTCGTAGTAAATGTCAGCACAAATACGACGGTTGAACTCCAGCATAGTGTCCTCCACGCCTTTGAACTTCTTCGGATAGTTGACAATCCGTCGCGTCATCGTCTTCTTCCTCTCCAATACGGCTTGCGTCAGTCCATATCGGTCGTTAAACATGATTTTCTTCATAATCGCCTTATTCGTTTATTTAATTCGTGTAATTCGTTTTAATTCGTTGTTTTAAAAAAAAATATCCGTTTAATCCGTTCAATCCGTTGTCGTATAAAATGTCACACTTGCACCTGTCCCTCGTTCAGATCGAACAGCCAGACTGCATCTAACAGGGCATGTATGCCATCCACCTTGTTGTGCTCGCCGCTCTTCAGCACCTTCTGTAGTTCGTTGGGGCTGGTCTCTATCTTGCAGTTCTGGAACATCCAGGGGATGGCGGGGTTAGCGCTCAGCTGGAGCCAGGGCTCTGCATTGAGCAACATATACTCCACCTCCTGAATGACGCCGTTGGTAGCTACGAAGGTTTGCGGTACCGGCACCACCATCGACTTCAGTCCGTCGGGGTCTATGCCCAGCGACTGGAGCCACGCTTTGAGGGTGTTGATAGGCTGGATGCTCTGTGCCGGGTCGTAGCCAAACTTCCGGATGTCTATCTGATGGGCTGGTGGCACGGCCAGCTCGCCACGCTCATTATATCCGGCACGATACATGATTTGATTCACGGCCATCTCGTGACTGAAGACCTCGCCTGGGCAGACGTGCATCCATCCGTCGCGCACCCATATCTCGTAGAGTGGGCGGTTGGGACTTTCGAGGAAGGCTTTCTCCGTGATCCAAAGGTCCACATCGAAGAAGAAGCGGTTCACGGGGTCCTGTTGCTGATAGTTCACGGCCAGATAGCCAGCCGCCCACAGGTCGTTGGTGCCTCCGAAGTCGAGCCCACAGAACACGCGCCAGCCTTGTGATGCCCAGCAGTCCATGATGCGACGCTCGCACTGACGGGGGCGTACCTGGTCGCCCTGCAGCCACTTAGTGACGCGTGCACCCTGATAGACGTTGAGCAACTTACAGATCACCTCGTTCATCTTCTCAGGGTTCTGCCGCGCCTTGGCCACCTCGTCCTCGTAGAAGGAGTGCTGCACGATGACGCCCAGCATGGGGTTCACCTTGCGTCGCACATCCTTGGAGGTGAGCAGCGTCTCTGTGTCCTGTATCTCCCAGTCGTCGGGCTGGAGCAGCAGGCACATCTGGCGGTCGGTCGATAGGTCGTGATGGGCGTCGGGGTCTATCTCCTGCTCCAGCAGAGCACGGATGCCCTGGAGCTTATCGACGAAGGGGCCGGTGGTGTTGATGCCGGCCGTGGTACTGATGAAGGTCATGGGCTCACGTCGGGGACCCATTGACGACTCCACCACGCTCACCAGCTTACCCATATCAGAGGCACCGTTCACGTAGGCCGCGCTGCCGTACTCGTCGGCCGAGCAGAGCTGCGCAAAGAGTCCATCCTTTGTCTTTCCACCAGCAGAGAGGGCGGTGAGCGATGCCGTTCGAAACTGCCCCGGCTTCCAGTTGACCTGTGAGGCGGTGAAGCGGATGCGCCGCTCCTTGGGGTCCATCTGATGTATCAGGTCCTTGGTGCGACTGAACAGGATCTTCGCCTGATCGCTGGCGTTGGCGCAGCAATAACACTCGGCATTCTCGTCGCCACTCATAAAATACCAGAACTGGATGAAGGCGGAGA
>CAMOWH010000008.1:0-42053 GCA_946628315.1 uncultured Prevotella sp.
AACAGGCCAACAAATACCGCCTGGAAGACATTCACGCTGCCGGTTGTCTGCGTGTCAACGGCAACGTCTACCTGATGGACGAATTCTATCGCGTGTTCAACATCACGAAGGGTAAAATGTATCTCGCACCAGACAAGCGCTTCCTGATTTGGTAAAAAAAAGAGAGCCGACAGCACTCACCGCTGCCAGCCCTCCCTTTTCGTGTCAACTACTCGTCCGAGTTCGAGCCACCGTCCGGGTCTGGAGTCGGGTCGGTCGAACCGCCGCCCGTAGTCGAGCTGCCGCCACCAGTGTCCGAGCCGCCGCCCTGCGAGGGACTGGGGGTGGTTCCGCCCGTGTTCTCACCGGTGTCGTCGGTGGTGTCTGGCTCCTCTACGGTGCCGTCGTCTGCCGACGTGACACGCTTCACGACGATGCCGTTGCGGTCGATGCAGGTAATCTGGATGTTCGTCTCGGCCAACTCCTTCTTCAGGTCGGTAGAGGGAGTGAAGACGATGCGGCGCGTCTTGATGAGACTCGACTTCACGTCGTTGACATCCTCCACGGCCTTCGCAGATAGGCCGAAGCGCATGGTTCCCAGACCGGGCAGAGCCACCGAGTGACCCTCCGTTGCCCATGCCTTGATGACGCTACCGGCAGCGTCCCAGCAAGCCTGCATCACGC
The DNA here is from genome assembly GCA_946628315.1 of uncultured Prevotella sp. Lineage (GTDB taxonomy): Bacteria > Bacteroidota > Bacteroidia > Bacteroidales > Bacteroidaceae > Prevotella. The sequence continues at coordinate 664 of CAMOWH010000008.1, forward strand.
CCTGGCTCACCCCGCTGCGCAGGGCAGCCTCGCGGATGACCTTCTCTGCAGCCAGTGCCGAGTAGAGGTCCGGCTGCATTACATAGCGATAGAACTCGCTATCGCCCAACTTGAGCTTACGCTCCTTTGCTTTAATCTTAATACTCATGTGTGTAAATGTTTTTCGTGGTATTAGACTAACTGCTCAGACCAACTACACCGGGTGGCCTGAAATCCCGCTTTTTGCCCCTAAATTAGGAGGTTAAAGGAGTCTGAACAAGCGCTCTTGCTTTCTCCTTTATTACTCTACAAAGGTACGAAAAATATTTGTATTATGCAAATATTTCCGCAACTTTTTTCAATAAAAATCGCACTTTTTAGCCTCGCGCAAATCCTGCGGCATCTTGTCTGGCTCGTAAAGTCCGGCCAAAGTCTTCTCAACCGTACAGGTCGTTTTTTTTTTTTGACCCCAGTCTAAAAAGTTTTTGCCCCCAGTGTAAAAAGTGTCAGAGTCGAGTCTGGGGAAACGCAGTGTGCCATGTTAGCAGATTCTTGTTTGTTGTTGGCGGCACATCTTATATATGTGCCGCCAACAACAAACAGAAATCTTATCGCTCATCGTATTTGCCCCAACCGACCTACAAGAATGAAGTGAAAAACAAGTTCTACGTCGTTATTTTTCCACTATTTTATTTGGTATTTCAGAAAAACTTCGTATCTTTGTCCTCAAGATTTCAAGTTCAAATATGAAAGCATGAACGGGATAGTTCCACATATCGTTCAATATCAAGGCTCGAAGCGGATTCTTGCCCCTCAGATACTTCGCTACATGCCCCACGGCTTCAAACGTCTGGTGGAGCCCTTTGCCGGTATGGCTGCCATTACCATTGCCGCAGCCAGACAGGACAGAGCCGGAAGTTACGTTGTCAACGATTTGAACAAACCGCTTGTCGGCGTGCTTCAGTTGGCCATTGAGAACCCACAAGAACTCGTTGACCGCTATACTGAGGTATGGAACGGGCAGTTCTGCTACCAGGAAGGAAGCGTTGAGCACTACTATAAAGTCCGCGACGACTTCAACCGCGGCAACCAGTCGCCAGCCAACATGCTGTACCTGCTGGCTCGTTGCGTGAAAGGTGCTGTTCGCTACGGAAGCAACGGGCAGTTCAATCAGTCGCCAGACAAGCGCCGGCATGGCACATCGCCCAAGACGTTGAAGACGAATGTAGATGCCATTTCGTACTATCTGAAGGGCAAGACCGTCTTTTCGTCCAAGGATTACCGTGAAGTGCTGGACGAGGCTTGTCCTGGTGACATTGTCTATATGGACCCTCCATATCAGGGTGTTTCCAACGTGCGCGACAGCCGCTACTATTCGGGCATCGAGTTTGAGGACTTTGTTGCTGCCGTTGACAGGCTGAACACGAGGGGCATTGATTTCCTGATCAGTTATGACGGTATGTGCGGCAAGAAGCAATACGGTGCAGACCTGCCCGCAGAACTTGGTCTCAAGAAGATGCTGTTAAGGGCAGGCCTTTCAAGCCAGAGCATTCTGCTCGGCAAGAAGGAAATAACTTACGAGGCACTCTACGTCAGCCGGGGATTGCAAAAAGACAGCACGCTGTTGCAAGAGCCCGTGCAATATTCACTGTTTGATCAGGTTGCCATATGAAGAAACTCCCCAAGAAATTTCTTGCAAAACTGAATGCCGTTACTGCTAAACGTCCCAAGACGGTTATACAGCAGATTTTGGAGAAGGGATACGTTACTACCGAAGAATTGAAGGAACTTGGATATGAACATGCACCACGTGCTGCACGTGATGTGCGTGAACTCGGGATTCCGCTTGAAACCTTCTCTGTAAAAGGAAGCAATGGACGAACTATTGGTGCCTATCGTTTTGGAGACCCATCGAAAATGGTTGACAACGCTTCAAAAACAGCCGGCCGTACAGCTTTATCAAAAACTATTAAAAAAGCCCTTTTAGATAAATACGGTGCTCAGTGTTTCATTTATTTGCAACCCATGGACGAAAACCTGTTGCAGATAGACCACAGAATTCCCTATGAGATTGGAGGAGAACAAGATTCCAACGACATGGAATGCTATATGCTGTTAAGTCCTTCGGCCAATCGTGCTAAGTCTTGGACATGTGAGCACTGTCCTAACTGGGTTCAGAAAGATGCCGATTTCTGTTTAAGATGTTTTTGGGCACATCCTGAAAACTACTCGCACATAGCAGGCCACGAGCAGCGACAGATTATCATCACTTTTACAGGCAATGAGATAGAAGACTATAACAAGTTGATAGCCCTTGTAGGAGTAGAAAAGGCTGAGGAGAAAATCAAGGAAATGATTTCTGACTTCATCAAATAGTGATAGGGGTGGTGGGGCAGTAACCTTGGGCTATTGGATGCAAAAGTATACCCTGGGTGGGAGAAGTCTTTATGAAAATATATACTACCTTTGGCAACAATTATGGAAACAGAAATACTGAAAATGTTTGCTCAGCCAGATTGTGCTGAGGAATGGGTCTATGCAACGGTACACTACTTTAGCAAATGGGTGGAAAAGTACGGACAGTCATATTGGGATATGGTTCGATTCTATGGTCATCGGAAAGCTATATTAAAAGAACTTTCTCGCAAGAATTTTGCTACACTTTTGATTAAGGCCTGCCAAGAAGGACTAAAGGATTCCGACAGTATAACATCCTTGGATTATAACATGCAGGAATTCCAATATAAAAAATTTCTGCGCAAACGCCCTAAAAAGGAACGTGAAAAAAGTCGGCCGGACCAAATATATTATTATGACCGTGAACCGGGTGCCAAAGTTTGCCATAGCCTATATGCCGAACTAGATCAACTTTACGAGGAGTCACTTAATGAGAAAAAAGAGTCACAACCTGAGAACAGCATCAGTCAAAGAATCTTGGAATACCTTGAAATCTTGAAAAGCAAGGCAGATTATGCTGAAATATTTCAGCACCCGACTTATGGACGATATACTCCGGCTTTTTCATACGAGCAGTATAAGAACGAGGAATTCAAGAAGAAAAGGGATGCTTCACACATTGAGGTGTTCGAGTGCATTCCCACAATAGCCACCGAAGGCAAGATCAACGAATTATCGGCGAGATACCAACACGACAGACGTATAAAACTCCATATAGTTTCAGAGCATGGCTATGATGCTCATTGCATGGCGATTGCAAAAGAGCAGTCGGTTTCGTTAGTTCGGGTAAATCCCAATCAGCCGATAACTGGAAACTGCTTTAAGACTGCGCGAACCATAGCGATGCAAGAAGTAGAGTATACAAATATGCAGATGGTGTTAGGACGGCTACCAATGAATACTCCAATGGTAATATTCAGCACGTCCGGCGTTACTACATCTTTAAGCGATGTGATGGCAGAGCATGGTATAAGAGTCAGCAAAGAATTATCCTTGCAAGTTCCGCACTGGACTGGTGACTACATTGAACAGAAGGCTCTTGAATGGGTTCAGCAAAAGGTAGAGGCGTTTAACACCGAGTATCAGAATTATCCGTTGACAAGGACTGTTCCATACTATGATGCAGAACCTGAAAGCATTTTGCAGTCTTTAGGATATAGTATTATTACAAAAGATTTATCTGAATCAAGACAGCTTGCCGTAATAGACATGAAGGCAAAAACAGTTTGGATAGATGTTCAATATAACAGCGATACAAAGAGGCGTTTTTCCCTGGCACACGAATCCGGACATGCCATACTTCACGCTCCGCTGAGCATCGAACAGTTTGGGGAAACAAACGAAACCATTGCTCACGCAACAATAGCGTCCGACAATGACTACAATGGCTGGAGCACCATGCCAACCATTTTGCAGCTTGCCTGTTAATGCCAAAAGACGTGACGGCACTCCTTTACGATTTTTACTACCAGATGCGCTTTGGCCGGGGAGACTCAAGACCTATTTATCTCGGAGACCAGCATTGCCAGTGGCAAGATTTCTTTGCCATAGCCAGACCTATGGCTGAACACATGAGCGTGTCTATTGACGCTGTTAAATACCGTCTCATCAAGTTAGGCTTTTTGATAAGGCTTGATTCCTCCTACAAAACTATCCGAAATGCAATTTAGGATATGATTTATCTTCCTAAATGCTTTTAATACACTTTGACTACTTCTGAAAGTACTTTACCTTTGCAGCGGAATTCCTCGGGGAAGACCGCTGCAAACCTTCTATAGCCATAGGAGCCCCAGCGGATACCGGAGCGCGGGTCCCGCAGTCGAGGTAAAAGACACATCCTATCTGAGACTGAAGCGCCAGGATGTTCATTTGATTTTTAAACTTAAAATTTAAAAAAAATGAACATTAGAAAAGAAAAGGACTTGAAGAACGATAGTTCGACAGTCCAGAGTACAGAGAATGGTGGTCAGCCGTCTACTCAGAAACAAGAGAAGGGTCCGATAGCCGCTGGGCGTGCTATCTTGGATGAGTTGATGAGCCAGCCCAACGAGAGTGCCAAGCGAATGGAAGAATTGGTGGCTATGCGTGTTAAGTCATGGCCGCTGCTGCCACCTGCAAAGACAATCCTTGCGGTAGATGGTGTCAGCACCATAGAAGCTGGCGACATATACTTGATTAAAGGCAAGCCGAAGTCTGGAAAATCGAGCATCATCAAGGCTTTTATCTGCGCTATTGTACTGGGCTACTGGGGCTGTGTCAAGGCAACCATCGAAGGAATGAAAATTCTGTACATTGACACGGAGCAGAAGCCTCAGGATTGTCAAGCTGTACTTACCTATTTGAAGGACGTGACGGGTGTTAGCGATGAGTATATTGATGAACACATCATGCTCTACTCGGTGAGAAAGCGTGAGCGCAACCTCTTGGCAGACGACTTGGCTCTGCTTGTCAGCCACTGGAAACCGCAGTTCATTATCCTTGACGGTTCGGCAGATTTTGTAAACTCGTTCAACGACGAAGTGGAGTGCAGCGAGCTGGTTCACCGCTTCCTTTGCATTGTTGAAGAAAACGACTGTGCACTTGTCAGCCTGATTCACGAGAACAAGGCTGCCGACGACTTTAATGCAAAAGGCCATCTGGGTTCCCTTTTGGTACAGAAATCGGCTCTCGTCATCGAAGCCCGAAAGGCTGGCGACCTTATCAAGGTCTGCTGCTCCGAAGCTCGCCATAAGTCCATGCCCGACTGGTATCTGACTTATGACGAGAACGGTATGTTACAGGATGGTTCGGCACTCTTTGCTGAACTCAATGCCAACCGTAGCCAAAACCTCCGTGATGCGAATCGGGAGAAATCGGAAAATCTGGTTAAAGAGCGTGTAGAATTGGCACACACCATCATCCATTCCGCTAACGGTCGCATCAGTCGTGCAGACCTGACAGCACGCATGGCAGCACAATTAGAACGCGACCGCAGCACCATCTCCAGTTTCATATCGTCTCAGATTGGCAAGACCCTCTTCCTCGTTAACGACATGATTCAGGAAACATCAGAGGTTGATCTTCCGTTTTAGGCAGATTAGCTGTGAGCCCACTTCAATAGTGGAGTGGGCTCGTTATTATAAACCTAAATCTTCAAATTATGCAGAGCAATTATCATTATGTTTTCGAAAGTCCTAAATGGACTGGAAAACGCCAGAAAAAATATAGCTGTCCACAGTGTGGCAAAAAGAGTCTTGTACGTTACATTGATATTCGTAATGGATGTCGTTATGTTGATGACAACGTAGGCAAGTGTGATCACGAGCACCGTTGTGGCTATCACTACACACCCTATGAATACTACAATGACCATCCATGGCTGAAGAAACCTGACTGGCACAACATACCAATCATCAAGGAATCGAAGCCAAAACGACAGGATGAAGTTCTACTGCTATTGCCTAAGGATGACGTGGCAAAGTTTCATGCTCCCATAAGCACTTTTTGGCAGTGGATGATGCGTGAATGTAAGATAAAACTCCAACTGAGTGATGTCGACCTGGCGAGAGTCTATGATGACTATATGATAGGAAGTACGCGCGAAGGTGACGTCATCTTCTGGCAGATAGACGAAGATGGGCGTGTTCATACAGGGCACATCATGCAGTATGGCCCCAATGGTCACCGCCTTCGATATCAGAATTGGCAGCATTCGATACTTGACAAGTGCGGCCTGTTACCTAAAGGCTGGATTCTCCACCAATGCTTCTTCGGCCAACACCTGCTGAAAAAATACGCTGAGAAGCAAGTCTGTGTAGTCGAAAGCGAGAAGACTGCCGTCATTCTTGCTGCACTTCAACCAGAATTTGTGTGGTTGGCTACCGGTGGCAGCAGCGGACTCTCTGAGGGAAAACTCTCATGCCTTAAAGGTCGCCAAGTGAAGGTAATTCCTGATAGTGGGTGCTATGAAAAATGGAGTAAAATTCTCTTTGAAACTGATGGAATTGATTATGTTATCACTAATCAGATGGAAGCCTATGAGCCCAACACAGACTTGGCCGATATCTTCCTTGGAGAGGCGACGATACGAAATAAGTAGAAATCCGTCCTAACAAGTCGCTTGCCGGAATGTCAAGTACACAAAAGTTATTCTTTTTGTGTACTTGACAAGAAAAGGTAGAGAAGAACCGCACGAACTGGTCCCTGACATCTTTTACAATTTTCTCAGCCCTGAGGATTTGGCGGAATTAGGATTGCTGTTTCTGTTATTTCGTGGTGTACCACTGTTTCAGTACGAAGAAGGCTTTCTTCTTCTCGCCACGGTCGGAGTACAGGCCTTTCCGGTTGTAGTAGTCCTGAATGCCTGTCAGCACGCGGCGGGGTGAACGGAAGTCTTTCAGAATCCATGGGGTGGTGCCTGCCAGTCCGTCAATCTTGTCAAGCATGGCGCAGTTCTCGCGGTAGAGGTTCTCCTGGAACTCCTCTGTCCAGCGCTGGTTCTTGGCTCCGTGAAGGCCGTACCTGGCTCCACCGCCGAACTCGCTGATGATGACGGGTTTGTCGTAGGGTATCTCCCAGGTCATCTTGGGGGCGTCGTTGACATCGCGGTACCAGCCGATATACTGGTTGAACGACACCACGTCGACATACTGGTGCATATTGTCCTGCAGCCGGTTGTGGTAGTTGGATGCCGATGTGACCTCCATAGCCATGGAAATCAGTCGGGTGTCGTCGAGGCTGCGTGCGTGCTGGGCCAGACGGCTCAGGAACTGGTCGCGCTGGGCTGAGTGTGGCGTCTCGTTGGCAATGGACCAGATGATGACGTTGGCGCGGTTCTGGTCACGGCTGATCATGTCGGTCAGTTGTCGCTCGGCGTTCTGGTAGGTCTGCGGATTGGTCCAGGCGATGGTCCAATAGACGGGTATCTCTGACCATACCAGGATGCCCATACGTTCTGCTTCGCGCACGGCGTATTCGTTATGCGGATAGTGTGCCAGGCGTACGAAGTTGCACCCCAGCTCCTTGGCCCATGACAGCAGGGTGTGTGCGTCTGCCGTTGAGTTGGCGCGTCCTCCGCCGTTGGGCTTCTCTTCGTGGATGCTGATGCCCTTCAGGAAGATGGGTTGGCCGTTGAGCAGCATCTGCTTGCCGCGGGTCTCGATGGTGCGGAAGCCGATGGAGTCTGCAATGACCTCATTGCCCAGGCCTATCTCCACCCGATAGCGCTTGGGGCTGTCCGGCGACCAGAGTTGCAGGTTCCTGACCTTGAATGATGCCGAGACGGTGCCGTCGGCTGTAGTCGTCAGTTGCTGGCTCTGCTTCAGTTCGGGGATGCGCAGGGTGACGGTTTTCCCTGCTTCTGCCTTGTTCAGCTTGGCCGTGAAGTGAATCTGCCGGAGGTTCTTCTTGCCGGTCGTCTTGTCAAGGCTCAGCTTGTAGTTCTCGACGTAGGTAGGTGTCACGCTGACCAGCAGTACGTCGCGGGTGATGCCCCCGTAGTTCCACCAGTCGAAAATCTGTGTGGGTACATCCTCGGCATGGCGCTTGTTGTCGACCTTCACGATGACGGTGTTCTCGCCATCCTTCAGCAACTCGGTGACATCGTAGTTGAACGGTGTGAAACCGCCCACGTGATGGCCTGCTTTCTGTCCGTTGACGTAGACATGGGCATCGTAGTTGACTGCTCCGAAATATAATAAGGTGCGACGGCCCGCCTCGGGATGATGCTCGAAGCTGCGTTTCAGCCATACCGTTCCCTCATAGAAGAACAGCCGTTCGTCCTGCGTGTTCCAGTCGCCGGGAACGTTCATTGTCGGGGCTTTGTCGAAGTCGTACTCTATCAGGTCTTCTGGACGCTGAGGCTTGGCGTTGCGGAAGAATCCCCAGCGTGTGGGATTCATGCGGTAGTCGTAGTAGCCTTCCTCCTGCACGTCCACGATGTAGTTCCACGCTCCGTTCAAGGATGTAGCCTGACGCGCAGGCACGTTGCCGAGCAGAGCCACCTCCTTGGCACTTGCCGTTGTGGCGAGGAAGCAGCCTGCAAGGCATAGAAGCATTGTCCTGTAGTTCATCATATCAATAGTCAAAGTTGCCGAACTCGCTCTTGATGGTCAGCGAACGGGGGCCTTCCTCGATGTGGCCAACCACCTGGGCGTCGATATTGAACGAACGAGAGATGTTGATGACTTGTTCGGCCACTTCGGGACGGACGTAGATTTCCATGCGGTGTCCCATGTTGAACACCTGGTACATCTCCTTCCAGTCGGTGCCTGAGCACTCGTGGATGGCACGGAACAAGGGAGGCACGGGGAACATATTGTCCTTGACGACGCGGCAGTTGTCGCCCACGAAGTGCAGCACCTTGGTCTGTGCGCCACCTGTGCAATGTACCATGCCGTGGATTTCGGGGCGCAACTCGTCAAGCAGGCGCTTGATGACGGGAGCATAGGTGCGGGTGGGGGAGAGCACCAGCTGTCCGGCATCGACAGACGAACCGTCGACGGCATCAGTCAACTGATACTTGCCGCTATACACCAGGTCGTCGGGTACTGCGTGGTCGTAGCTCTCGGGATATTTCTCTGCCAGATACTTGGCAAAGACATCGTGGCGGGCTGAGGTCAGGCCGTTGGAGCCCATGCCGCCGTTGTAACGATGCTCGTAGGTGGCTTGTCCTGTGCTGGAGAGACCTACGATGACGTCGTCCGGGCGGATGTTGGCATTGTCGATGACGTCAGCACGCTTCATGCGACAGGTGACCGTAGAGTCGACGATGATGGTACGTACGAGGTCGCCTACGTCAGCCGTTTCGCCGCCTGTGGGGTAGATGCCGATGCCCATCTGGCGCAGCTCGCTGAGCAGCTCGTCGGTACCGTTGATGATGGCCGAGATGACCTCGCCCGGCACGAGCATCTTGTTGCGTCCGATGGTGCTGCTGACGAGGATGTTGTCTACGGCACCCACGCACAGCAGGTCGTCGGTGTTCATCACGATGGCGTCCTGGGCGATACCCTTCCAGACGGAGAGGTCGCCCGTCTCCTTCCAGTACATGTAGGCGAGGCTCGACTTGGTGCCGGCACCGTCGGCATGCATGATGTTGCAATACTCAGGATCACCACCCAGGATGTCGGGGATAATCTTGCAGAAGGCCTGTGGGAAGAGGCCTTTGTCTATGTTCTTGATGGCGGCATGTACGTCCTCTTTGGCTGCACTCACGCCGCGCTGCATATAGCGGTTGTTCATTGTCAGAGATATTATTGTTGCGATGGCATCGCAACATACTTTAAAACACTGGACTTAGAATTTCACTTGGGGAGCTTTTTCGGCACCGGCCTCGGCCTCGAACTTGGTCATCTTGTCAAAACCGAAAAGGCCGGCAAGGATGTTCTTTGGGAAGCGGCGGATGGTGACATTGTAGTCCTGCACAACGGCGTTGAACTTGTTGCGGGCCTCGTTGATGCGGTTCTCAGTGCCTTCGAGCTGAACCTGCAGGTCGCGGAAGTTCTCGTTGGCCTTCAGGTCGGGATAGTTCTCCTGAATGGCAATCAGTCGGCCGAGGGCGGCACCCAGCTCGCCCTGAGCCTGCTGGAACTCCTTCAGTTTCTCGGGCGTCATGTTCTCGGGGTCGAGGGTTACCTGAGTAGCCTTGCTGCGGGCGTTGACAACACCCTCCAGGGTCTCCTTCTCGTGCGAGGCATAGCCCTTGACGGTCTCTACCAAGTTGGGGATGAGGTCGGCACGACGCTGATAGGCTGACTGCACGTTAGCCAAAGCGGTGGTAGCCTTCTCCTGCTCACCGACCATAGAGTTGTAACTACTTGCAGCCCAACCGCCGATGATGACTACGGCTGCGATAATTGCGATAAGGGTCTTGTTCATTTTCATCATGTTATTGTTTTTGTAGTTTCGAGATTTCGATGTTTCGACGTTTCGATGTTTTTTACCAGCGGGAGGTGGCACCGCCGCCGCCGAAGGAGCCTCCGCCGAAGGAGCCTCCGCTGAAGCCGCCTCCGCCACCTCCACCGAAGCCGCCTCCGAAGCCACCGCCGCCTCCGCCAAAGCTGACGTGCTCCACCACGCGGAAAGGATTGACGATGAGGGGTACAGTACCCAACAGTCCCAGCCATTGGTACTTTCGGTTCAGGCGGAGATAGAAGATGCACCAGCCCGTGAGGAAAAGGAAGGCCAGTCCGATGGCAGCAGCAGCCTCGTCGTCGAGTTCGTCGTCATACTGACCTGACAGTTGCGACATCTGAGGCAGTTCTTTTTGCTGGAGGGTAGAGTAGAGTCCTTCTACCAAGTATATCATGCCACTGTCGGGCATCTCGGCACGCATGGCTGGAACCACATAGCGCTGTTCCAGCCGGTGACACTCGGCATCGGTAAGGTCGCCCTCCAGAGAGCGTCCCGGCGACATATTGATGGAATGGTCCTGATAGCCAACGACCACCATGAGTCCACGGTCGTCAAGACCTACACCGTACTTGTTGCCGACATCCTGTGCCATGCGGAAGGGGTCGTCGTTCTCGATGTGGTTGACAACAATGACGACAGGCTGTATGCCCAGTTCTTTCTCGAGCTTCTGGAGCGTGATGTTCATGCGGTCCACGGCCCCTTGGGTCAGCACACCGTCGGGGTTGGAGACATATTGTGTGGCGTCTTGCAGGTAGGGAATGGGAATGTTGTCTGCATTCCAATAGGTCGTCTCAGTCTCAGCAGAGGAACCGTCCATGACGGTGCTGGAAGTGGGTGCACTCTCATCAGCGGGCATGTATGCTCCGCAGCATACCATTGCCAGAAGGACGCCGACGACGAAAGTCCATCCCCAGATTTTGCGCCAGCGGAACCACTCGGGGTTGGCCAGCTTGTAGTCGTTGAACAGCTGACGGCGCTTCCGCATGTATTCGCCCTTCAGCACATCGTACTTCTGGGAGTATTGGCGGCGCAGGCGTGAGGAGCCTAAATTCAGCACAGACTGACTCGTCTCCATGTCATAGGAGGCTATCAGGGCGCGGATGGCATCGTTGTATTGCCGTGTCAGCGTGTTCAGACTCTCAACGTAGGTGCTCATAGCGTTGTTACTTCTCGTGCCAGAATTCCCAGGAGGAAAAAGCCTGTAGCAGCAGCATCTCCAGCCCGTTCTTGGTTTGGGCACCATATTGTGCGCCACGCTTCATGAACAGGGTCTCGTCAGGATTGTAGATGAGGTCGTAGAGGATGGTATGGGAATCCATAGCCTCGTAGGGCAATGGCGGGCACTCTTCCGTTTTGGGGTACATGCCTACGGGCGTACAGTTGACGATGACGTTGTACTCCCTGACGACGTCGGGGGTAATCTTGTCATACTGAATGGTGCCCGACTTTTCGTAGCGGCTGACGAAAACCGTCTCCAGTCCCAGGTTGCGCAGTCCGTAGTCAATGGCTTTGGAAGCACCGCCGGTACCAAGGATGAGTGCCTTCTTGTGCCACTTCTTGTCGAGCATGGGTTCAATGCTCTTGGTAAAGCCGATGACGTCAGAGTTGTAGCCCTTCAGCTTGATGTCCTTGCCCTGATGGGTCACGCGAATGACGTTGACGGCACCGATGGCACGTGCTTCGGGCGAGATGCTGTCGAGGAAGGGCAACACTTTTTCCTTGTAAGGGATGGTGACGTTCAACCCGCGCAGTTCGGGGTTGGTGTCCAGCACTTCAGAGAGATTGTCGATGGTGGGAATCTCAAAGTTCTCGTACACGGCATCAATGTCCTCGTCATGGAACTTCTGGTTGAAGTAGCTGATGGAGAACGAGTGTCCCAGTGGGAATCCGATAAGTCCGTACTTTTCCATAATACTATCCTTTCTATTTAGTTGCAAAATACATGGTGCAGATGCCAAAGGTAAGCCGCTTGAAACGGGCTTCAGAAAATCCGGCCTTCTTCAGGATGTCTGTCATCCGTTCTCCCTGAGGGAAGGCTTCGATGGTTTTGGTCAGGTATGAGTAGGCCGACTGGTCCTTGGAGATGAGCCGTCCGTACAGGGGCAGCACGGTGTGGCTGTAGATGCGGAACAGCAGTTTCATGGGGAATGCCACGGGTGAGGTCAGCTCAACGATGCTGAGGTGTCCCCCCTTGCGGAGCACCCGGCATATCTCTGCCAGTCCGCAATCCAAGTCGGCAAAGTTGCGTATGCCGAAAGCTGCTGTCACGGCATCGAAGGTGTTGTCTTCGTATGTCAGGCTCATGCAGTCCTGACGCTCAAAGCTGATTTGTGCGTCCAGTCCCAGTTTGACCACCTTTTGTCTTCCGATGTCCATCATCCCCTCGCTGATGTCCACGGCCTTGATGCTGACCTGAGGGAGCATCCGGGCCGCCTGGATGGCAAAGTCGCCTGTGCCGGTGGCGATGTCAAGCAGACGCTGTGGACGGTAGGGCAGCAACTGTCGGATGGCCTTGCGCCGCCAGCCTTTGTCGATGTCCCACGAGAGCCGATGGTTCAGCGTGTCATAGGTGGGGGCGATGTTGTCGAACATCTGCTCCACCTGTTGTGCTTTGTCGCCGTTGTTATAGGGCTTGATGGTCTCTTGCTGGTACATTTTTAGTTGACAGTTGACAGTTGAGAGTTGACAGTTAGCGGGTGGCGAGCCAGGCGCTGACGTTCTGCTCGATGCGCTGAGCCAGGTCGGCATTGTCAGCAGCCTTCTCGAAACGCTCACCGGTGATGTGCTCGTAGAGCTCGATGTAGCGTTCGGAAACACTCTCGGCATACTCGTCGGTAATCTCAGGCATCTGCTGTCCGGGTTCGTTCATGAAGTTGTGCTCAATGAGCCACTGGCGCACGAACTCCTTTGACAGCTGGCGCTGAGGCTCGCCTTTAGCCAGTTTCTCCTCGTAGCCGTCGGCGTAGAAGTAGCGGCTGGAGTCAGGGGTGTGAATCTCGTCGATGAGATAGACCTTGCCGTCGCGCTTGCCGAACTCATATTTGGTGTCCACGAGGATGAGTCCGCGCTTGGCGGCAATCTCCTGACCACGGGCAAAAATCTTGCGGGTATAGTCCTCCATGACGGCATAGTCCTCGGCAGATACCAAACCCTGGGCAATGATTTCTTCCTTCGAGATGTTCATGTCGTGACCCTCGTCAGCCTTGGTCGTCGGAGTGATGATAGGCTCGGGGAAACGTTCGTTCTCCTTCATGCCGTCGGGCAGTTTGACACCACACAGCTCGCGGCAGCCGTTCTTGTATTCGCGCCAGGCAGAGCCGGTCAGGATGCTGCGGATAATCATCTCCACACGGAAACCCTCGCACTTCAGACCGACGGTAACCATGGGGTCGGGAGTAGCCAGTTTCCAGTTGGGGCAGATGTCGGTCGTGGCATCAAGGAACTTGGCTGCAATCTGGTTCAGAACCTGTCCCTTGTAGGGGATGCCCTTGGGCAGGATGACGTCGAAGGCCGATATGCGGTCCGTTGCCACCATCACCATCAGGTCATCGTTGATGTTATACACATCGCGCACCTTACCGTGGTACACGCTCTTTTGTCCTTCAAAGTTGAAGTCAGTCTTTGTTAATGCTTTCATTGCTATTGTTGTTTTTATCAAATCTTTCGTATGCGTTGACAATGCGGGTGACGAGTTTGTGGCGTACGATGTCCTTGCGGTCCAGTTCCACCACGCCAATACCCTCGACGCCGCTGAGAATCTGCAAAGCCTCCACGAGGCCGCTCTTCTGCGAGCGGGGCAGGTCTATCTGCGTCATGTCGCCCGTGATAATCATCTTGGTGTTCCATCCCATGCGGGTGAGGAACATGCGGATTTGCTGGGGAGTCGTATTCTGTGCCTCGTCCAGAATGACCACGGCATCGCTCAAAGTACGTCCGCGCATGAAAGCCAGCGGGGCAATCTGAATGACGTGGTGGTCCATCATCTCCTGCAGCTTCACCTGCGGCAGCATATCCTCCAGCGCGTCGTACAGCGGCTGCAAGTAGGGGTCTATCTTGTCCTTCATGTCGCCCGGCAGGAACCCCAGCTTCTCGCCAGCCTCTACGGCAGGGCGCGAAAGGATGATTTTCTTGGCCGTCTTTTCCTTGAGGGCTCGTACGGCCAGCGCGATGGAGAGATAGGTCTTGCCCGTTCCTGCAGGTCCTACGGCAAACACCATGTCGTTCTCTCGGTAGGCATCGATGAGCCGCTGCTGGTTTTCCGAACGGGGCTTGATGGCACGGCCCGACATGGAGTAGCAGACCACCCCCTCGGGCACGTCGTCCTTGGTGCGGTGGCCCTTCACGATGTCCAGAATGTCTTCCTCTTTCAGCGCATTGAACCGAAGCACGTGCTGGCGCAGCTTCTCCGTAGCTTCCTCGAAGGCTGCCATCTGTTCCTCGTCTCCCAGGATGCGGATGACGTTGTCGCGTGCCACGATGCGCAGCTTCGGGTATAGAGCCCGTAGCATCTGTAAGTGCTGATTTCCGATTCCATAGAACACCACAGGGTCGATGTCCTCTAATACAATATGCTTCTCTATCACGTACGTTTAGTGTTAATTGTCCGCAAAGGTACGAATTTAATTTGAAACCACCAAATATTTGTCTAATTCAAATAATATTAGTACCTTTGCAGCCCATAAGTAACTTTGCTTGCTGTTATGAGATATAATACGAATGCACAGGGAGAATATGAGCATCTGACAGTCAGTCAGGAACAGCCGTTGCTGGAATTCCTGCTGGAGAATGTCCACCAGAGCCGCACCAAGGTCAAGCAAACCTTGCAGGGACAGGGCATCAAGGTGAATGGCAAGACGGTGACGCAGTTTGACTACCTGCTGAAGCCGGGCATGAAGGTGGCGGTGTCGAAGACCAAGCGCAACCAGCAGCCCTTCCGTAGCCGTTATGTGAAGATTGTCTATGAGGACCGCTGGCTTATCGTCGTAGAGAAGCAGCCAGGCATCCTGTCGATGACTGCCGGTCATTCCACGCTGAATGTCAAGGCCGTATTGGATGACTATTTCAAGAAATCGCGTCAGAACTGCACGGCACACGTGGTGCACCGGCTGGACAGAGACACGTCAGGGCTGATGGTCTATGCCAAGGATATGGATACAGAGCAGGCACTGGAGCACAACTGGCATGAGATAGTGTACGACCGACGCTATGTGGCTGTGCTGAGTGGCGAGATGGAGCAGGACGAAGGTACCATTGCCAACTGGCTGAAAGACAATAAGGCCTACGTGACCTATTCCTCACCGGTGGATAATGGAGGCAAATATGCCGTTACGCACTTCCATGTGATGGACCGGACCACGGAGCATTCCCTGGTGGAGTTCAAACTGGAGACGGGACGCAAGAACCAGATTCGCGTTCATGCGGCAGATATGGGACATCCCGTGTGTGGTGACCCGAAATATGGTAATGGCGACGACCCCTTGCATCGTCTTTGTCTGCATGCCTGGCTGTTGTGCTTCTATCACCCCGTCACACGACAACCCATGGAGTTCGAGACACCTGTGCCTGCTACGTTCAGGCACCTTTTTAAGTAGTTGAGAGTTGAAAGTTAAATAGAAAATGGAAAACTTAAGTTCTTATCTGGCCATTCTGGCCTTGATTGTCATCGGATTCCTGGTGGTGAAGAAGGTGGCCTCGTGCATGATTAAGAGTGTGGTCACCATAGTCCTCATCGTTGCTGCCGTAGCCATCTATTGGCTCTACATCAAGTAAAGGTTGCGGGGTTAAATCAGCAGCAAGCCCAGGGCAACCGTCAGCCCGTAGACGAACATATTGCGTGCCGTCTCGCCCAGACATTCGTTCAGCTGTCTGCCGTAGTTGATGCGCCGCAACTTGAGCCAAGTGTAAACGTGCATCAGCAGGTAAATCAAGGGTAGCACGAAGGCCAGCACGTGGCCGTTCAGCCAGAATACCACTCCCAGCAGGCAGGCAGCAATTCCCAATATGAGGTAAAGCCATTCGGTGGCCTCGCTGCCGATTCTGACCACCAAGGTCATCTTCCCGTCGCGCTCGTCATTATAGCGGTCACGGTAGTTGTTGACAATGAGTAGTCCGTCAATGACCAGTCCACATGCGACAGAAGCTATGAATACTTGCCACGTCAGCGTATGCAGCTGGACATAATAGGTGCAGCAAACCGGTACGATGCCGAAGAACACCAGCACCAGCACGTCGCCCAATCCGATGTATGACAAGTGGGTGGTATAAAGGAAGCAGAAGACCACACACAGCAGTCCCACCAGAATCATCTCCAGCCCTCCGTAGTAAACCAACGGCAGTCCCACCAGACATGCCAGCACGGTAGTGGACGCAATGGCTTGCTTCATGGAGTCTATCTTGACCCAGCCCTGCGTACATGCCCTCAGGGGGCCTAAGCGTGAGGCACTGTCATCGTTGCCCTTGGTGTAGTCGAAGAAGTCGTTGACGAAGTTTGCATCAATCTGCATGATGAAGGCAAACAGCAGACAGAGTGCGGCTGCTATCCAGCTGAACACATCGTCACCATACTCTTGAGCGTCGACAAAAGCCAGTGCCACGCCAATCATGACGGGAACGGCAGCTCCGGAGAGTGTCTTGGGGCGTGCTGCCAACAGCCAAGCTTTCAGCGAGTCCTGAGTGATATTTTCTGAGGTCATTCTTCTTTGTTTTGGATGATGTTTCGATATGTCGATGTTATTCCTTTATCTCCTCCAGGAAAATTCTGTCGAACACAGGGCGCATCTTGTCGGGAGCTACTATCAGCTGGCGAAGGTCGTTGAGCTTTCGCTCGTTTTCAGAGCCTTGTATCCATAGTCTGATATAGCCGTTGACACTGTATTTCTCGTTCATGTGCTGCATGAACCGGCGCCAATGTCCCTCAGTATCCAGTTCGGGGTAGTTGCTCAGCCCATATTGGATGGTGCGACGGATGACGGTCTCCGGCTCTATGTCCCTGTCGGCTTCTGCCACAATCTTGCCATAGACGCTTCGGGGAGCTCTTGACGCTGAGGCGCGATGGTCTTCCACGGCCTCCTTCATCAGCTTCAGCTGATCAGCAGAGAACCAACGTTTCAGCCGGGCATCCTGCATGAGAATTTTGCCGCTGGTAATGTGGTGGACAGCCCGTGGCCCTGAGAGGCCGAGGTCGTGATAGGCCGCTATGACGTATGCCATGTTCAGGTCGGCCCCAATCTTGCGTGCCAGGTCGAGCGAGCGTCGTATGACGCGCGTGGCGTGCTCCATGTTGTGGCCTTTGTCAAAAGCCGCATATTGCGGCAGAATCTGCGTCTCCACAAATTCCACCAGGTCGAGTGAGGGATTCTGCGTCATCATCCTATTTTAATTAAAGAAGTTCCACGAAACACCGAAGCGCAGCGTCCTTCCGTTCATGGGGTAGTGGGGAGTCAGGAAGTACATCTTGTTGCCGGAACCCGCGTTGACGTGGCTCATAGCAACAAAGAATCGGGCACGCTTCAGGTGGAAGTTGGCGTAGACGTCCACATAGGGATAAGCGCCCAGCTTGACACGGCTGTCGGCATTCTTCTGTACGGCAAACTGTCCGATGTATGGCAGGTAGTCAGGAGCGTCGTACTCTGTGAAGTAAGTCACGTTGGCACCCAGTTCCGTACTCAGCACGCGGGCTATCTTGAACTTCAGGTAGAGGTTGCTGAACACATTCAGCTTGGGCAGGCTCAGCACGTCCTGATTGCTGGAGTTCTGGAAAGTGATGACGTTCTCCCAGTTGAGCACGCCTATACGGAAGTGCTGCATCAGCTGGGCAGTCAGGATGTTGATGCTGGAACCTTCCTGATAGACGCCGCCCGTCAGTCCTATGCGGTTCTGTTTTCCGTCCAACGCATAGTCCATGCCAAAGTAGGTGTAGTTCTTAATCTGAGTGACGGCAACGCGCAGATGGGTATTCGTCTTGCGGTAGCTGAACAAACCCTCAACGTGTGCCCTGGTCTCCTTGTCGAGCGACGTGTCCCACCAGAGGAACTTGGAGTGATAGCTCTCTTGGAATGCGCCTGGCTGTATGCGGTGCAAGTATGCCTTGGCAGCCAGTGTCAGCGTGTCGCCAAAGAGGCGGAAGTTGACATCGGTATTGAAGTCCAAGGCCAGCGAACCGGCATCCATACCCGTCACGCCCAGTTCGGCAATCAGGTTGAAGTGGAAGGTGTTGCCCTGCGTTCTTGACAGTTGTCCGCCCACGTTCAAGCTGTGTCCTGTCCGCTTGCCCATGACGTAACCCGTACTGTCGGCATTGAACTCCGGCATCTTGAAACTGCGGTTCTCGTACGACACAAAGCCCTTCAGACCTGCCTTCATGTACTTGTTGAAACCTTCCAGCAGGGCAATGGCGAAGGTGTTCTTGATAGACAGGTATTTGGTCTTGTCGTATATGGAGTCTTGGCTGTAGATGCCTTCATCGTTGTGCTCGTAATATTTCTTGGCGTAATAGTCGGAGGGGGTCTTATAAGCCTGATAGATGCGGTCGTGGTTGTTGATTTCAACCGTGTGGATGAAACTCGTTACGGGCACGAACTCCCGCTTCATGGTGGCATCAATGGAGTCTTGTATCTCCTTGGCGTGCTTCAGGCTGTCCAGCTGTGCCTGCGACCCCACCTTGATGCGGGTGCTGTCAGAAAGGATAGGCTTCTTGCCGGCTTCTGGAGCATCTCCCATGATGGCGGCACCGTCAGGCCGTCCGGCGGGTTGGCTGTCCTGCACCTTGGCTCCTTTTCGCCCAGACTCCATGGGTTGGTCTTTGCCGCGTTCTTCGCGCTCTTTCTTCTGCTGGGCAGACTTCAGGGCAAACTGCTTGGCCTTGATTTCCTCTTCGGTCATCTTGACCTTGCGGTAGAAACCGAGGTTATAACGGTGCGACAGATAGAAGTGCTGCGAGTTGTTGCGGTTCCAGTTGGACGAGAGCACCGTGGGTATTTCGTCCTCGTTGAATGCCGACTCCTGAGCCTCGGGGTGGGTGATGTATTCGTCGTTGATGATGCCGCCGCTCTCCGTAGCCTTGCGGTGGTGGAAGGTGAGCAGGGAGTGCATCTGATACTGGTCACCGATGTAGGAACCGAACAGTGTCGCGCGGAAGTGCGAGTTGTTCTGGTTGGCATAGTAGCCCGTGGCATAGTGATAATCCAGGTCGAACCCCATTCCTACACGCTTGCCGGCGTTGACGGCAAACTTGGCGTCAATGTGGTCTTCACCGTTCTGCTTGTCGCCACACGTTTCGTAGGTGATGTGGGTGTAGGGTGACAAGGTGTTGACGAACAGAAATTCGTCGGGCTGCTTGGTGGTAAAGCTGTAGGGCTGAGTGAAATAGAACTGGCTGGTTTCCGGACGGTCAATGAAGATGCGGTTGATGCGCGGCGTATAGTTGTTGCCCAGCGTGTTGTACTGTCCGTAGAGTCCTGTGGCATAGATGCTGTTCTGGTATAGGTGCGGCACGGTGTCTGGCTCGCTGGGAATGACATCGCCAAAGCGGCGGTCAATTTTCCAGAACCGTAGCCCGATGGGCACTTCCTTGTTCTGCTTCGTGGTGTCGCGCCGGTTCGGATTGAAACTGCCGTTGTTGCCAAACTCGTCGCGCTGGGTGATGTTACCATTGGGGTCCATCTGGTTATACACCTGAGCCTGCATGGAAAAGACCGTGCCGACCAGTAACGAAAGCAGTATAAATGTTTTCTTCATACTTTAAACATACGCAGAGTAGCCTCTGCAAACTTGATCACCATCGAAATCAGGATGATGTAGATGCCCGTTTCCTTATGGTGGGTAAAATAGAATACCAAACCGACAACAGCACCTATCATGAAGATGATGTTCAGCCAGTTGCGGATGACATCTGTATTCATTTCAGCAGCGATTCGATTTTGTTGAACAGGAAATCCTTGCGGTCAATGGTCTTGCGGCGGAACTTGCCTGTCACGGGATAGAGCTTGGTGTTCTTCTTGTTGACGGCATCGTCGTCCGTAATCCAGCCTTCGGCCTTCAGCCGCTGCGGATTGCGCTGCTCTTCGTACAGATAGCGAATGTGGCTCAGCGTCACTTCTGCCTTGCCGTCCTGACAATGAGCGTCCAGAACATACATGAAGCGTGTCTGGTCAAGCACGATAGCCGTTTTCTTGAACACCAGCCACTCCTCAAAGTTGGCACCTACCTCGTAGTTCACGCTGTCGTTGACTATCAGCTGGTTGTTAATCTGGTTTTTCTCACGTCCCATTTTCTGCAAGTAGCCTCTGATGGTACGGAAGATTTCGGCTGCACTCTTTCCGGGTGCTTCGATGGTTTTGCTGAACACCACCTTGCCGTCGACCTCGGGAACGGCGCCGCGCAGATATTTTGCGTCAGGATTTACTTTCTGCACCTTTGCTTCCACTTCTTCCTCTTCAGGACGCTCCCAGGTGTTATCCTGAGCACACATGGTTACTGGCACCAGAGCCAGCACGAACATCAAGATTTTTTTCATCGCGATATGTCTTTTTGTTTTATTTTTCGTGCAAAAGTACGAATATTATTCTAAATACGGTGCTACTGTCTGCTATTTTTTTACCTTTTTAACCACTCTGCTTACATAGCCCTTTTCCACGCTACTTCAATTCCAGCTCTTTTTGCAGTCGGATTATCTCGTCACGATACTGTGCAGCTTGCAGGAAGTCGAGCTTTTTGGCAGCGGCCTTCATCAGGCGTGTAGTCTCCTGGATGCTCTTCTCCAGCTGTGGGCGGGTCATGCGCTCAATAATGGGGTCAGCGGCAAAGGCGGCTTCCGAGGGACCGACATAGGCCGTAGCGGCCAGGGACGCGTCGTTCTTGTCGTCGCCCGTGAACTGGCGTAAGTCACTTTGTTTCAGAGCCTTCTGTATCTGCTTCGGAGTAATGCCGTGCTCTTCGTTATATCTGAGCTGCTTGGTGCGGCGGCGCAGGGTCTCGTCGATGGTGAGTTGCATTGAGGCGGTGATGCTGTCGGCATACATGATGACCTTGCCGTTGACATTGCGGGCCGCACGTCCGGCAGTCTGCGTCAGCGAACGGTGCGAGCGCAGGAAACCCTCTTTGTCAGCATCGAGAATGGCCACCAGCGATACTTCGGGCAGGTCCAATCCTTCGCGCAGCAGGTTGACGCCCACCAGCACGTCATAGGTGCCGTTGCGCAGGTTCTCCAGTATCTTCACACGGTCCAGTGTTGTAACTTCGCTGTGGATATAAGCCGTCTGAATGTCGTGGTTCAGCAGATACTCCGACAGTTCTTCGGCCATGCGCTTGGTCAGCGTGGTCACCAGCACGCGCTCCTTGCGCTGGATGCGCTGTTGTATCTCTTCCATCAGGTCGTCTATCTGGTTCTCCGTGGGGCGTACCTCAATCTCTGGGTCTAACAGCCCCGTAGGACGTATCACCTGTTCTACCACCACACCCTCTGATTCCTGAAGCTCGTAGTCGGCTGGGGTGGCCGAGACATAGATGACCTGATGAGTCATCTGCTTGAACTCGTCAAAGGTCAGCGGGCGGTTGTCAAAGGCTGCGGGCAGACGGAATCCGTACTCTACCAGATTGGTCTTGCGGGCACGGTCGCCGCCATACATGGCCCCAATCTGAGGCACCGTGACGTGGCTCTCGTCAATCACTAACAAATAGTCTTCGGGGAAGAAGTCGAGCAGGCAGTAGGGGCGTTCGCCTGCTTGGCGCCCGTCGAAGTAGCGCGAATAGTTCTCAATACCAGAACAGTGCCCCAGTTCCTTGATCATCTCCATGTCGTACTCCACGCGCTCCTTGATGCGTTGGGCCTTGATGGCATCACCTTGCTCCTCGAAGAAGGCCACTTGCTGCACCAGGTCGTCCTGTATGTGGCGGATGGCTATGTTGGTTTGCTCTTGGGTGGTCATGAACAGATTGGCAGGGTAGAGCTTATATTCCTCGAACGTAGCCATGCGCTGCATGGTGATGGCATCCAGTTCCTCGATGGTGTCTATCTCGTCGTCCCAGAAGGTAACGCGCAACACCACCTCCGAGTAGGCCATGGCAATGTCGATGGTGTCGCCCTTGACGCGGAAGTTTCCGCGCTTCAGTTCCAGGTCGTTGCGGACATAGAGTGCGGCAACCAATTTTCTTAACAAGGCATTGCGGTCAAGGATTTGTCCACGATGAATTTCGATGATGTTCTCGTTCAACGCTACAGGGCTGCCCATACCGTATATACACGAAATAGAAGATACAACGACAACGTCTTTTCTGCCTGACATTAAACTGCTTACCGCTCGTAGTCTCAACTTGTCTATCTCCTCGTTGATGGCCAAATCCTTCTCGATGTAGGTGTCTGACGTGGGCAGATAAGCCTCCGGCTGGTAGTAGTCGTAATAGCTGACATAGTACTCGACGGCATTGTCGGGAAAGAAGCCCCGCATTTCCTCGTACAACTGGGCTGCCAGCGTCTTGTTGTGCGACAGGATGAGGGTGGGTTTGTTGACATTGGCTATGACGTTGGCCACGGTAAAGGTCTTGCCTGACCCCGTCACACCCAGCAGCACTTGAGAACGGTCTCCGCGTTCCAATCCGTCTGTCAGTTGACGGATAGCCTCGGGTTGGTCACCCGTAGGCTGGTATTTTGATGTTAAAAGGAAGTTCATGGAGGGCAAAGGTACGAAATAAATCATAATTTACGCCCTTATTCCCTAATTTTTATCAAAAAACCTTTGGTTTTACAATGAAAATGCGTAATTTTGCACGTCAAATTGCAAAATAATGAAGAGAAACTGTATCATAGCGCTATGCATGGCCGTCCTGCTGTCAGGATGTGCCCATGAGTTCAATAACGTCTATAAGTCGAATGACAATCAGTATAAGTACGAGTATGCCAAGCAATGCTTTGCCCTCGGCAAGTTCCAGCAGGCAGCCACGCTGTTGCAGGAACTGGTGACCGTGCAGAAGGGTAGGCAGAATGCTCAGGAGAGTCTCTACATGCTGGGGATGGCGCAGTTCTGCAACAGGGATTACGAAGCAGCCAGCGCCACCTTCAAAAAGTATTTCCAGAGTTACCCCAAGGGTGACTATGCCGAGCAGGCTTCCTTCTATACCGGACAGTCGCTCTTCCAGAGTATGCCCGACCCCCGTCTGGATCAGTCGTCAACCATCGGAGCCATCAATGCTTTCCAGAACTTCATGGATTACTATCCCGACTCACCGCTGCGTGAGAAGGCTCAGAACCAGCTGTTCGTCCTGCAGGACAACCTCGTCATGAAGGAATATCTGGCTGCCGAACTGTATTATAACTTAGGTGGCTACTTTGGCAACATCAATGCCAATACCGAGTCCAACTACGAGTCGTGCATCATTACCGCCCAGAACGCCTTGAAGTCCTATCCTTTCAGTTCGTTGCGCGAGAAGTTCTCCATCCTCATTATGAAGTCGAAGTTCGAGCTGGCCCAGAACTCCAGCGAGGAGCGCCGTGTGGAGCGTTTCCGCGATGCTGAGGACGAGTGCTACGGATTCCTCAACGAGTTCCCTGAGTCCGAGGAGCGCAAGACTGCCGAGAAGTATATCGTCAAGTGCAAGAAAGTCACAGGCGACTAATATATATTCGTAAATCGTAAATCGTTAAATTGTAGATAATAGACATGGATTACAAGAAATCAAAAGCACCGGTGAACACCGTAACCCGCAACATCATGGACCTTTGCCAGGAGACCGGCAACATCTATGAGAGTGTAGCAATCATCTCTAAGCGTGCTAACCAGATTAGTATGCAGATTAAGGAAGACCTCAGCAAGAAGCTGGCTGAGTTCGCATCCTATAACGACTCGCTGGAGGAAGTCTTCGAGAATCGTGAGCAGATAGAAATATCACGCTACTACGAGAAGCTGCCCAAGCCCTCGCTGCTGGCTACGCAGGAGTTTGTTGAGGGCAAAATCTACTGGCGCGACCCCGCAAAGGATGCTCAGGAGGTTCAGACCGACTAATCCGCAAACGCTATGATCCAACGCAAACAGACGCTTTTTCTGCTCGTGGCAGTCATTCTGGGCGTAATCACTCTTTCGCTGCCCATTGCGACGGTGACTGACCAGGGACTTACCGTCAGCCAGATTTACAACCTGTTGTGGCTCGACAGCCAGCATGTTGCCCACTTCGGTGTATGGCCTCTCTTTGCCATTCTCCTCGTGGCTTCGGCACTCAGTCTCTATACCATATTTATATATAAGCACCGTCCGCTGCAGGCTACACTTTGTCTGGCAAGTATGGCACTTGATATAATATGGTATATAGCGCTCATCGTTGTCAGCAAGACGCAGGCTCCAGATGCCCTCAACTTCCATCTGGATTTTCCGGCAGCCTTTCCTGCCGTCAGCGCCATTCTCTGCTTCATGGCCCGCAAGGGAGTGCTGGCCGACGAGAAGCTGGTTCGTGCCGCTGACCGCATCCGGTAAGCAATTTTTCAATCTCTTTCCAAGGGGATAAGTATAACATTAAAACAATTAGCTATTATGGCAGAAATGAATTTTGGTGGCGTTATTGAAACTGTAGTCACCAGCAAGGAGTTCTCACTCGAGAAAGCACGTGAAGTATTGAAGGATGAAGTCATCGCCGTCATCGGCTATGGTGTGCAGGGTCCCGGACAGGCTTGCAACCTGCGCGACAACGGTTTTAACGTGATTGTCGGACAGCGTCAGGGCAAGACTTACGACAAGGCAGTTGCCGACGGCTGGGTGCCCGGCAAGACGCTCTTCTCTATCGAAGAGGCAGCAGAGAAGGGTACCATCCTGTGTATGCTGCTCTCAGATGCTGGTCAGATGCAGCAGTGGCCTACCATCAAGCAATATCTGAAGCCCGGCAAGACGCTGTACTACAGCCACGGTTTCGCTATCAACTGGAGCGATCGCACGGGTGTGGTACCCCCGAAGGATGTCGACGTCATCATGGTGGCTCCCAAGGGTTCTGGCACGAGCCTGCGCACGATGTTCTGCGAGGGCCGCGGCCTGAACTGCTCGTATGCCGTCTATCAGGATGCCAGCGGCAAGGCTAAGGAGAAGACGCTGGCCTTCGGTATCGGTATCGGTGCCGGCTATCTGTTCGAGACAACCTTCCAGCGCGAGGCTACCTCAGACCTGACTGGTGAGCGCGGAAGCCTGATGGGTGCCATCCAGGGCTTGCTGCTGGCTCAGTATGAGGTGCTGCGTGAGAATGGCCACACGCCGTCGGAGGCTTTCAACGAGACCGTTGAGGAGCTGACTCAGAGCCTTGGCCCGCTCTTCGGTGCCAAGGGTATGGACTGGATGTACGCCAACTGCTCGACCACCGCACAGCGCGGTGCACTGGACTGGGCTCCCCGCTTCCACGACGCCATCAAGCCCGTCATGGAGTGGCTCTACTACTCGGTGAAGACCGGCAACGAGGCTCAGATTACCATCGACGCCAACTCGAAGCCCGACTACCGTCAGGGTCTGGAGAAGGAACTGGAGGCTATGCGCAACCAGGAGATGTGGCGTGCCGGCGAGACCGTGCGCAAGCTGCGTCCCGAGTATCAGGAAGACTAAAGAATTTCATTGTTGTTAATGATTCGCCTCGCGTGTGCTATTGCCCGCGAGGCGGAAGTATAGAATCCCATGCGGTGGGTGACACTGTGTGGGATTTTCACTTATCGTAGACCCGAAAAGTTGGATGCCTCGCCTTCTTTGATTATTCTCGCTTTTTTCTTTGGCGTTATGAAAAGATTCGCTACCTTTGCAGACAGTGTTTTCAAAATCGGAGAATGCACGTATGAAGTGTGACAATCATAAGACTGCGGATATGGAAAATCTTCAACAGATAACCCGTCGCGTGTGTGGCATTGCCCGCGAGGCGGGGGCGTATATCAGGAAAGAGCGTGAGGGCTTCTCCGTGGAGAGGGTGGAGCGCAAACATGCCCACGACTATGTGTCGTATGTGGACAAGGGTTCGGAGGAGCGCATTGTCAAGGCACTGCGCGAGCTGGTGCCCGAGGCGGGGTTCATCACCGAGGAGGGGCTGGCGACCCATGCGGACGAGCAGCTGCTGTGGGTGGTCGACCCGCTGGACGGTACGACGAACTTCATTCACGGCTTTGCGCCCTATGCGGTCTCCATTGCCCTGATTCGGGGCAGGGAGATACTGCTGGGCGTGGTCTATGAAGTCTGTGCCGACGAGTGTTTCTACGCGTGGCAGGGCGGGGGCGCATTCTTGGACGGAAGTTGCGGGACGGATGGCGGAAGATGCGAACGGTTGCACGTGGGGCAGAGCAGCATCGGCGACGCGCTGTTGTGCCTGCAACTGCCTTACAACAGCGACGCCTACAAACCCGTCATCAGGCAACTGATACAGCACTTCTACGGCAACGTGGGCAGCATCCGCATGATAGGCTCGGCGGCCATGGCCCTGTGCTACGTGGCCGCTGGCAGGCTGGACGCCTATGCCGAACGCTACATCGGCCAGTGGGACTACATGGCGGGAGCACTGATAGTCATGGAGGCTGGCGGCCGGGTGACCAGCTACGACGGCGACGACTGCTTCATGCAGGGCGACAGTGTGGTGGCCACCAATGGGGTGGTGCACGAGGACTTGATGAAAGGACTGGCAGCGGCCCGTCAGGCTTTAGTGAGATAGCTGTCTTCCTGGAGAATCTGCTCTTCACGCAGCAGGCTCTCCAGCGCGGCATTGACTTCCTCCGTCGGCAGGTGCAGGCGGAGGATTTCCGTTGTGTGATGGCGCTGACCGTCGGCCAGCAGGCTTAGAATCTGCTGGCAGGCGTCACGTTGCCCCTCCTGAGTGACCAGCCGCCCCTCGCCGGCCAGACAGACGTCGCACTGGTGACAGTCGTGGCTCGTCGTCTCGCCGAAGTACCGGAGCAACAGGCGCGAACGGCAGGTGTCGGTGCTCTGCGCATAGTGTAGCATGGACTGGATGCGCAGTCGGTACTGCTCCTGACGGTCCTCATAGACCTCACGCGACAGGCGGATGCTCGCCTGGTCTTCGCGGCGCTGCAGGTAGCGGATGTAGGGTACCTGCTTGCGGGGAATGAAGCTGATGAGGTGCCGCTGAGAGAGGCTTTTCAGGATGTCGTAGGTCTGTGGCTGGGTCAGACCGGCCTGACGGGCTACGATGCCCTCGTCTATATAGCCATAGTCGGCAAACAGCCCGCCATAGTTGCGCAGCAGCGACACAATGACCCGTTCCTCGTCGGGCGATACCTGATGGAGACGGTAGAGGTCGTCACGGCTGACTAGAAAGCGGACGCGGGCCTGGTGGTCGGCTTCCTCGTCATAGTCTATATAGCCTGCCCGCTGTAATATCTGCAGGGCACTATGGACGCGAATGGGGAAGTGGCGGAAGCGCTGGCAGAACTCCTCGATGTTGAATTCGCGGCTCACGCCGTAGCCGTCGCCCACGGCTATCTGGTAGTAATAAGCCAGGTGCTCGTAGACCTCGCGGATATAGTCGCGTGGCGGAAAGGTGTCGTCAATGCGCTTGGTCAGCTTGCCGTTGTCGCTGTTGTTGTAGAGCAGGATGGCCTGCGCCGGCTGGCCGTCGCGCCCGGCACGTCCGGCTTCCTGGAAGTAGGCTTCCAGCGAGTCCGGGCAGTCGTAGTGTACCACCACGCGCACGTCGGGCTTGTCAATACCCATGCCGAAGGCGTTGGTGGCTACCATGATGCGCACCCGGTCGTGCTGCCAGTCGCGCTGTCGGCTGTCCTTGTCTGCGTAGTCGAGCCCGGCATGATAGAACGTGGCACTGAGGCCCGCCTCGCCGAGCTGCTCGGCAATCTCGCGTGCATGGCGGCGGCTGCGGACATAGACAATGGCGGCACCCGGCTGCTGCTCCAGAATGTGAATGAGCTCGTAGTGCTTGTCGGGCGTGTTGCGGACAAGGTATGCCAGGTTCTTGCGCTCGAACGACATACGGAAGACGTTCTTCTGCCTGAACTCCAGCCGTTCCTGAATGTCGTCCACCACCTGGGGCGTTGCCGTGGCGGTAAGCGCAAGGACGGGGACACCGGGCAGCAGGTGGCGGATGGCGGCAATCTCCAGATAGCTGGGACGGAAGTCATAGCCCCACTGCGAGATGCAGTGAGCCTCGTCAACGGTGATGAACGACACGCGCATATGGCGCAGCTTGGTCTGGAAGAGCTGTGAAGATAGCCGCTCGGGCGACACATATAATAGTTTGGTGGAGCCAAGGATGCAGTTCTCGAGTACGCGCAGGATGTCGTCGTGCTGCATTCCGCTGTAGATGGCTGCCGCCCGTATGCCTGTCTGGCGCAGGTGGTGCACCTGGTCTTTCATCAGCGCAATGAGCGGCGTCACTACAATGCAGACACCTTCCATTGCCAATGCCGGCACCTGGAAGGTGATGCTCTTGCCGCCACCAGTAGGCATCAGGCCTAAGGTGTCGCGTCCCAGACCGATGGACTCGATGATGTCGCGCTGGATGCCACGAAAGTCGTCGTAGCCCCAATAGTGTTTGAGAATGTCGCGATAACTACTCATCCTCACTGGGGCGGATGTCTTCTATCTGTAGTTGTATCTCGCCGCGCTTGTACGTATTTTCCTCGATGGTGTAGACAATGTCGAACGAGCGCTTGGACTTAATGTAGCGGGCTGCCGCACTCTGACCGAAGGCAATGCCGTTCATGACGACAGCCGACTTCGAGTCGACGAGCTCCAGCTTGATGTGCTCCTGATGGCGTCCCACCACTTTGGAGGTCCCGTAGTCGTAGACATTGCGCGTCAGGAACAGGGGCTTCTCGTTGGCAGGACCGTGAGGAGCCAGTTTCTTCAACTCGTTGAGCAGCCGCTTGTTGATGTTCTGGAAGTCGAGCTCCATATCAATATCCAGCGTCTGCTGCGTCTGTTCGGGCATGATGTGATTGCTGACATATTCCTGGAAACGGCGACGGAACTCGGGAATGTTCTCCTGCTTGAGGGTCAGGCCGACGGCATAGGTGTGGCCGCCGAAGTTCTCCAGCAGGTCGCGGCACGACTTGATGGCCTCATAGATGTCGAACCCTGCCACCGAACGCGCGGAGCCTGAGGCCACGCCGTTGATGATGGTCAGTACCACTGTGGGACGGAAGTAGAGTTCGGTCAGACGGGAGGCCACAATGCCTACCACGCCTTTCTTCCAGCCTTCGTCATAGAGCACGATGCTCTGCATGTGCTGCTGGCTCTCCAGACGCTCAACAATCTCGTTGGCCTCTTCCGTCATCTGCTTGTCCACATCACGGCGCTGGTCGTTATACTCGTTGATGCGTATGGCCTCTGTCAGAGCCTTCTGCAGGTCTTTCTCCACCAGCAGCGTCACCGTTTCCGTGCCGTTCTGCATACGCCCCGAGGCATTGATGCGAGGGCCTATCTTGAACATGATGTCACTCATGGTCAGTTCGCGTCCCGTCAGTCCGCAGATGTCAATGATAGCCTTCAGACCTACCGATGGAGCCTGATTGAGTTGCTTGAGACCATGGAAGGCCAGTGTGCGGTTCTCACCGTCAATGGGCACTAGGTCGGCAGCAATGCTCAGGGCACAGAAGTCGAGTAGGGGAATCAGCCGCGAGAAGGGAATGCCGTTGTTCTTGGCAAAGGCTTGCATGAACTTGAATCCCACGCCACAGCCGGAGAGGTGGTGGTAGGGATAGGTAGAGTCAGTACGCTTAGGGTTGAGAATGGCCACGGCGGGGGGCATAACGTCGTCAGGAACATGGTGGTCGCAGATGATGAAGTCTATGCCACGCTCCTTCGCATACGCTATCTCGTCGATGGCCTTGATGCCGCAATCGAGCACGATAATTAGTTTAACACCAGCCTCTGCCGCATAGTCTATTCCCTTGATGCTGACACCATAGCCCTCCTCGTACCGGTCAGGGATATAGTATTCCATGTTGGAATAGAACTGCTGCAGAAACTTATACACCAAAGCTACTGCCGTACAACCATCCACATCGTAGTCGCCGTACACCATGATGCGCTCCTTGCGGCCCATGGCGTCATTCAGACGGTCTACTGCCACGTCCATGTCGTTCATCAGAAACGGGTCTATCAGTTCGTTGAGCATAGGGCGGAAGAACCGCTTGGCTGCGCTCTCGGTACGGATGCCACGCTGAATGAGCAAAGTGGCGAGTGTCGGGCTCATCCCGATTTTCTCTGCCAGTTCCTTAGCCGCTTGCTGCTTCTCTGATGTAGGTGGTTCGTAATTCCATTTAAACTGCATTTATATTTGTTTTTATTTTCTGTCGCTTTGAGTGTATTTGGTAGGCTATTGCATACAAAACGGCTCAAAGTTACGAATAAAAAACAAGAAAACGGAATATTCTGTCGAAAAATTAACAGATATTCCGTTTTTTACTCACAAATGAGTAGGAATTACTCCATATAATCCATTTTCACCACGATGACGCGGATGTTCTGGTCCTTCTTCTTGGTTGCTACCTTGGCGATGTGCCAGTCGCTGGGGAAGAAGATGACAAACTGTCCGGCACGGACATTGAAGGAATGGGTCTTCGAGGGGTCGTAGGTGTAGCGCATGACATCCTTCTTCTCGTCATAGGGTACGCTGACGGTACTTGACTCATGGTCAAGCAGGGCAAAGCCCTCCGTACCGCGAACCACCAGCTGGAAGTCGATTTTCTTCTTGTGGCTTTCCGTATTGCACTTCTCAAGAGGCTGGTTCTGCGAGTCCTCTACGCTGGCTGTCAGGGTCGAGTTGGGAATGGGGTGCTTGCCCTTAGGGATGGCTTGCAAATCGGTGTCGCGCAGCCATTGGAACAGCGTCTCCCATTGCTGCCTATTCTTGCTGTATTGAGCGTGAAACTCTGTGGCGTTCAGCGTCTTGTGGGGATTCGCTTTCTTAAAGCCATTGCGCCATAGCCCCTGTTTGAGCCATTGCTTGTCGGCCTTGTTGTCTTGTGCCGACAGTGTGACGGCACAGACGGCCAGCATCAGGATGGTGATGATTCTCTTCATAAACTAAAGTCCTAACTTCTTGCGGATGTCCTTGGGAATGGCATTCTTGTTGACGGTATAGTCCATCGTGTTGGCAGCGATAAAGGTCTTGGTCATATACCAGATGCCCTTGTACTCACCACTCTCGCCCCAGGAGTTCTTCACCATATAGTACTCCTTGCCGTTCTGGTCCTTGGCAATGCCGAAAATCAGCATACCGTGGTCGTCAGTCAGCTCCCAGTTGTCGTAACGCTCCTGACGCATCTGCTGGGTAGGAACGATTTCGGGAACGGTGCATCCCAGCGAGTCAATGATGCTACGCTTTTTAGCCGGAGTCATCTTGAGCCAACGGGCCATGTCGCTGCCCTGCAGGCTTTGGGTCTTCTTGGTGTCAATGGCGTAGGCGAGTCCCTGACGGGTGAATCCGTCCTCAGAAACATCACCGCCCCAGGCGACTGTATAGCCGTTCATGACGGCATTGTCGATAATCTTCATCATCTCGTCCATGGGAACGTTGTAGCTCAGCGGATTGCGCCAGTTGTCCTGAACCTCTACGGGGAAAGCCGTATAGAAAGGATGGTGGGTATAGCTGGTAATGCTGACATAGTCGTTCCAGTCAAGGCCCAGCGAAGCAGCAAAGGTCTTCGGGGTATAGCTCTTGCCCTCGTAGGTGAACGTCTCAGGACACTTGCCCAGATAAGCATCAAGGATGCCCTGTAAGCCAACCTTCCACTGTGGAGAAAGCTTCTTGGCTTTGTTCTTGGCTACAGCGTCCACATAGGGCTCCAGCAGCGAGAAGAATTCGTTGAAGTTGTTCAGTGAGTCGCCATAGAGTGAGCCGGGGAAGGGCATGGCGTTCTCAGGACAGATGCCGTAGTGCTGCAAGGCGTAGTGAACGTCGTAGGCAGAACCGCCCTGTGCAAACTGGCAGTCGCCATGCAGACGGACCACCTGAACGGCACGGTCCATATAGGTCTTGTTAGCTACAAACGATTCGCAGAGGTCGTAGGTCTTGCCCGTCTTCTTCAGGATTTCTGCCTCAAAGTACGACAAGGTGGAGTAATCCCAGCACGTGCCGGAGCGATTCTGGTCCTTGATGCTGGTGATGGGGTTCTCCTTGATGACGGTGAACACGGGTTTGTTCTTGTTGACAGAGTCCTTCTTGCTCTCTGCCTGTGCACCAATGGCAAACGTGGCCACGAGTGCAAGTGTCAATAGTTTCTTCATACTTGGTTATTGATTAGTTATTATTCATAAATTCTTCCAGTTCTGCAGGGTGGTAGGGTATGCGCTTGCTGCCCAGGAAACGGCATCCGTCCTTGGTAATCAGCACATCATCCTCGATACGTATGCCACCAAAGTCCTTGTAGGTTTCCAACTTGTCGAAGTTCAGGAACTCCTTGCAATGTCCGCTGGCTTTCCACTCGTCTATCAGGGCAGGGATGAAATAAATGCCAGGCTCGTCAGTCACCACGAACCCCTCTTGCAGCTTGCGTCCCATGCGCAGGCAATTGGTGCCAAACTGTTCCAAATTGGGACGGGTCTCCTCGTCGAAACCTACATAGATTTGTCCCAGGCCTTCCATGTCGTGCACGTCCATACCCATCATGTGGCCTAACCCGTGAGGCAGGAACATGGCATGGGCACCAGCTTGCAAAGCTTCCTCTGTGTCACCGCGCATCAGCCCGAGTTCCTTGAGCCGTTCTGTCATCATACGACAGACAGCAAAGTGGACATCCATGTATTTCACACCGGGTTTGGCTACCTTTAGTACGTAGTCGTGACAAGCCTCTACAATAGAATAGATTTCCAACTGGCGCTGGTCAAATTTGCCGGAAACAGGCATGGTTCTGGTGTGGTCTGAACAATAGTCGTCCAACTCGCAGCCGGCATCACAGAGTGCCAGCCGACCTGCTTCCAACTTGTTCTCCGATGGAGCTCCGTGCATGATTTCACCATGCTGTGAGAAGATGGTGGCGAAGCTGACTCCGCTGGCCAATGAGCGTGCAATACCGTCCACCTGGCCTCCGACGAAGCGTTCCGTAACTCCAGGTTTGATGAGTAGCTGGGCAGTGGTATGCATGGCATAGCCGACATCACATGCACGGTCAATGGCTTCGATTTCTTGTGCCTCCTTGGTGGAACGCATCTTTACAACAGCCTGAATCAGGGCTAAAGACGCGCATTCTTTCTGCTTGGAAGGATGAATGCCCAGCAAATCCATCAACTGTATCTTAGTGTCGAATCTGTATGGAGGCAGGAAGTGTATATGCCTGCCATTTGACTGCCCATTGACGATGGCCTGCAACTGCGACATCGGGGCAGTCTTGACGATTCCTATTTCTGATGCCAGGTCGGCTACGGATGGCGTAAAGCCCATCCAGACAATATCCTCTACGTCAATATCGTCACCTATCAGCCATTCCTCGTCGTTGTCGATGTCTATGACCCCCACCAGACCGTCGCGGTGCTGGCCGAAATAGTAGAGAAATGAAGAGTCCTGTCTCATGGGTGCATAGGCGTTGGCAGGATAGTTGTAGGGAGCCTCGTTGTTGCCGAAGAGTATTATCACGCCTTCACCGACAAGTTGCTTTAGTTCCGCTCTGCGTCGGATATAAGTTTCTTTGCTAAACATGATATTTGCTATTAAAAAATGTGGTTTCGTCTGCAAATTTACAAAATTGTTGCCAATTATCAGCCTATAAGGGCCAGATATTAATCTTTTTTGTGTTTACATCGTTCCAGTTCTTCTTTCAGGAACTTGGGTGTGAATCCCTTCTTGCTCTTAGCTATTTCCTCGGGAGTCCCCGTTGAGAGTACGCAACCGCCGTTTCGCCCACCTTCCGGTCCCATGTCGATGATGTGGTCTGCCAGCTTGATGACGTCCAGGTTATGCTCAATGACGATAACCGTATTGCCCCTGTCTACCAGTTTCTGCAGAACGTCCATCAGGATGCGTATGTCTTCGAAGTGCAATCCCGTGGTGGGCTCGTCCAGGATGTACAGCGTCTTGCCCGTGTCTTTCTTTGACAGTTCTGTGGCCAGCTTGACACGCTGGCTCTCACCGCCGGAAAGGGTTGTGGAGGGCTGCCCTAATTTGATGTATCCCAGTCCTACATCCTGAATGGTCTTGATTTTGCGCAGAATCTCTGGGACGTTCTCAAAGAACTCCACTGCCTGATTGATGGTCATGTCCAGAACGTCGGCTATTGACTTGCCCTTGAAGCGTACTTCCAGCGTCTCGCGGTTGTAGCGTTTTCCGTGACACTCTTCACAAGGTACCTGGATGTCAGGCAGAAAGTTCATCTCAATGGTCTTGTATCCGTTGCCGCCACATGTCTCACAGCGACCACCCTTGACATTGAACGAAAAACGTCCGGGCTTGTAGCCCCTGATTTGTGCCTCTGGCAGGTTGACAAACAACGAACGGATGTCTGAGAATACGCCAGTATAAGTCGCTGGGTTCGAACGGGGTGTCCGTCCTATGGGACTTTGATCTACGTTGGTAACCTTGTCAATATGTTTCAGGCCTTCTATGGAGTCATAAGGCATGGGAGTTTGCAGCGAACGGTAGAAGTGCTTGGACAGGATAGGGTAGAGGGTCTCGTTGATGAGTGTTGACTTGCCTGAACCCGAAACGCCTGTCACCACAATCAGTTCACCCAACGGGAACGCAACGTCGATGTTCTTGAGATTGTTGCCTTTGCAGCCATGAAGGACGAGCGAATGTCCGTTCCCCTTCCGTCGTTGTGGAGGCAGCATGATGTTCTGTTGACCGTTCAGGTATTGGGCCGTAATGGTATTGGCCTTCAGCATCTCGTCTACCGTCCCTTGGAACACCACGTCACCGCCCTTGCGGCCTGCCTTGGGTCCTATATCCACTATATAGTCGGCAGCCAGCATCATGTCGCGGTCGTGTTCTACCACAATAACCGTATTGCCCAGGTCGCGTAGCTCCTTCAACGACTTGATGAGCCTGTCGTTGTCACGCTGGTGCAGACCGATGGAAGGCTCGTCAAGAATGTATAGCACATTGACCAACTGCGACCCAATCTGGGTTGC
Organism: uncultured Prevotella sp.; assembly: GCA_946628315.1. Lineage (GTDB taxonomy): Bacteria > Bacteroidota > Bacteroidia > Bacteroidales > Bacteroidaceae > Prevotella. The sequence continues at coordinate 36,030 of CAMOWH010000008.1, forward strand.
CAGCCGGATGCGCTGGCTTTCTCCACCGGAGAGGGAGGCAGACTGGCGGTTCAGTGCCAGGTAGTCGAGGCCCACCTCCAACAGGAAGTCCAGTCGTGTACGTATCTCTTTCAGTATCTCTGTGGCTATCTGGTTCTGCTGATGGTCCAGATGCTTTTGACAGTCGTCCAGCCATTGGCGCAAGTCCGTCAGGTCCATATTGGCAAGCTCAGAGATGTTCTTGTCCCATATCTTGTACGACAGGGCCTCGCGATTGAGCCGTTGTCCCTTGCACTCAGGACATTCGCATTCGGCCAGAAACTGGTCTGCCCATTTCTGTCCGCTGTTGGAGTCGTCGCTCTCCATCACGGAGCGTAGGTACTTCACCACACCGTCGTAATCTACAAAATAGTCACTGGAGGTATGTACCAGTTCTTTGTCAATTCGGACTCTGTCTAACGAGCCATAGAGAATCTCGTTCAACCCTTCCTCAGGAATGTCGGCAATAGGTGTCTTTAGGTCGCAGTCATATTTGTGCAGGATGGCGTCAATCTGCCAGAATATCATCTGGCTCTTATATTTGCCCAGTGGTACAATGCCTCCCTCGTGAATGCTGTGCTTTCGGTTGGGGATGACCTTGTCCATGTCTATCTCGTTGATGTATCCCAGTCCTTTGCAACGTGGACAGGCTCCCTGTGGCGAGTTGAACGAGAACGTGTTGGGAGCCGGGTCGGAATAGGAAATACCCGTAGTAGGGCACATCAGTCGTTTCGAGAAGTGCTTGACCTGGCCGGTTTCAAAGTCCATTATCATCAGCAACCCCTCGCCCTGTCTCATGGCTATCTGGATGGTCTTCTTCAGTCGCTCGTCGGCAGTCTCCTTGACTGCTAACCTGTCAATGACCACTTCGATGTCATGATTCTTGTATCGGTCAACCTTCATGCCTCGGGTAATTTCCTGTACTTCTCCGTCTACGCGTACATGCAGGTATCCCTTGCGTCTCATGCCCTCAAACAGTTCACGATAGTGTCCCTTGCGGCTACGTACCAATGGTGCCAGGATGAGAATCTTCCGGCCGGCATAGTTGTTGACTATCATGTCGATGACTTTCTCCTCCGTATATTTCACCATGGGCTCTCCGGTCATGTAGCTGTAAGCCTTGCCGGCTCGTGCAAAAAGCAGACGCATGTAGTCGTAAATCTCGGTAGTGGTACCTACCGTAGAGCGTGGATTCTTGTTGGTGGTCTTCTGCTCGATGCTGATGACTGGTGAGAGACCTGTAATCTTGTCGACGTCAGGCCGTTCCATGCCTCCTAAGAAGTTGCGGGCGTAGGCCGAGAAGGTCTCAATATACCTGCGCTGTCCCTCTGCAAAAATGGTGTCGAAGGCCAAACTGGACTTTCCGCTGCCGCTCAGGCCGGTGATGACCGTCAGTGAGTGGCGGGGGATTTCGACATCTATATTTTTTAGATTATGTACGCGCGCCCCCCAAACGTTAATTTTGTTGTCACTACTCATTATTCACCTCCTGTGCTTGTTACGGAATTGAAATTTCGTATCAGGTTCACGTCCCTTCTGATATTGTATACCTTGCCGTCTGCCCCTCGTGCGTTCACCAGGACATAGTAGACACCGTCCTTCACAGGCGACCCGTTATAGGTTCCGTCCCATCCCGAGCTGATGTCTGTCCACTCGTAAAGTTTCTGTCCCCATCGGTTGAAGATGTACGCATGAAACTCAACGATGCTCCGATAGCGTCCTGTCGATTCAGGATTGCAAACTCCTTTGGCACCATAGATTTTGTTGTATCCGTCACCGTTCGGTGAGAAAGCATTAGGCATTTCCAGATGACTGTCGCTGATGTTGACGGTGATGGTTCCCTCTTCTACCACTTCGTCGCCTACTTTTACCAGTAGCATGACGGTTGTCTTGCCAGACTCTCTGAAGTCAAATTCCGTGTTTTCTTCATAGCGGGTGATTTCGCTGGTACCGTCAGAGCCGACATGGATGAAATGCCATTCCAACGAGGAACCGGCCTCCAGCGATTCGGCATAGGCCATGAATCGGACATGCAGCGGAGCGTCACCATTGATTTCTCTCGTTTCCGTGATTTCTTTGCCGTCTTTGTCCGTATAGATTGCGGTGGGTGTGATGGTTGCCCAAATGGCGATAGGCATCCAACTGGCTATTAATAATGGGATAATTCTGCTGATTTTCATCTTGAAATATGATTATTTTTGCAAAATTACGGAAAAAAGTAGAACTTCCGCTACTTTTTTTGTAATTTTGTAGCGCAAAACTGAAAAAAGTCGATTTATGAAACAAATATGGAGATATTTATTGCTGTTTTCTGTCTGCTCTCTGATGACAGAGACCGCATTATCACAGTCACAGGTTTTTAAGGATCTGCATGAGGTAAAACGCAAGGAGACCATCTTTGGTATTGCCCGGGACAATGGCTTGACGGTGCAGGAACTGATAGACGCCAATCCGGAAATGAACAATCCGGGCTATGAACTGAAGGTTGGTGCTGTCATCAAGATACCTTTCCGCAAGGGTGAAAAGGTTCCTGCCATTCAGGAGAACTATGCTCCTTCTGTGTCAAAGACTACTAATGCTCACTCTTCCATAGACATGCGCCAGCGTGAAATCCGTGTAGGCATCATGCTGCCCTTGCACAAACTGAATGGTGACGGCAAGCGTATGGTGGAGTACTATCGTGGTGTGTTGATGGCTTGCGACAGCCTGAAGGCGAGTGGTGTTTCTACTGATATCCGTGCCTGGAATGTGGCAGAGGATGCCGATATAAACCAGATACTGAAGGACCCTCAGGCAGCGACACGCGACCTCATTATCGGCCCGCTCTATACAAAGCAGGTAAAAGCCTTGGGCGACTTTGCCAAAGCCCGCAATATTCGCGTGCTCATCCCGTTCTCCATTAATTCTACGGAGGTTTACGACAATGCGAACCTGTTTCAGGTCTATCAGAACGGTAATACGTTGAACGAAGCTACTGTCTATCGCTTTTACCAGCGTTTCAAGGACTTTCATCCTGTCATCATCGACTGCAATGATACCACCAGCACCAAAGGAGCGTTTACCACGGCCCTTCGTCGTAAATTGGAACAGGAGGGGGTCGTTTACTCCATTACCAATCTGAAGTCGAGTGAAAACTTATTCCAGAAATGTTTCTCAACGACTCAGCGAAACGTGGTCATACTCAATACCGGCCGTTCATCTGAACTGAGCGTAGCTTTTGCCAAACTTAACGGATTGATGTTAAACAGTCCTCATCTCCAGATTTCCATGTTCGGCTATCCTGAGTGGTTGCAGTACACCCGTTCTCATTTGGAGAATTTCTATAAGTTCGATACCTATGTGCCTTCTACCTATTATATGAATCCGCTCTCGGCACGTTCGGAGCGATTCAAGCAGAAGTACCGCTGGAATTTCCATCAGGACATGCAATCCTATCCCCAGCGCTTTGCCGTTACAGGATTCGACCATGCTTTCTTCTTGATTAAGGGGCTGCACCTCTATGGCAGGAATTTTATGGGAGCCTCTGGTACGGTGGGCTATACGCCTATCCAGTCACCGCTGCATTTTGAGCGCATTGGCAACGGAGGTATGCAAAACCGTTCGCTGCTCTTCGTTCATTACCAAAGAGACCAAAGGATTGAAACCATCAACTTCTAAAACAAGTAGGTTAAAAGAATGATGAGAACTTATTTTATATATGCTCTTCTTGCCCTCTTTCCTTTGATGGCCGGTGCCCAGGTGGGCGAGTATCGTACTGACTTGGCGGTAGGTGTCAATGGCGGCTATATGATGAACAGAATCAGCTTCCAGCCTGAGGTGCCCCAGTCGAATATGGGTGGTATGACAGGCGGACTTACCATTCGCTATACGTGCGAGAAATATTTCAGTAGCATTTGTGCCGTCACCGCTGAGGTGAACTACGGACAGATGGGTTGGAAGGAAAATATTTTTGATATCAACAATAATCCCGTATATTACGCTGACGATCCCGATAATCCGCTTTTTTACGAGCGTCGCATCAATTATGTCCAGATACCCATATTGGCCCGATTGGGCTGGGGTAGGGAGCGTCGGGGTGTTCAGGCTTTCATACAAGTTGGCCCTCAGCTTGGCTTTGTCTTGAGTGAGTCGACAAACACCAATATCCAGCCTGGTCATGGAACAGTCAATCCGCGCTCGTCAAGTGTTGTGGCCCAAGAGACCATGCCTGTTGAGAAGAAGTTTGACTATGGTATTACAGGAGGTGCCGGCATTGAGTTCTCGCATCCCAAGATAGGACACTTCCTCATGGAGGCACGCTATTACTTTGGTCTTGGCAACATCTACGGCAACAGTAAACAAGACTATTTTGGCAAGTCTAATCATGGCACCATCATCATCAAGGCCACCTATCTGTTCGACATCATCAAGACCAAAAACGATAAGATAAAATAATCCAGACAATCATTAATCATCAATAATTTAAAAAAAGTATCATGTTCGAAGGACAACCGAAAGGACTGTTTGCGTTGGCTTTGGCCAACACGGGTGAACGTTTTGGCTACTACACGATGTTGGCCGTCTTCGCCCTTTTCTTGAGAGCAAACTACGGATTGTCGCCCGCTCTGGCAGGCACCATCTATAGTGCGTTCCTCATGTTTGTTTATTTCTTCCCGCTCTTTGGCGGTATGCTGGCCGACAAGTTTGGCTTTGGCAAAATGGTGACGACGGGTATTATCATTATGTTTGCAGGTTATCTGCTGCTCAGTGTACCCTTGGGAGGAGATAGTTTCGCCCTTGTCGTGATGTTGGCAGCTTTGCTGCTCATCGGCTTTGGAACGGGACTGTTCAAGGGCAACCTCCAGGTGATGGTGGGCGACCTCTACAACGATCCCAAGTATGCCGACAAGCGTGACTCTGGTTTCTCTATCTTCTACATGGCTATCAATATCGGTGCCTTGTTTGCTCCGACGGCAGCCATTAAGATTAAGGAGTATGCAGAGACTTCACTGGGCTACAGCAGCAATGACGCCTACCATTTCTCGTTTGCTGTGGCTTGTGCCTCGCTCATCCTGTCTATCGCCATCTACTACATCTTCCGCTCTACCTTCCGTCATACCGAGGGTGGAGCCAAGAAGGCTGGTGCCAAGGCCGATGCAGCCAGCGGTGAGCCTGAACTGTCTAAGGAAGAGACCAAGCAGCGTATTGTTGCTCTTTGTCTGGTCTTTGCTGTAGTCATCTTCTTCTGGATGGCTTTCCACCAGAACGGACTCTCGCTGACCTACTTCGCTGACGAGTTCACCGCTCAGTCGGCAGAAGGTTTACAGGCCATGTGCTTCGATGTATGGAACCTGGTGGCTGTCATCTTCATCGTATATGCCCTGTTCTCGCTGTTCCAGTCGAAAACGGGCAAGGGAAAAGCTATTTCTGCTGTCGTCATCGCACTGGCAGTCTGCTTCCTTTGCTTCCAATACAATAGTGTGGACGGTAGCGTAACGGTTTCTGCTCCCATCTTCCAGCAGTTCAACCCCTTCTATGTGGTAGCGCTGACACCTGTTTCTATGGCGATTTTCGGATCGCTGGCCGCCAAGGGCAAGGAGCCCTCTGCTCCGCGTAAGATTGCCTATGGTATGATAGTTGCGGCGGTAGCCTATGCACTGATGGCATTTAGCTCTATGGGACTGCCCATGCCGCAGACTGAGTTAGGTGCTGACGGCAATCCTGTTGCAGTTCACGTGGCAGACGTAACCCCCAACCTGCTCATCACCGTCTATCTGGTGCTGACCTTCGGAGAACTTCTGCTCAGCCCTATGGGCATCTCCTTTGTGTCAAAGGTGGCACCTCCCAAGTACAAGGGAATGATGATGGGTGGCTGGTTTGTGGCTACTGCCATAGGAAACCAGCTTGTCGTTGTAGGCGGCCTGCTCTGGGGGGCTGTTCCCTTGTGGCTCTGCTGGAGTGTCTTCATGGGGGTCTGCCTGATTGCTGCTGTCTTCATGTTTGCCATGATGAAGCGACTTGAGAAAG
>CAMOWH010000009.1:0-41671 GCA_946628315.1 uncultured Prevotella sp.
CATCGAGCGGCGTGTCATACTGACCACCGTTCTGCAAACGCTCCTGCAAGTCCTTTCGGGGCTCCCCTACCCAACCGGGCACCTCGATGAAAGCTACCACATTCTTCTTTAGGTCACGGTCGCGCAGCAGACGGTTCATGGCTTCCACAAACACGTCGATGCCCTTGTTACGGAACTCGTAACGGCCAGAGGTAGACACAATCAGGGTGTCGTCGTCCAACTGCTCGCCGAGCAAGGCGTTAGCCACTTCCAGCAGCCGCTTGCGAGCTGCCTTGCGCTTGCGGGTAAAAGCAGCGCCTTTGGGCACGAAGCTGTTGTCAAAGCCGTTGGGCAGCACCACGTCGACCGGTTTGTCCAGCAGTTCCTTACACTCGTTGGCCGTAATGTCGCTCACGGTGGTGAAGCAGTCGACATAGAGCGCCGTCTGCTTCTCAATAGAGTGCTTCGACTGCATGTTCAGCTCGCCAGCCATCTGGTCACCGTTGTAGGCGAACAGATAGTCGTAGAGCGGCTTCTGGTTGCCGGCTATAGAACGACCGATACTGGTGGCGTGGGTGGTGAAGACGGTACCAATCTGGGGCAGCTTGTTGTTGATATACAAAGCTCCCAGTCCGCACATCCACTCGTTGGCGTGATAGACAACACGGCTATTCTGCAACTGATACTGCTGGTAGAAACTCTCTACCACCAGGGCAGCAGCATAGGAGAACATAGACGCCTCGTCGTAGTCGCCATAGGCGTGCAACGAGTCCACCTGGTAGTGCTCCCATAGCCAACCGTAAATCTCATTTTTCTGTTCAAAGAAGGGATTGAAGTCTACCAGAATGGCTATCGGCTCGCCAGGAACGGTCCAACGACCTACGCGGACCGTCAGGCCCTGCTCCCTTGCTGCCCACTGCCACTCGGCAAAAAGCGATTTCTCCTCTTTAAAATAAGGACTCTCATTTTCCTTCCAGAAATCGGGACCAATAAAGATGATATGGTCCTTCATTTCTTCTTGTAGTGTCTTTGCACGCGAGGATAGTACAGTGTAGATACCACCTACCTTGTTACATACTTCCCAGCTCGATTCAAAGACAAAATCAGGCTTTAAATAGTCTTTTTCCATTGTTAATACATGTATTGCGGCTGCAAAGATACTTAAAAAAAATAAAAACCTCGAAAGTTTTCACATATATTTTCAACGGAAATGATTGTTTCTTGATTTAGATTTATTACCTTTGTACCGTTTAAATCATAAAAAATGAAAAATAAGATACTGCACATAGTCATACTGTTGCTGCTTGTCCTACAAGCCGGCGCTCAGAAGCACACGGAAAGCAAGCCGTTCCACGCGTACCTTATTAATAATGAATATGATGTGTACCTGCGCATCAACTTCTATGAACAGGACGTCAAGGTGCCCGGACAGGAACTGTACGGTCCGCTGCCTGGCTATCTTGGCAAGCAGCACAACTCTTTCTGCTGGGTCATCACCTCGTGCAAAGTGACAGGCGACGACAAGGCCGAGATGCAGCTCATCAACGACTACGGCTCGGAAGACCTGCGTGCCACGCTGACACGCAAGAACGACAGCCTGTATGTGCTGAAGCAGGGCTCGGGCAGCACCATCAAGGTTCCCCATCAGGGCAAGTGGCGCAAGCTGCCTGGCACACTGACATTTACCAGAAAATAACTATAAAGACGATATGAAACGAATAAGTGCATTTCTGATAGCTTTGACACTATCGCTGTCTATGGCTGTCGCCCAAGAACGGAAGCCCTTCTTAGTCAGGGCCGTGAACAAGTTAGGAGCATTCATTGACACCATGGCTACCAGAGGTATTGACAAACGCTACATCTACGTGCCTGAACGACCCTGGCAGCTGGTGCTGAAAAACCATATCAACAATATGGACATGAGAGTAGAGTCGACCGTCACCGAGGCCGATCTGGCCAGCTACGGCGCTACGGGACACTATAATCTGAAGTCGGTCTTCAAACCCAAATTCACGTACAACATCGGTTTGTGGGTGGGCTATCGAGGCTACGGATTTGGCTATAACTTCTCACTGTCGAAAGCCAACGGAAGCACTTTCTCCATCGGAGCCACGGGGGCCAGATATGGCATCTACCTGCGCACACGCAACTTTGAAACACGCAACATGGATGCCGTACTAAGGGCTGTGGGAGAAGAGGGAGACTATTTCGACGCTGATGTCAAAAATGTCAGCGTATGGGACGATATGAAAATCAATACGCTGATCCTGGACGGCTTCTACATGCTGAACGGCAAGCGATTCTCCTATGCAGCTGCCTACGACCAGTCTGTCGTGCAGCTCCGGTCGGCCGGCTCGTTCATGTTGGGAGCCATGTATTATCAGTCTGACGTCGACTATGCACAGCGAAAGAACGCCCCTGTCGTGCAGCTCAACGGAAGAACGGGAAAATTCAAAATTCAGGAGGCAGGAATAGGTTTTGGCTATTCCTACAACTGGGTTCCCGTCAAGAACCTGATGGTCAACGTCACAGCCATGCCGATGCTGGTATTCTATAACCGAAAGAAAGCAACGCTCTACGACTCCAACTACGACATCTTCCTCTATGAGGAAGACGGTCCCCAAAACGGCAAGAAGCCCTATCCCGACGATATCGATGACCCGTCGTGGATGGAGGACGTGACGCTGGAAGAAACCGACGAAGTGGTGAGACACGGCAAGGTGTCGTTCAATCTGGATGCTCGCACGTCAATCACCTACAACTGGGACAGGTATTTCCTGAACGTTCACGGACAGTGGAACCAATTCAAGCACAGCGTGGACAACAACACCCTGAAACTGAATGACTGGTTTGTCAATGCCTCACTGGGAGTAAGACTTTAAAACAAATAGCATACAACATGAAACGACTATTAACTAACACTTTGCTGCTGTTGGCAACGGCGCTGACAGCTCAGGCACAACAGGCTACGGCAACGCTGTATGCCGACCAGCCGAAATCGAAAATCAACCGCGAGATTTACGGACAGTTTGCCGAACATCTGGGGTCTTGCATCTATGGAGGACTCTGGGTGGGTGAAAACTCGCCGATTCCTAATATCAAGGGATATAGAAAAGACGTCTTCGACGCACTGAAAGCACTGCAGGTACCCGTACTGCGCTGGCCGGGAGGATGCTTTGCCGACGACTACCACTGGATGGACGGCATAGGTCCCAGGGAACAGCGCCCCACCCTGCGAAACAACAACTGGGGAGGCACCATCGAGGACAACTCTTTTGGCACCCATGAGTTCCTGAACCTCTGCGAACTGCTGGGTTGCGAGCCCTATATCAGCGGCAACGTGGGCAGCGGAACGGTGAAGGAGATGGCTCAATGGGTAGAGTATATGACCAGCGACGGCGACACTCCGATGGCTCGCCTGCGCCGTCAGAACGGACGCGACAAGGCGTGGAAGGTAAAGTATTTCGGCATCGGCAACGAGGCTTGGGGATGTGGCGGCAACATGACACCGGAATACTATTCCAACGAGTTCCGTAAGTTCAACACCTATCTGCGCGACCAGGGTGACAACCATCTGTTCCGCATTGCATCGGGGGCTTCTGACTACGACTACAACTGGACACGCGTGTTGATGAATAAAATCGGAAAGCGTATGCAGGGCATCAGCGTACACTATTATACCGTCAAGGACTGGAAAAACAAGGGTAAGGCAACTGCATTCTCGCCCGAGGAGTACTATCTGACGCTGGAGAAGTGTCTGGACGTTGAGTCTGTCGTAGCACGCCATTGCGCCATCATGGACTCGCTGGACGCAGAAAAGAAGATTGCCCTGATGGTAGACGAATGGGGCACCTGGTGGGATGAAGAGCCGGGCACCATCAGCGGACACCTGTATCAGCAGAATTCACTGCGCGACGCCATGGTGGCAGCACTGATGCTCAACGTATTCCACAAATATACGGATCGCGTCCGTATGTGTAACATTGCACAGGTGGTCAATGTGCTTCAGTCAATGATTCTTACCGACCAGAAAGGTACGGGCCACATGGTTCTGACACCAACCTACCACGTGTTTGAGATGTATCGTCCGTTCCAGGAGGCTACCTTCCTGCCGATAACTCTGAAGTGCGACTCCATCAAGACCACTGAGGGCAAAACAATGCCTCTGCTTTCTGCCTCAGCAGCTCGTACACAGCAAGGAAACATCGTGCTGGCACTGGCCAATACGTCGCTTAAAGACGCTCAGACACTCGATATCGCCCTGCAAGGAACCAAGGCCAAAGGTGTGAGTGGCAGAGTGCTGACTTCTGCTGATGCCAAGGACTACAACTCCTTTGAGCACCCACAGACGGTGACACCACGCGCATTCAAGGATGCCAAGCTGAAGAATCAGGTGCTGAGCGTGAAACTGCCCGCCAAGAGTATCGTCGTGCTGACCATCGAATAAAATCTGACGAGATGATTACCAATACAGGAGGTGACAATCAAAAAGACGTTGCGCTGGTGCTTTCAAGCGGTGGCGCACGTGGGTTGGTACACATCGGAGTGATAGAGGAACTGGAGGAGCAGGGCTACCACATATCCTCTATTGCAGGGGCCTCCATGGGAGCGCTGATAGGGGGCGTCTATGCTGCCGGAAAGCTGGCCGAATTCCGAGAATGGATGAAAGGGATTGACAAACGTAAAATGGTGGAACTCACGGACTTCTCGCTGAGTATTAATCATTTGGTTAAAGGCAATCGCATCATCGACGCCATCAAGGAAATAGTGCCTGACACGCCGATTGAAAACCTGCCTATTCCCTATTGTGCCGTTGCCACCGACTGGGAAACTGGACGCGAGGTGACCTTTCGCAAAGGGAGTCTCTTCGGAGCCATCAGGGCCAGCATTTCGCTACCAGCCTACTATGAACCGGTTCGCATCAACGGCATGGTGCTGATTGACGGCGGCATTGTCAACCCTCTCCCCTTGAACAGAGTGGCCAGAAAGAAAGGCGACTTGCTGGTAGGCGTGGACGTCAGCGGGCACGACTATCAGGGGCAGAATGCATTGCAGAACTTCATAGAGCAGCGGCGCAAGAAAGACAAGTCACTAAGCCAACTGATTCTGAACAAACTGTTGCCGGACAACCTGGACTTCAACTATTATACCCTGCTCTCGCGCACCAGCAGCATCATGATCAGACAGAACTCCAAACTCATGGTACAACTCACCCACCCTGACATGCTCATCGACATCCAGCTGAACAGATATGGAGGTTTTGACTATGACAAGTCTGAGAAACTTATTAACTTTGGCCACCATTATGCACAGAAAGCAATAGAGAAGTTACAAAATAATCTTAAAAACATCGGTTAATTGGAATTTAATTTGTAAATTTGCAGAATGGTTCAAGAAACATCAATGTAAAATACACTAACAATACATCAATTATTATTATGAACGACAACAAAATTATGAATCGCGCAGCTGACAACATCCGTATTCTGGCTGCTTCGATGGTTGAGAAAGCAAAGTCGGGACATCCCGGTGGTGCTATGGGTGGTGCTGATTTCATCAACACCCTCTACAGTGAATTCCTTGTATATGATCCTGAGAACCCCACATGGGAAGGACGCGACCGCTTCTTCTTGGACCCTGGCCACATGGCTCCAATGCTGTACTCACAGCTGTGCCTGATTGGAAAATATACGCTGGACGACCTGAAGAACCTGCGTCAGTGGGGCTCAGTCACTCCCGGACACCCTGAGCGTGAGATTGCACGCGGCATCGAGAACACCTCTGGCCCTCTGGGACAAGGTCACACCTTCGCCGTTGGTGCTGCCATTGCTGCTAAGTTCCTGAAGGCTAAGTTGGGTGAGGAAGTGATGGGTCAAACCATCTATGCCTACATCTCTGACGGTGGTGTACAGGAGGAGATTTCGCAGGGTGCAGGCCGTATTGCCGGTAACCTGGGGCTGGACAACCTCATCATGTTCTATGACGCTAACGACATCCAGCTGTCTACCACCACTGAGACGGTGACCAGCGAGGATACCGCCAAGAAGTACGAGGCTTGGGGATGGTATGTTCAGAAGATTGACGGTAACGACGTTGACCAGATTCGCGAGGCCATCAAGAACGCCCAGAAGGAACAGAACCGTCCGTCACTCATCATCGGTCACTGTGTGATGGGTAAGGGCGCACGCAAGGCTGACAACTCTTCATACGAGAAGAACTGCGCTACCCATGGTGCTCCTCTCGGTGGCGATGCCTACATCAACACCATGAAGAACCTGGGTGCTGACCCCGAGAATCCGTTCCAGATTTTCCCAGAAGTAAAGGAACTCTATGCTAAGCGTGCTGCTGAGTTGAAGCAGATTTGTGCTGAGCGCTATGCCAAGAAAGAAGCTTGGGCCAAGGCTAACCCCGAGAAGGCTCAGCAGCTGAAAGACTGGTTCAGCGGTAAGGCTCCTAAGATTGACTGGTCGAAGGTTGAGCAGAAGGCCGGTGCTGCTACCCGTGGCGCTTCGGCTACTGTCCTGAGCGTACTGGCTGAGCAGGTGCCCAACATGATTTGTGCTTCTGCCGACCTCTCGAACTCTGATAAGACCGACGGATTCCTGAAGAAGACGCACGACATCGTCCGCGGCGACTTCTCGGGTGCATTCTTCCAGGCTGGTGTGGCTGAGTTGACAATGGCTTGCTGCTGCATCGGTATGGCTCTGCACGGTGGTGTGATTCCCGCATGTGGTACCTTCTTTGTATTCTCTGACTACATGAAGCCCGCTGTACGTATGGCAGCCCTGATGGAACTGCCCGTGAAGTTCATCTGGACTCACGATGCCTTCCGCGTTGGTGAGGACGGTCCTACCCACGAGCCCGTTGAGCAAGAAGCTCAGATTCGCCTGATGGAGAAGCTGAAGAACCATCACGGCAAGAACAGCGTACTGGTTGTTCGTCCTGCTGACGCTGAGGAGACGACCGTCTGCTGGCGCATGGCTATGGAGAACATGGAGACGCCTACTGCCCTCATCTTCTCTCGCCAGAACATCGACATGCTGCCTGCCGGCAACGACTACTCTCAGGCTACCAAGGGTGCATACGTAGTAGCTGGCTCTGATGCCGACTATGACGTCATCCTGTTGGCAAGCGGTTCTGAGGTGTCTACCCTGGAGGCCGGTGCCGACCTGCTGCGCAAGGACGGCATCAAGGTTCGCGTGGTGAGCGTTCCCTCTGAAGGTCTGTTCCGTTCACAGTCGAAGGAGTATCAGGAGAGCGTGCTGCCTGCCGGCAAGAAGAAGTTCGGTCTTACCGCCGGTCTTCCTGTAACCCTCGAGGGTCTGGTAGGTGCCGACGGTTGCGTATGGGGCCTGCAGAGCTTCGGATTCTCTGCTCCTTACAAGGTGCTCGACGAAAAGTTGGGTTACACTGGACAAAATGTTTACGAACAAGTTAAAAAGTTATTAGCATAATGGAAGTAAAAACTGTTGGTGTAGCCTGCGACCACGCTGGCTACCCTTTGAAAAAATATGTGCTCCAGTATCTGGAGGAGAAAGGCTATCCCTACAAGGACTATGGTACGTGGAGTGATGCCTCAGTGGATTATCCTGACTTTGGCCACGCGCTGGCTGAGGGCATAGAGAGTGGCGAAGTGTATCCCGGCATCGGCATCTGCGGTTCGGGCGAAGGTATTGCCATGACGCTGAACAAGCATCAGGGTGTCCGTGCCGGATTGGCTTGGTGCACAGAGATTGCCCACCTGATTCGTCAGCACAACGATGCCAACGTGCTGGTGATGCCTGGTCGCTTTATCGACAACAACACGGCCAAGCAAATCATGGACGAGTTCTTCAAGACCACTTTCGAAGGCGGACGCCATCAGAAGCGTGTCGATAAGATTGCGATTAAGTAAGCAAACTCGACCGAAGGTCAAGATTCCGGTAAGTAAATAAATAATATTTCTTAAATAAAGAATCCACAATGCTAAGTTGTGGATTCTTTTGTTTACCTTTGCACCCCGTTATGAAAAGATTGTTTTTGTTAGCAAGTATTCTTTGCTTCACGTTATGCCTTCCTGCCCAGGAACACGAAACACCCAATGCGCAGCAGGCTCGCCGTATATTCATGGACATATACAACCGTCTCTTTGGCGAAGAGGGCGGCACGTTGCACTATAAGGTGAACATCATCGGCATCTACAAGACCGAGGGCACCATCTGGATGAAGCAGAAGAAGAGTAAGTTTATCGACGAGAAATACATTGCCTGGAATGACGACGTAACCTACCATCGGCTGGAACGCAAAAAGAAAACCGTTACCGTCTATGATGCCCATTCGGAGAAACGAGACAAGTATGCCACCAAGTTCAAGTTTGACCCCAACAACTATCAATACAGCATCAAGGACGAGAAAAAGAAGGGATTTGCTATCACGCTGAAGGCAAAGAAAGGCGTGAAAGGTATCAAGGAGGCTCGCGTCATGCTGGATCGTACGAGTCATACCCCAACCAGCATCCGCATCAAAGTAGGCATCTTCCATACGACTATCAAGATTAGCAATTTCAAGTTGGGCGACATTGACGACAGCTTGTTCAAATTCCCTCGCGAACAGTACTCACACTGCAAGTTTATCGACAAAAGACAGGATAGTTAGAGTAGGTTGTCTTTTGGTAGCAAAGCGATGACAAATGACAGTTATGACAGATGACAGTTTTTTGAATTTGGGAGTATAGAGGGTATAGTATTATATATATTATAATATATATAATACTATATATAAAGGCGCACTGATTTTCAGAAAACTGTCATCTGTCATCTGTCATTTGTCATCGACCCGTTCAGGCTGCTGAAACGAATTCGCGCAGTTTGTGCTGAAAATCGGCTGAATTGGAGGGGCAAAATTTGGAACTGACTTGAAATTTTCGTACCTTTGCATCGTCAACCGGAAGAAGGATGCGGATGCACGCGGCGAGGGAGAATTTACTAATAGGCCTAAGAAAATTTACGCCCTGCCCAGCGCGCAAAAACGGACGACGGAAGGAAGGCAAAAAGGGTAAAAAGGCGAAAACCGAAAAAGGGTAAAAAGAACTTACAGTCAGTACCAGCGTCCCCCTACAGGCTGCCCAGCTGGTAGACAACGGCTGAGACGACCCACGCCAGAACGGTGGTGTAAAGGGCTGCAAAGACGGCCCACTTCCACGAGCCACTCTCGTGACGGATGGCAACGATGGTGGCAATGCAGGGGAAGTAGAGCAGGACAAAGAGCAGATAGCTGTAGGCCACCAGGGGGGTGATGCCGTCGAGTCCGCCCAACACGCCGATGGTGGATGCCACAATCTCCTTGGCTCCCACACCGGCAATGAGCGAGACGTCCAGCTGCCAGGTGAAGCCCTGGAGGGAGAACAAGGGCGATATCCACTGACCCATCAGTCCGATGTACGACTGTTCCATACTGGGTGCCTGACCAGCGGGTCCGTAGTAGCCCAAAGCCCAGACAATGATGCTGGCCACGAGAATGATGCCGCCCATCTTCTTCAGATACTCCTTGCCTTTCTCCCACGTGTGACGTCCGATGGCTTTGGCTGTCGGCCAGCGATAAGGGGGCAGCTCCATGACGAAAGGTGTATCCTCGCCCTTGATGACAAAGGTCGAGAAGAGCTTGCTGACGATGACTGCCGTCAGGATGCCGATGGCGTATAGCGAGAGCATGACAAACGACTGGTACTCGACAGCGAAGAAAGTGCCGATAATCATGATGTAGATGGGCAATCGGGCCGAGCAGGACATGAACGGCAGGATGAGCATGGTGATGAGTCGCGAGCGACGACTCTCGATGGTTCGCGTAGCCATGATGGCAGGCACGTTACAGCCAAAGCCCATGACCAGCGGGATGAACGACTTGCCGTGCAGTCCCATGCCGTGCATGAGCTTGTCCATGATGAAGGCTGCACGGGCCATGTAGCCCGAGTCTTCCATCAGCGAGATGAAGAAGTAGAGTATCAGAATCTGGGGCAGGAACACGATGACGGCCCCTACTCCACCTATCACACCGTCCACCAGCATGTCCTTCAGCGGGCCGTCGGCCATGATGCGGCTGACGAACGAGCCCAGCCGCTCGACGCCAGCGTCTATCCAGTCCATAGGGTACTGGCCGAGGACGAAGGTGGTCTGGAACATGAGGAACAGGATGAGGAAGAAGATGGGGAATCCCAGGTATTTATGCGACAGGATATTGTCGATGATGTGCGTGGTCTTGTAGGTATCCTGCTTGTGACCGGCCTTGAACTGCGCTTCCGTCAGCGCTCCGTTGATGAATCCGTACTTGGCATCCATGATGGCCGTCTCGGAGTCGCTGTTGGTCTCTTCGAAGACACGGGCAGCAGCCTTGTCGCGCTCAACGAGGATGGACTTGCTGCGCTCGCCGGCCTTCTGGCGCACGAAGTTCTCGATACTGGTGTCGTGCTCTAACAGCTTCAGGGCCACGTAACGAGTGGAATAGTGGGGAGTGATGCTGCCGTCGGGCTTCAGGTAGGCCTGTATGTGACGGATGCCGTCCTCTATCTCGTGTCCGTAGTTGATGTGGATGTGTCGGGCCGTCTGGCTGACACCCTCATAGACCTGAATGACGGTGCGGAACAAGGCTTCGACTCCCATGCCGCTCTTGAACGACGTCGGCACCAGGGGCGTACCCAGCAAGGTGGAGAGTACCTCCAGGTCCAGCGAGTCACCACGACGCTCGAACTCGTCGTACATGTTGAGGGCTGCCACCATGGGAATATCCATGTCGAGCAGCTGGGTGGTCAGATAGAGGTTGCGCTCGATGTTGGACGAGTCGATAACGTTGATGACGACATCGGGTGTCTGTTCTGTCAGGTGCTGACGCACGTAGAGTTCCTCAGGCGAGTAGCACGACAGCGAATAGGTGCCTGGCAGGTCGGTCAGGTTGAACTCGTAGCCGAAATAGGAGGCATGGGCCTCAGAGGCATCGACGGTGACACCTGAGTAGTTGCCCACATGTCCGTGGGCACCCGAGGCGAAGTTGAAGAGCGACGTCTTGCCACAGTTGGGATTGCCCACCAGCGCCACGTTGATGGTACGGTGCTCGCGCAGAGCCATGTGCTGCAGATAGTCGTCGGGATGGTCCTCGGGGTTGATGTCCTTGCGGCGGCTGTTCTCCACCTCCACCCTCATGCCTTGGGGAAATGTCGGGCCATCCTGGGGCTTCCCGTCCGCTTCCGTGAGCACCTCTATCATCTCTGCCTCCTGACGGCGCAGGCTCACCTCATAGCCCATCAGTTTGTACTTGACAGGGTCTTGCAGGGGAGCATTCAGCATCACTTCAATCGTTTTACCCTTGATAAAGCCCATTTCGATGATGCGCTTGCGGAAGCCACCGTGACCATGTACCTTCACGATGACTGCACTTTCGCCGTTCTTCAGTTCCGACAGTTTCATAACCTAATTTCCTAATTTATGACTGCAAAGGTACGAAATAAAAGCGTAAAACGTACCTTTTCCAAATATAAATACCTACAAATGATGATGGTATTACTTGTTGAGATAGTGGTTCACCTTTTCCCAGTCTACTTGTACAACTTCCATCGGCTTGTCCATATCCGTTGCCGTAACCTTCTTATGCTTCACATCAAAGGTCACGACGATTCTGTCCTCTACGCCCACACTCACAGGACTGAGGCGGAGAAAATCATAATAGAAGCGTTTCCTTACTTCCTCCTTTTCCTTGCCTACCAAACATACCTCATCAGGAGTTAGCGACCACACCAGTGTGTCGTTATTATGCCTGGCAACGTCTGTACCGCGAACTGTGACCATTGCATTGTCCACTTCTTTCTCGAAAAAATTATCAACATACAGCATACTGCCGAATCCTATGACGACCCCCCAAAAAATGAAAACGGCAATTTGTACCGGGATACCGATAAAGAGTCCCTTCCACCATTTACGCTGAAAGTAGTAAAAAGGAATCAGGAAGGAAACCAGGAAGACGATGACTATTGCCGTCACCATGAACAACTCCATATAGATAACTAGGTCGTTTTGCATCTTGCTAATCGTTTAATTGTTGGGGGTTGATGACTTAAGGTACTGGATGGCAAACATCGTGAGGTCGTCGCTCTGGTCAGCACCGCCAACAAACTGTTCTACAGCCTGTTTCATGGTGTTAACCAGTTCCTCAGGACGACTCGAAGCCCCGTTGGCAACATCCAGCATGCGCTTCATCCCGAACTGGTTGTGTCGGACATCCTCAGCCTCATTCAGTCCGTCGGTATAGAGGAACAGCGTTGCACCCTCCTTGAGGACGAGTTGCTGACTGGTAAATGTCCAGTCGGCAGACACACCGGCAGGCACATTCGGGTCGCACGACAGAATGGTCACTCCGTTGTCGTCTATCAATAACGGCATATCATGTCCTGCATTCGAATAACTGAGATGTCCTGTTTTCAGGTCCAGCACACCGGCAAAGACGGTAACAAACATATTTGTCTCGTTGTTCGTACACAACGCCTCGTTCAGTCCTGTCACAATGATTTCCGGTTTGGTGGTGTGCGCTGCAATATTACGGAACAGCGAACAAGTCACCGCCATTACCAATGAGGCGGGAATACCCTTTCCTGACACATCGCCGATGCAGAAAAACAGTTTCTCGTCGTGAATGAAGAAGTCGTACAAGTCGCCACCAACGGCCTTTGCCGGTGTAACCTGTCCGTAGACATCTACATCCGTCCTGTCGGGGAATGCCGGATATTTCTTAGGCAGCATACTCATCTGTATACCGTGTGCTATCTCCAGTTCGTTTTCTATCGAGGCTTTTGCAGCTGTAGTGGTTTTCAAGTCTTCCACATATCTTGCCAGTGAGTGCTGCATGTTTTCAAACGAGTCTCGCAACTGATGTATCTCATCTTGGTGCTTGATGGTAGGCAGTGCCGTATCGAATTGTCCCTGAGCCACTTTATCAGCAGTTTCAGCCAAGTTCATCAACGGTTTTGTCGTACGCCTGATACCCAATCGGCAGACGAAGTTAGTAACCATCAGGATGATGACGATGATAAACAACAACACGACACCCATTGACAACCCAAGCAGGTCGAGTGCTATACGAGGCACCACCACAGCCAAGTTCCAATTGGTGCCTTCCACTGGAGAATAGAAAAGGAAACTATGTGTGGCATTAATCTTCAAGTCTTCGTATATCTCATTCGAGCTGTGCTTGCCCTCCTTCATATTCTTGATGCTCCGCTCGGCAAGTTTCTTCTCATCGCAGTCCTTCAGATGGCGATAGAAGTTACCTTTCATAATACGCCACGACTCAGGGTGAGTCAGGAATGTTCCGTCGCGTGAGAGGATATAACTCTCTGAGGCTTTCCTTGAGAGACTGGCATCATGATCTCCTTCCCACACCCACAGTTCTTCCTGGAAGACACTGTCCTGTTTGTCCAGAATAGTCGCCATGAAGTCCAGTGAGATGTCTGCTCCCAAAATGGCTGCCAGTCTTCCTTGTTTGTCGTGTAAGGGGTGCAGATAGGCAATCAATGGTGTCTTGCTGTCGTGTCCGTCTACAAAAGGGTCTCCCCAGTAGGCAGAATCTACCTTGATAGCCTTTGTGAACCATTCGCTATGCAGATAGTCGAAGTTGAGGTCGGTCAGTTGGTGGGTCTTGACCTGCATACTGTCCGTACGCCATGCATAGGGACAGTATCCAGGTCCTTTTTGTGGATAGTAGTTTTTCACGAAACTGATGCCGCAACTGCGTATGAAGTCATTCTCTCTCACGATGCGTTCTACGGAGGCTTGCATCTCATCGGGGTCGCTTAGGTTTTGCTCAATGTAGAAGATATTGTTTTTCACTGCCACACTGGTTTCCGACAGGACACCCTTGATTTGCTCTTCGGTGGCGTGCATGCTGCCTTCTACGGTGTTGGCACCGATTTCCACAACGAGAACCTTGGTAATCGAATACATAAAGAATGCCAATGCACACATCATGATAAACAGTACCAACAGCACCCATCGTGACAGTCTTGAGGCAAACGAACGACTCTTTATCTTCATAGAGAAAGTATTACAGGGGTTTTACAAAGCGCATCTCGCGCAGGATGCGCTTCTGGCGCTTCAGCATATAGGCACTGGGACGCGCCGAGTTCATGCGTCGCGGGTTGGGCAGCGAGACGGCTATCAGCGCACACTGGGCTTTGGTCAACTTGTCGGCAGTGGTATTGAAATGATACTCTGCTACCGCGTCGGCACCATAGATGCCGTCGCCCATCTCGATGGAGTTGAGGTAGACCTCCATGATGCGCTCCTTGGACCACATCACCTCGATGAGGGTGGTAAAATAGACTTCGAAGCCCTTGCGCACCCACGAGCGCCCAGGCCACAGAAACACGTTCTTGGCCGTCTGCTGCGAGATGGTGGAAGCACCCAGCTTGTTTTTCTTCGGATGCTTGATGTTACGCATGGCAGCGTGCTCGATGGCCTTATAGTCGAAGCCGTGATGGTCGAGGAAGCGTGCATCCTCGGAGGCCATGACGGCTGTCGGCAGCGAGGGGGCTATCTCCTCCAGAGGCACCCAGTGGTGGTGCAGCGTCAGCTCACGTCCCTCCGTGGCCTGTTGTGCCAGCCGGATGAACATCAGGGGCGTAAACCACACCGGCACAAATCGCAGGACTGCTACAGAAAGGATAGTGGAGGCAAAGAATGCCACCACTATCCATAACATTGTCTTCTTGATAAGATCGCGAATCTTCTTCACGCCTTACAACTTACATCAGACATTTAACATCAGGCATCAATTAGCCTGAGCCTGAGCCTCCTCAATCATCTTCTGCGAAGCGTACATATACACCTCGACGCGACGGTTCTGCTGACGGCCTGAAGCGGTAGAGTTGTCTGCTATGGGGCTTGAAGAACCCATACCCTCGACGCTCTTGATCTGAGCAGCGCTGACACCACAAGACTTCAGGTAGTTGTTCACGCTGTTGGCACGGCTGACAGACAGGGGCTGGTTGATGGCATCAGAACCCGTGTTGTCCGTGTGGCCGATGATGGCGATATCGCAGTCCTTGTTGTTGTTCAGCACCTTGGCAAACTGAACCAGCGAGTTCTTGGCCGTAGCCGAAAGGTCAGCCTTGCCCGTTGCAAACAAGATACCGGAGTCGAAAGTCACCTTGACAGCCTCCAGACCGTTGTTGTCCTTCACCGTCTCTACCTGAGCGTTCTTCACCTGCTCGGCTTCAGCCTTGGCCTTGTCCATCTTCTTACCGATGATGGCACCAGCACCAGCACCTACAGCACCGCCAATAGCTGCACCAACCATCGTGTTACCGGCAATGGCACCGATAATACCACCTAACAAAGCACCGCCACCGGCACCGATACCTGCACCCTTCTGTGTGTTGTTACAAGCACAAATCATGCCTACACAGAGTAGCAAAGAAATAATTTTTGTCTTCATAATTTTATATAAATTAATGTGAAACACTAAATTTTGCTGCAAAATTACGAATAAATTATCAATTATCAATTGCCAATTATCAATTATTTTGTACCTTTGCAGCAAAATTTAAGAAAACGACAAATAAAAATGGCAAAAGAATTAAAGGATTTAACAAAGAGAGCTGACAATTACAGTCAGTGGTACAACGACCTGGTGGTGAAAGCTGACCTGGCCGAACAGTCTGCAGTACGCGGATGTATGGTCATCAAGCCCTATGGCTATGCCATCTGGGAGAAGATGCAGCACGAACTGGACCGTATGTTCAAGGAGACCGGTGCCCAGAATGCCTATTTCCCCCTGCTCATCCCCAAGTCATTCCTCAGCCGTGAGGCCGAGCACGTAGAAGGCTTCGCCAAGGAGTGCGCCGTGGTGACCCACTACCGCCTGAAAGCAGCCGACGGCGGCGTGGTGGTAGACCCTGCTGCCAAGCTGGAGGAAGAACTCATCATCCGTCCCACGTCCGAGACCATCATCTGGAACACCTATAAGAACTGGATTCACTCATGGCGCGACCTGCCCCTGATGTGCAACCAGTGGTGTAACGTCATGCGCTGGGAGATGCGCACCCGCCCCTTCCTCCGCACCTCAGAGTTCCTGTGGCAGGAGGGCCATACCGCCCATGCCACCCGTGAGGAGGCTGAAGAGGAAGCCAAGAAGATGCTGCACGTCTATGCCAAGTTCGCCGAGGAGTGGATGGCCGTCCCCGTGCTGCAGGGTGTGAAGTCAGAGACTGAGCGTTTCGCCGGAGCCCTCGACACCTATACCATCGAGGCCATGATGCAGGACGGCAAGGCCCTGCAGTCAGGTACTTCCCACTTCCTGGGACAGAACTTCGCCAAGGCTTTCGAGGTCACCTATCTTAATAAGGAGAACAAGCCCGAGTACGTATGGGCTACCTCATGGGGTGTCTCTACCCGACTCATCGGTGCCCTCATCATGACCCACTCTGACGACAACGGCTTAGTACTGCCTCCGCGGCTGGCTCCCATCCAGGTGGTCATCATCCCCATTGCCACCAAACCCGAGCAGATGGAGCTGGTCAACAAGGAGGTACAGCCCATCATGGACGAACTGCGCAAGAAGGGCATCACCGTCAAGTTCGACGACTCTGACAACAAGCGCCCAGGCTTCAAGTTTGCCGACTACGAGCTGAAGGGTGTTCCCGTACGTCTCGTGCTGGGTGCACGCGACTTGGAGAACGGTACCATCGAGGTAATGCGTCGCGACACGCTGGAGAAGGAGACGCTGCCACTCGAAGGCATTGCCCAGCACGTTGAACAACTGCTTGAGGACATCCAGAAGAACATCTTCGAGAAGGCCCGCAAGTATCGTGACGAGCACGTCTACGAGTGCGACAACTACGACGAGTTCAAGGAGCGCGTCAAGGATGGCGGCTTCTTCCTCTGCCACTGGGACGGCACTGCCGAGACCGAAGCCAAAATCAAGGAAGAGACCCAGGCAACCATCCGTTGCGTGCCCTTCGCCTACGAGCAGACCCCTGGTGTCGATATGGTCAGCGGCAAACCCGCTAAGTATCGTGTCATCATTGCCCGTAGCTATTAATGCGCTGAAAGAATTTTACACACGATTTTTATAGAGAAGAGGTTGTACTCACAAGCGGAGCACGACCTCTTTTCTTTTTTGTATCCCCTGTGTGACTTACAACCGAGACCATAAAAAATGGGAAGCCATCTTCACAGACAACTTCCCTCCGAGGAAAATGATAAATATAGATTAAAATTACTAGTTGTGTGCAAGTGCAAAAGTACGAATAAAATTTGAATAAACAAACTTTTTTGTGACTTTTTTTGAAATTTATCGGAAAAAGTAAGACATTAGACTTAAAAATAAGGCAGAAAGGACAATTTAAAAGTCTCTTAGGGCTTCATATATTCGCTGAACAGGCAGTCCCATGACGTTAAAGTAGCTGCCTTTCATGCCAGTCACGCCAATATGGCCTATCCACTCCTGAATGCCATAGGCTCCAGCCTTGTCCAAAGGGTGATAGGTGGTGACGTAATAGTCTATCTCGTCGTCGGTGAGCTGCTTGAAGGTGACATCGGTCTCGACGGAGAAACTCATCTGACGTTGGGTGGTGGTCAGCGTGACACCCGTGATGACCTGATGGGTCTGGCCGCTGAGTTCGCGGAGCATCCGTCTGGCCTCGTCTTCGTCCTTGGGTTTGCCCATAACCTCTTGTCCAAGAATGACAATGGTGTCTGCAGTGATGACCAGTTCGTCAGCCGCCAGTGTGGCGCGATAGGCCTGTGCCTTCTTGTGCGAGATGTATTCGGCAATATCCTTGGTGGTCATGTCTGAGGGATAGCTCTCGTCAATGCCGTCAATGACGCGCACCTCGAAAGGTACGTCAATGCCTGCCAGCAGTTCTTTGCGACGGGGGGAGTTGCTGGCCAGAATAAGGCGAAAACCTTGTGCTACCATCCGAAAGCCCTTTCATCCTTTAGCCAGTGGCCCTGCGCCTTCAAGGTCTGCTCGATGACGTCGCGTCCGCAGCCATAGCCTCCAGCGTAGTCGCTGACGTAGATGCTGACGTCCTTGACCTCATGACAGGCGTCCTTGGGACAGACGGGACAGCCCACACGGCGCAGAATCTCCAAGTCGGGGATGTCGTCGCCCATATACATGACCTCGTCGTCCGTATAGCCATAGGTAGCTATATAGTTCTCGTAGGTGTTCATCTTCACAGCGCATCCGAGGAAAATGTCCTCGACACCCAAACCGCGATAGCGGGTGGCGACGGCCTCTATCTTGCACCCTGTGATGATGGCTATGCGCAGGCCCATCTTCTGAGCCAGCTGGATGGCATAGCCGTCCTTGATGTTGACCGTTCTGCGCGGCTGTCCGTCGTCGCCCAGCGAAATGGTCTCTGCCGACAGCACCCCGTCAATATCGAAGATGATGGTACGTATCTTCTGTAAATCGTAGTTAATCATGATTTTGCGTGTTGATGTATGCTTTTTGACAATCGTTCGTAGAGGTCTCTCACGTCAGGGTCTTCCAACAGTTGTTGCTGCTTGCCGATGACGTTCTGGTCGTAGCGCACAGCAGGCCCCGTCTGCGCTTCGAGGGGTGACAGGTGGTGCACCTTGCGGGCCGTCTCGTCGATGAGTGGCAGCATGACGCTGAAGGGCAGTCCGTGCTGCTGGAGTATCTCGGCAGAGAGGGCATAGCAGTGGTTGGCAAAGTTGCAGGCAAAGACTGCTGCCAGATGCAGATACCTGCGCTCGTCGGTAGAGAGCTCGTAGATGTGTGGCGTGAGGGTGGCCGACAGCGTTTTCAGCCGTGTGAGAGTTGTTGCGTCGCTGGCTTCTATGAATACGGGGATGTCGGAGAAGTTGACACGCCGT
The DNA here is from genome assembly GCA_946628315.1 of uncultured Prevotella sp. Classification (GTDB taxonomy): domain Bacteria; phylum Bacteroidota; class Bacteroidia; order Bacteroidales; family Bacteroidaceae; genus Prevotella. Next base: position 18,843 of record CAMOWH010000009.1, read on the forward strand.
TCCTTGGAGAACGACTGCATGGGATAGAACACGCCATAGTGGTGGGCCAATCCCTGAAACAGCGTCAGCGGCATAGAGCCAGCCGTATGGGCAAAGCACTGCTCCTCCCTACCCTGCACCAGTTGCTGGACAACGTCCTTGAGCACAGCGTCCTTGACGGAAACGATGAAGAGGTCAGCCTCGTGTGGCAACGCACGGATGTCGTCCGCAGGCTGACTGCCTATGCGCTCAGCCAACAAACGGGCATGAGCCATCGTCCGGCTAAAGACTGCCAGCACGTCGTGTCCGGCCTCGTACATGGCCAGCCCCAAGTTGGTGGCCAGCCCTCCTGCTCCTACTAAGACAATGCGCATCAGAACTTATTCAGGTGAACGTTCTCCCACTTCAACTTGTCCTCGTTCTGAGGTTTGCGCTCATCGGCCTTGTAACCAATGGCGAGGATACAGAGGCAGCACATATTCTCTGGTATGTCGAGTACACCACGAATGACGGTGTCTGCACTGGTACCGTCGGAGAGTCCGCGCCCACGCATCTGAATCCAGCATGAGCCCAAGCCCAGCGATTCTGCCTGGTACTGCATGGAGATGGCAGCTATAGAGCCGTCCTCCACCCAGCAGTCGTTCTGCATGGGGTCGCCCAACACGACAATAGCCAAAGGGGCGCCCTTCAGGAACTGACCACCCACGTCTTTGGCGTCAGACAGCTTCTCGAGATCCATCTTGTCGTCAACCACCACGAACTGCCAGCCACGCTGTCCCTTCGAAGTGGGCGACATCAATCCTGCACGAAGTATCAGCTTCACATCGTCGCCGTCAATTTCCTGCTCCGTAAACTTACGGTGCGAACGGCGCATTTGAACCAAATCTTTGAATTCCATCTTGTTTTTTCTGTTTAACGATTGCAAAGGTACAAATAAATTAAGAATTAAAAAAAAATTCTTGGCTTTTTGCACACTTCTTTGTATCTTTGATCTTCGGTCGAAGATACTTTCGCTCGACAATACAAAATAAAAAAGTCCATTTTATTTTGTATTGTTCTCGCTTATTCGTATCTTTGCAGCATGAACACTACGAAAGTGACTATCTACGAACAAGCAGCGAAATTGCCAGCGTTGGACGACAGCAATTTCTTCCACAGCCGACAACTGATGGAGTTCTGCCAGCAGACACCCCGCCACAAACCCCTGATGGCTGTGGCGACGGACGGTGACGGCAAGGTGGTGGGACACCTGCTCTGCATAGTCCGCTACAAGCTTTCGTGGTTCCCACCTTATTTATACGCACATGCGCGAATCTACGGCAACAACCATTGCGAGGCCCACGTCTTCGGAAGGCTGATGGAGGCACTGACCGAACGGCTCCAGAACAGAGTCGTCTACATGGAGGTCAGCAACCTGAGCGAGAAGATGTTCGGCTATCGTGAGTTGCGCAGGCTGCACTACTTTCCCGTGCGTTGGATGAACGTCCACAACTCGCTGCACTCGCGCACTCCTGAAGAACGCATCACGGAGCGCATGATGAAGCGTGTCGAGACGGCCCAACGTCGAGGAGCCGTCACGAAGGAAGTGGAGACCGAAGACGAGTTCCACGCTTTCTCCAAGCTGCTGCGTCACCACAACTGGCTGAAGCCGCGACGCTATCTGCCTGACGACCAGTTCTTCCACAACATGATGAAGAAGGGCCACTGCCGTATCTTCATCACTCTGGTGCGCGAAATGGTGGTGGGATGTTCCGTCTGTGTCTACTCTGAGCGTGATGCCTACCTGTGGTACTCCGCCTCGCGCCGCAAGAGTTTTGCCCCCTTCCACCCCAACGCCATCACCTTCTGGAACACCATCAAGGACGCCCACGCACGGGGTTACGACCACATCCGATTCATGGACGTAGGACTGCCTTTCCGCAAAAATCTCTATCGTGACTTCATCCTCAGCTTCGGTGGCAAGGAGGTCAGCACCTACCGATGGTTCCGTATCAGCATCCGCTGGGTCAACCGTTTGGCATCATGGCTCTGGCGCGAGTGAGAAGCAGGGGGATTATTCTAATTACTTCTTTTTGATTATCTGATTGGTATATTTTGCGGTTATATTGTTTTTTTTGACTGAAAGCTAAAAATATTGCACAAAAAGTTTTGGAATGTGCAGGAAAGATATTACCTTTGCACAAAATTTTGAAAATTGTGCAAAACAAACAATGAACAAGATACCAAGTTTTAACTCATATATCGAGGGAACTATCAAGGACAACTGGCTGCTTGACGCGCTGACGGACTACAAGGGCGCAACGCTGCAATATCACGACGTGGCACGCAAGATTGAGAAGCTGCACATCATGATGGAGGCTGCCGGCATCCGGAAGGGCGACAGGGTGGCTGTGTGCGGCCGCAACTCAGCCCACTGGGCAGTGGCTTTCCTGGCCACGCTGACGTATGGGGCGGTGATAGTGCCCATACTGCACGAGTTCAACGGCGAACAGATACACAACATCGTGAACCACTCGGAGTCGCGCCTGCTGTTTGTGGGCGACTACGTGGTGAACCAGATAGACGAGCGGGAGATGCCCCACTTGGAGGGTATCTTCAACCTGCCTGACTTCTCGCTGTACGTGTCGCACAACGACAAGCTGACGGATGCCCGCGAGCGGCTGAACGAGCTGTTCGGAAGGAAGTATCCGAATGCGTTCAGACGCGAGGACGTGAAGTGGCACAAGGACGAGCCCGAGGAGTTGTGCATGATCAACTACACCAGCGGTACGACGGGTTTCTCGAAGGGTGTGATGCTGCCCTACCGTGCCCTGTGGGGCAACGTAGACTTCTGCCAGAAGTACCTGGGCAACCACATGCCGAAGTTCTCGCGCACGCTGAGCATCCTGCCGATGGCGCATATGTATGGCATGACCATCGAGTTCCTGTTCCCCTTCCTAACGGGCTATCACCTGTACTTCCTGACCCGTCTCCCCTCGCCTGCCGTCATTGCGGAGGCTTTCAGGGAGGTTTGTCCTGACGTGGTGGTGGCGGTGCCGCTGATTATCGAGAAGATTATCCGCAAGCGCGTGTTCCCCAAGATACAGAGCAACGCCGTGAAGCTGCTGCTGCAGATGCCGGTGGTGCAGAAGAAGGTGAAGGAGCGCATCTGCCAGGAGGTCTATGCGGCCTTTGGCGGACGAGCCTACGAGGTCATTGTGGGCGGTGCGCCGCTGAACCAAGAGATAGAACAGTTTCTGAAGGACATTGACTTCCCCGTGACTGTTGGCTATGGCACGACGGAGTGTGCCCCACTCATATCGTTCTCCGACTACCACGACTTCAAGCCAGGCTCGTGCGGCACGGCCGTTGACCACATGGAGGTGAAGATACTGTCGGACGACCCTGAGCACGTAGAGGGCGAAATAGTCTGCAAGGGCATGAACGTGATGTTAGGCTACTACAAGAACGAGGAGGCCACGCGCAAGGCGATAGACGCCGAGGGCTGGTACCACACGGGCGACCTGGCCACGATGTCGGCAGACGGCCACATCTACATCCGCGGACGCCTGAAGAACATGCTCTTAGGTGCCAACGGACAGAACGTCTACCCGGAGGAAATCGAGGACAAGCTGAACTCGATGCCGATGGTCAGCGAGAGCATCATCGTGCAGCGCGGCGACAAACTGGTGGCACTGGTTCATCCGGACATGGACGAGGCCAGAAACATGGGATTCACCCAGGGCGATCTGGAGGACGTCATGGAGCAGAACCGCCAGCAGCTGAACGAACAGCTGCCCGTTTACAGCAAGATTCAAGACTTCGAACTGCAGGAGCAGGAGTTCATGAAGACACCAAAGAAGAGTATTAAACGCTATTTATATAAATAAGGTATTATGGAAAACTACCCAAGTTTTAACCAACTGATACAGAAGAGCATCATTGACCACTGGGACCTGGATGCGCTGACTGACTACAAGGGTGCAACGCTGCAGTTTCACGACGTGGCTCGCAAGATAGAGAAACTGCACATCCTGTTTGAGAACTGTGGTGTGGTGAAGGGTGACAAGATAGCCCTCTGCGGACGAAACTCCAGCCAGTGGGCGGTAGCATTTCTGGCCACGCTGACCTATGGAGCCGTTGCCGTGCCCATCCTGCACGAGTTCATGGCCGACCAGATACACAACATCGTGAACCACTCGGACGCCAAGCTGCTATTCGTCGGTGACCACGTAGCCACCCAGATAGACCCCGTACAGATGCCCCATCTGGAAGGCATCATCAACAATCCCGACTACTCGCTGATGGTGTCGCGCACGGACAAGCTGACCTACGCCCGCGAACACCTGAACGAACTGTACGGCAAGAAGTTCCCCAAGTACTTCCGCAAGGAGCACGTCAATTACTATACGGAGGAGAACGGCGACGAGTTGGCCCTGATTAACTACACCAGCGGCACCACGGGATTCTCGAAGGGCGTGATGATACCCTATCGGGCCCTGTGGTCGAACTATGACTTTGCCGAGCACGTGCTGGGCAAGATTATCAATACGGGCGACCGCATCATCAGCATCCTGCCCATGGCCCACATGTATGGTATGGCCTTCGAGTTCATCTTCGAGTTCATGCACGGCTGTCACACCTATTACCTGAACCGTGTGCCCTCGCCAGCCATCATTGCACAGGCCTTTGCCGACGTGAAACCCAAGATTATCATTGCCGTTCCGCTGGTCATCGAGAAGATTATCCGCAAGAAGGTGTTCCCCAAAATACAGAACAACCGCATGAGACTGCTGCTGGCCATGCCCGTCATCTCAAAAAAGGTGCGCGAGAAGATATGCCAGGAGGTCATCAAGGCCTTCGGCGGCGAGCTCTACGAGGTCATCATCGGCGGCGCGGCCTTCAATCAGGAGGTCGAGGCATTCCTGCAGAAGATTGAGTTCCCCTACACGGTAGGCTATGGTGCCACCGAGTGCGCCCCCATCATCTGCTATCGCGACTGGCACACCTTCGTACAAGGCTCGTGTGGACAGGAGGCTTACCACATGAAGGTGAAAATCAACTCGACAAACCCTGCCGAAATCCCTGGCGAGATTCTGGCCAAGGGCCCGAACGTGATGCTGGGCTACTACAAGAACGACGAGGCCACGCGCGAGACGCTGGACAGCGAGGGCTGGTACCACACAGGCGACCTGGGCACGATGGACTACGACGGCAACGTCTTCATCAACGGACGCTCGAAAAACATGCTCTTAGGCCCCAACGGACAGAACATCTACCCTGAGGAGATAGAGGACAAACTGAACTCGATGACGCTGGTGGTAGAGAGTGTCGTGGTGCAGCGTGACACGAAGCTGGTGGGACTGGTCTACCCCGACTACGACGAGGCCAAGAACATGCGTTTCAACGACCAGGACATCAGCAACATCATGGAACAGAACCGCCTGCAGCTGAACGAGCAGCTGCCTGCCTACGAGAAGATAGCCGAGATAGAAATTAGGAAGGAAGAGTTCGAAAAGACGCCCAAACGAAGCATCAAACGATTCCTATATACCTAAAAATCATGAAGAGCGAGGAAATTTTCCTCGCTTTTCCTTTGCAGTTTGCTGGATTCTTATTACCTTTGTCGGGCCGATGGAGCAAGCCCCACTTGTCAAGGGGTACCGTCAGGGCAAGATAAATTGCATAGGAATATGAAAGTACTGAAATTCGGCGGAACGTCCGTAGGTTCCGTGAAAAGCATTTTAAGCTTGAAAGAAATTGTGGAGGCAGAGGCTCGGACGCAACCTGTCGTAGTAGTAGTGAGTGCCCTCGGAGGCATTACGGACAAGTTGATTGCCACCTCGCAGATGGCCCTCAAAGGCGATAAGCGCTATCGGGAGGAGTTTGACGGCATTGTGGAACGTCATCACCAGATGATAGACACCATCATCACCGACCCCAAGAAAAGAGAAAACTTGTTTAAGCGTGTGGATTCGCTCTTCGAACAGCTGAAGAGCATCTACTTCGGTGTGTACCTCATACACGACCTGTCGCGCAAGACGGAAGACGCCATCGTGTCGTATGGCGAACGGCTCAGCTCGAACATCGTGGCAGCACTCATCAAGAACGGTGTGCGCATGAACTCACGCGACTTCATACGCACCGAGCGCAAGAACGGCAAGCACACGCTGGACGCCGAGCTGACCACACAGATGGTGAAGGAAGCCTTTGAGCCCGTGGTGTGTGGTGCGGCAGCTGCCAACAAGACGGTGGCTGTAGTGCCTGGATTCATCAGCCGAGACAGAGACACCGGCGAGACCACCAATCTGGGACGCGGAGGCTCGGACTACACGGCGGCCATCATTGCAGCGGCACTGGATGCCGAGGTGCTGGAGATTTGGACGGACGTGGACGGATTCATGACTGCTGACCCACGAGTCATCAAGACGGCATACACCATCAACGAGCTGAGCTACGTCGAAGCCATGGAACTGTGTAACTTCGGCGCCAAGGTCATCTACCCTCCGACGATATATCCCGTCTGTGTCAAGAACATTCCCATCAAGGTGAAGAACACCTTCAACCCACAGCATCCAGGAACACTCATCAAGGATCATATAGAGAACGACCGAAAGCCCATCAAGGGTATATCGAGCATCAAGGGCACCACGCTGATTACAGTGACTGGCTTGTCGATGGTAGGTGTCATCGGTGTTAACCGACGCATCTTCACCACCCTCGCCAACAAAGGCATCTCCGTGTTCATGGTCAGTCAGGCTTCGTCGGAGAACTCGACGTCCATCGGTGTGCGCGACGAGGACGCAGCAGCAGCCGTAGAGGTGCTGAACGAGGAGTTCCAAAAAGAGATAGACACGGGGGCCATGTTCCCCATGCACGCCGAGAGTGGGCTGGCAACCATCGCCATTGTAGGTGAGAACATGAAGCATACGCCGGGTATTGCCGGAAAGCTGTTCGGAACGCTGGGACGCAGCGGAATCTCCGTCATTGCTTGTGCCCAGGGTGCCTCGGAGACCAACATCTCATTCGTCGTCGACGGACGTTTCCTGCGCAAGTCGCTGAACGTGCTGCACGACTCGTTCTTCCTCTCAGAATACAAAGTGCTCAACCTGTTCCTCTGTGGTGTAGGCACCGTGGGCAGTATGCTCATCGAGCAGATACGCTCGCAGTACGACGTGCTGATGCAGCGCAACGGGCTGAAGCTGAACGTGGTGGGCATTGCGTCGTCGAAAGCTGGTGTCTACGACCGCGACGGCATAGACCTGGAACACTATCGCGAGCTGCTGAAGGCCCCAGAGGCTCAGGGCAGGAACCTGAAGGAAGAGGTGGTAGGCATGAACATCTTCAACTCGGTGTTCGTCGACTGTACGGCCAGCAAGGATATCGCTACACTCTACCAGACCTTCCTGGAGCATAACATATCAGTGATTGCTGCCAACAAGATAGCAGCGTCGAGCGACTACGGCAACTATCTGAACCTGAAACGGACAGCACGTGAACGTGGTGTGTGGTTCCGCTATGAGACCAACGTGGGCGCCGGACTTCCAATCATCGGAACCATCAACGACCTGCGCAACTCGGGTGACAAGATACTGAAGATCGAGGCAGTGCTCTCAGGAACGCTGAACTTCATCTTCAACGAAATCAGTGCCGAGGTGCCTTTCTCGGAGACCGTCCGTCGTGCCAAGGAGCAGGGCTACTCAGAGCCCGACCCACGCATAGACCTCAGTGGTACGGACGTGGTGCGCAAGCTGGTCATCCTGACACGTGAAGCCGGATACAAGGTGGAGCAGCAGGATGTGGAGAAGAACCTTTTCGTGCCCGACAACTACTTCGAGGGCTCAGTAGACGACTTCTGGAAGAAACTGCCTGCCCTGGATGCTGACTTTGAGCAGCGTCGCCAGAAGCTAGAGGCAGCAGGCAAGCGCTGGCGCTTCGTTGCCACAATGGAAGACGGCAAGACCAATGTCGCACTGCGCGAGGTAGACAGGAATCATCCGTTCTACAACCTCGAAGGCTCGAACAACATCGTGCTGCTGACCACCGAGCGCTACAAGGAGTACCCGATGCAGATTCAGGGCTATGGTGCGGGAGCCGGTGTTACAGCTGCCGGTGTGTTTGCCAACATCATGTCTATCGCTAATATCTAAATAAGGTATAACACGAATTAAAACAGACGCTAATGAAACATATTATCATATTAGGCGACGGAATGGCTGACCTGCCTGTAGAAAGACTGGGCGGACAGACACTGTTGCAATATGCCCACAAGCCCATGATGGACCAGCTGGCACGCGAAGGCCGCACTGGCCGGCTCGTCACAGTGCCCGAGGGATTTCCCCCTGGAAGTGAAGTAGCCAACACGGCCATACTGGGATATGACCTGAACAAAGTGTACGAAGGCCGTGGCCCGTTGGAGGCTGCCTCCATCGGCTACGATATGGCAGATGACGATATGGCCATACGCTGTAACATCATCACGCTGGAAAACGGCAAGATTATCACTCACAACGGAGGCAATCTGGAGACGCAGGATGCCGACGTGCTCATTAAATACCTGAACGAGAAACTGGCCAAACCCGTCAACGAACGCGAGGGCTGTGAGCGCGTGAAGTTCATTACGGGCATTCAGTATCGCCACCTGCTGGTCATCAAGGGAGGCTCGAAGCACATTGTCTGTGCCCCACCCCACGATCATCCCAACGAGGAGTGGCGTCCCCTGCTGGTGAAAGCTGCTGAAGTAAACGGCTCTCCTGAAGGCAATCGCCTCACACCCCAGCAGACTGCTGACCTGCTGAACGAACTGATACTGAAGTCGCAGGAACTGCTGGTACAGCATCCGTACAACCAGGAGAAGGCCAGAAAAGGCGAACGTCAGGCTAACAGCATCTGGCCGTGGTCTGGTGGCTATCGTCCTTCGATGCAGACGCTGATGGAACAATATGACGACATCAAGACAGGAGCCGTCATCTCGGCTGTTGATTTGATTCAGGGCATAGGACGCTATGCAGGTTTGCGCATCATCAAAGTGGAGGGTGCTACCGGACTTGCCAACACCAACTATGAGGGCAAGGCTCAGGCTGCCATTGACGCCCTGAGAAATGACGACTTCGTCTTTGTGCACGTAGAAGCCAGCGACGAGGCCGGACACGATGGCGACCTGGAGCTGAAGCTCAAGACCATCGAATATCTGGACCAGCGCCTGATAGCTCCAATCTATCGCGAGGTGCAGACGTGGGCAGAACCTGTCTGCATAGCCATATTGCCCGACCATCTGACTCCTGTCGAGATGCGCATCCATGTGGGACAGCCCGTGCCGTTCATCATCTGGCACCGGGGCATTGAACCTGACGACGTCCGACAGTATGACGAGGTGTCGTGCGTGGAAGGCTCCTACGGTCTGCTGCGCCTGAATGAATTTATGAACGAACTGATGAAAATTAAATAGCGCTATGAAGTATTACAGCACCAATGGGCAGGCGCCCATAGCCGACCTGGAAAAGGCGGTAGTAAAAGGACTGGCAGAAGACCGCGGGCTCTATATGCCAGAGGAAATATACAAGTTGCCAAAGGCTTTCTTTGACGACATCCAAAACATGAAGTTCCAGGATATTGCCTACAACGTGGCCAGCAACTTCTTTGGCGACGACGTGGACGGCGACGCCCTGCAGGACTTGGTATATGACACGCTGTCATTCGATTGCCCTGTGGTCAAGGTGACAGACCAGATTTACGCTCTGGAGTTGTTTCACGGCCCCACGCTGGCCTTCAAGGATGTAGGTGCCCGCTTCATGGCCCGACTGCTGCGCTATTTTACCAGTTCTTCTAGTTCTACTAAGAACCTCATCAACGTGCTGGTGGCTACCAGCGGCGACACGGGGAGTGCTGTGGCTAACGGATTCCTGGGCGTTGAGGGTATCCATGTCTATGTGCTCTATCCGAAGGGCAAGGTGAGCCCCATCCAGGAGTGCCAGTTCACCACGCTGGGCAAGAATATCACAGCCATTGAGGTGGACGGCGTCTTTGACGACTGTCAGGCGTTGGTCAAGTCGGCATTCATGGATAAGGAACTGAACCAGCACATGAAACTGACATCGGCCAACAGCATCAACGTAGCACGATTCCTGCCCCAGGCGTTCTACTACTTCAATGCCTATGCCCGCATGAAAGCACTGGGCAAGGCTGACCAGCTGGTGATGTGTGTGCCAAGCGGAAACTTCGGCAACATCTGTTCGGCACTGTTCGGACACCAGATGGGACTGCCCATCAAGCGATTCATTGCTGCCAACAATGCCAACGACATCTTCTATAACTATTTGCAGACGGGCAAGTACGAGCCCCGTGCCTCTGTTCAGACGCTGGCCAACGCAATGGACGTGGGCGACCCGTCGAACTTTGCACGCATCCTGAACCTCTACAGCGAGAACGGTCAGTTGACACCCGAGGCTACGCACCATCGCATCACCAACCTGATTAGCGGTGCTACCTACAAGGACGAGCAGATTCGCAAGACCATGCAGCAGTGCTATGAGGAGACGGGCTACGTGCTCGATCCTCACGGAGCATGTGGCTATCAGGCACTGAAGGACGGACTGAAGCCCGGCGAGATTGGCGTGTTCTGCGAGACGGCCCACCCAGCCAAGTTCAAGGAGAAAGTGGACGACATCCTGGGCATAGATATCGAGATACCCGCACGGTTGAAAGCGTTCATGGAAGGCCAGAAGCAGAGCGTCGGGATGAGCAAGGAGTTTGCAGACTTCAAGGCCTACCTGATGAAGCAATAGCCACTTTCCGCAAACGTTTGTGTCTTAAATAAAGTAAAATTGATACGTATTCCGAAAATATTCACTAACTTTGCACATTGTAAAAACAAACTATCTATAAAACATAAAAGTATATGAAACCGTTAAACAAACATTTTGCTCCTAAGAGCGTGATGCCTGAAAAGGTCATTCAGTTTGGTGAGGGTAACTTCCTCCGTGCATTTGTTGATTGGATTATCTGGAACATGGACCAGAAGACCAACTTCAATGGTAGTGTTGTTGTCGTACAGCCTATCGACAAGGGTATGGTAGAATGGCTGAATGGTCAGGACTGCCTGTACCACGTGAACCTGCAGGGTCGTGAGAACGGCAAGCCCGTGAACACCTTGGAGCGTATTGACGTCATCAGCCGTGCACTGAACCCCTACTCTCAGAACGATGCCTTCATGGCACTGGCTGACCAGCCCGAGATTCGTTTCGTCATCTCGAATACCACTGAGGCTGGTATCGCTTTCGATCCTGCTTGCAAGCTGGAGGACAAACCCGCCAGCAGCTATCCCGGCAAGCTGGTTCAGCTGCTGTATCGCCGCTGGCAGACCTTCAACGGTGATCCCACGAAGGGTCTCATCATCTTCCCCTGCGAGCTCATCTTCCTCAACGGCCACGTGCTGAAGGATTGCATCAACAAGTATATTGAACTGTGGCAGCTGCCTGCTGACTTCAAGAAGTGGTTCGATGAGTGCTGTGGTGTATATGCTACACTGGTAGACCGCATTGTACCAGGCTTCCCCCGCAAGGAGATTGCCCAGATTCAGGAGAAGGTCGGCTATCGCGACAACTTGGTCGTACAGGCCGAGAACTTCCACCTGTGGGTCATCGAGGCTCCGAAGGAAGTTGCCAAGGAGTTCCCCGCAGACAAGGCCGGACTGCACGTGCTGTTTGTACCCTCAGAGGAACCCTACCACAAGCGTAAGGTAACCCTGCTGAACGGCCCGCACACTGTGCTGAGCCCTGTAGCCTTCCTGAGTGGTGTCGACATTGTTCGTGACGCCTGCAACCACGAGGTTATCTCGAAGTATATCCACAAGGTACAGTTCGACGAGCTGATGCAGACCCTCGACCTGCCGATGGACGAGCTGGAGAAGTTTGCCGGCGACGTGCTGGAGCGCTTCGACAATCCGTTCGTTGACCACCAGGTAACCAGCATCATGCTGAACTCATTCCCCAAGTTCCAGGCTCGCGACCTCCCCGGCGTGAAGACCTTCCTGGAGCGCAAGGGCGAGTTGCCTAAGGGTCTGGTGTTCGGCTTGGCTGCCATCATCACCTACTACAAGGGTGGCAAGCGTGCTGACGGTGTGGAGATTGTTCCCAACGACGACCAGAAGATTATGGACCTGCTGAAGGAGCTGTGGGCTACGGGTGACACCCAGAAGGTGGCTGACGGCGTACTGGGCGCAGAGTTCATCTGGCAGGAAGACCTCAACAAGATTCAGGGCCTGAACGCTATGGTGAAGCAGTTCCTCGACCTGATTCAGGAGAAGGGTATGCTGGAGGCTGTGAAGACTATCCTCTAAGAACAAGAAAACATAAGAAAAAAGGTGAGCTGACCAACGGGGTTGGCTCACTTTTTGATTTTTATACGAAAATAAATCCCAAATTGTTTTGTTCTTTGCCCACAAATTTGTATCTTTGCAACAGGAAACAGGGGTCGTGCCGGTTCGATCGGGATACTCATCAAATTACATCGAAAACTGAGCTGACTTCTCTTGCCAATGGCGGGCCACAATGCGTGTCACACACGTAAGCCGAAAGGTCGGTGGATTACAACGGCAGAGAGCACTCGAATCTTTTAACAAAGGAGTTTTCATCACATCATCGGGCGGCCCCTTCTTTTCTTTTTTGTCATTAAACATTGAAGATTCAACAACCAAACATCAAATTTCAAAACACCCATGTTTTCAGGCATCATAGAAGAGTTTGCTACCGTTGTAGCCATCAAGAAAGACAGAGAAAATATTGACTTCACCTTGCGTTGTTCGTTTGTCGATGAACTGGGTATCGACCAGAGTGTGGCACATAACGGTGTCTGCCTGACTGTGGTACGCATAGAGAACGGTACCTATACCGTAACAGCCATGAAGGAGACGCTGGAGCGTTCAAACCTGGGACTGCTGAAAGTCGGCGACAAGGTGAACGTAGAGCGCTCAATGCTGATGAACGGCAGGCTGGACGGCCACATCGTCCAGGGACATGTAGACGAGACGGCACGCTGCATAGCAATGGAAGATGCTAACGGAAGTACCTACTTCACTTTTGAATACAGGCAGGACAAAGAGATGGCCCGCAATGGCTACTTCACGGTGGACAAAGGGTCTGTCACTGTCAATGGTGTCAGCCTGACCGTCTGCAATCCGACGCAGAACACCTTCCAGGTGGCCATCATCCCCTACACGTTTGAACATACGAACTTCTGCGATATTCAGGTTGGCTCCGTCGTTAATCTGGAGTTTGACATCATCGGCAAGTATATTGCCCGTTTACAGCAGCTTGCATGACACGAAGAGAGAGGTACGATTTTGTACTGCAATACTTCCGCAAGCAAATGCCGGAGGTGCAGACAGAACTGGAGTTCGGCAGCGTGTTCCAGCTGCTGGTCGCTGTCATTCTGAGCGCCCAGTGTACGGATAAACGTATCAATCAGGTGACACCTGAGCTATTTCTTCGCTACCCTGACGCCAAGAGCATGGCGAAAGCTGAGACGGAAGATGTGCTGGAATATATCAGCAGTGTCTCCTACCCTAACTCCAAGGCTGAACATCTGGTCAAGATGGCTCGCATCCTGACAGAACAATATGACGGAGAAGTTCCTTCGGACATGAATCTGCTGTTAGACCTGCCAGGCGTGGGACGCAAGACGGCCAACGTCATACAGAGTGTGGCTTTCGGAAAGTCTACGATGGCTGTCGACACTCATGTGTTCCGCGTCAGTCATCGGCTGGGCTTGGTGCCGTCTACAGCAGACACACCCTATAAGGTAGAACAGGCGCTGGTAAAAAACATACCCGCGGAAGATATTCCACGGGCACATCATTGGTTGTTGCTTCACGGCCGTTATGTCTGTACGTCGCGCAAGCCGCATTGTGAGAAGTGCGACCTTAGCGGCGTTTGTCCTTCGGCTTTCCGTTAGGGTTCTGCCAGCCTTTCATCATCTTACGATAGAAACGGCTCTCGGCCTTGATGACATCATACAACTTGGAAGCAGAAACCACCTGTAGCATCTTCTGATGATAGGTCGACTCCAATTGCTTCAGTTCCAGATTACACTTGTCGCGCTCCTTGATGGCATTGGCACAGCCCGCTTCGTCTGCAGGTTTCTGATTGCCCATGGCACGCATACGTGAATAGATGCTGCGCTGCTTTTTGTGCATCTCCTTGAAGATGGGAAAGAGCTTGGCAGCCTCCTCCTTGTCCAAATTGGCCTTCTTGATAATATACTCCTCCATATCAGCATCGAACTTCTCTGGTGAGAATTTCTTTTGCTCCTGAGCTGATAACGAGATGACCATCATCAGGCTGACGACAATAATGAAAACTTTCTTCATGTCACAAACCATTAAGTTAATTTTCGGCCAGATATGCATAAATCTCGGAATTGTCGAGCATTGCATAATCTGCTACTTCATCAATATATGAATTTTCTGTGTTGGTATCAACAGAGGCCACAACAGTCTGGTCATCAGCCTGCTGATGGTAATGGAATGTCAATCCCATCACAGCAACAGCAGCAACGCAGGCTGCAGCATAGAACCATTTGCGAAGCTGGACAACACGACTCTTCTGACGACGCTCAGGCAATCGGCTCATCACCTGTGATGTCAGCTGGTCGAAATACCCTTCGGGAACAGTGAAGGGATTCTTCTGTCCGACCTTTTCCCTAATATACTTCTCTTCGTTTTCCATACTTGTTTCTTTGTTGTTATGACGTATATTGATGTTAAAGGTTTAATCGTGACGCTTAAAAAATTCAGAAATCTTTTTCACTGCTATGTGGTAGGAGGCTTTCAATGAACCTTCTGAGGTTTCCAGCAGCTCGCTCATGTCGCTATACTTCATGTCGTCGTAATAGCGCAGGTTGAATACAGTCCGCTGAACATCAGGCAGTTGGGCGATGGCTTCTTGCAACAGGGCCTGGGTCTCGTCGCCATCAAAATAGTTGTCTGCTATCAGCATATTGGCAATACCCATCTCTTCTTGATCTGCACTGACGGTAGACTGATTTTTCTTGCGTCGCAGAAAATCTACACTCTCATTGATGGTAATACGATAGAGCCACGTGGACAAGCGGGCATCTTGATGAAAATCGTCCAGATGGGTCCACGCTTTCAAGAATACATTCTGTATGACATCATCTGCATCATCGTGGGTCAGCACGATGCGACGTGCCTGCCAATAGAGTTGTTCGCTAAATTCGCGTACCACTCTCTCGAACGCCTTTCGTTGCGTTGCGGGGTCTTTCAGTTGCTGCATCAACAGTTTTTCGTCCTCTCGTGTCATAGGCTCACATATAAGTGCTTAAATGATTCCACACTACTTGGTCATAGCCGTAAACGTCGGGCCAAGTCTGAAAAGCGCCATAGGCATCAGGCCAAAGCGTATAATATATAATATAAAGAGGTACGCAAGGCTTGACGGACACATAGCCTATGATTTTGTTGCAGTCCTCTATTTCAGGATGCGACTCTATATAATCCATCCCCTGAAGCGTCTCTGGGGTTAGTCCCATCGCTATACGAATACGGTCCAACAGCCATTCGTCAGGATTGTCAAGCACGAACCGAGCCAGTTCAAAAGGTTTCGCCACACGTACACAGCCGTGCGACATAGCCCTTGAGAGTCGTTCAAAGGCTCCAGGATTGGAAGTGTCGTGCAGGAATACGGAGAAATTGTTCTTGAATCTGAAAATGATACGTCCCAGCGAGTTTCCGGCACCTCCTTCCTGGGCGACCTTGTACTTCCCACTGAGCAGCATCTGCTTTGTCACACTTTTGGCGTTCAGCTTCTGGTGGGTTTCTTTGTCGTAGATGTAGTATCTGTTGCGGGCAAAATAGGAAGAGTCGCCAACGTGACGGGTCACATCATTCTCTATAATGCTCATCGGCATCACCCATTGCGGATTCACCTCCATCCACTCGATTTGACTGGACAACTGGGGAGTCTTGGTCTTGACATTGCCACACACAACACGCATATCCAGCAGGGAGTCGTCGCTATAGGCATAGAGATGGTAGGCAGGAATGTTTACGATAATACGTTTCCCAGTTTCCGCGATGGGTTGCTTCATGCGCCAGCGACAGCGTTCCATGTTTACGAGGATGCGCTTGCGTTGCTCGATGCCGTTAGCAGCAGAAAGCATCTCCTTCAGTTTCAGATACATATTGTCGGTAGGCTGAATCTCACGGAGATAGGCAGCTATGCTGTCGTGTCTCACCTTGCCGATGACTAATGATGCATAGTTCTTCCCAGGCCGGTCTATGGGTATGTCAAAGAGTCCGCGATACTTGACAACTTTGCGCACAGTGTCCTCTTTCTCTATATCCAGATTGTTGAAAATGCTGTTGGGGTTGACAAATCCAAAGCGCTGTCCGTAACAATAGCGCATACAGGCTTTGGTCAGCTGGTACTCCAACCTTGCAACTGTCTGGTTGATGGCGTTCGCGCCTTCTCCCAGACTTAAAGTTCTCAGGCGTTTGATGTCTTGCTCAATGGTCTCAACGCCAAAGGCCTTTTCGGACATCCCTATCTCGTTCAGCAAGTGCAGCCAGCCCAATAGGGAGTCTGCCCTTTCGTCTACGCCATTACGGTCTATCCACACCAAGGGATGTTGGCCGTCCTGATAGTAGCGGCGTGTCTGGCGGTCAGCTTCTGTTGTCCCTTTGTCAGCATCCATCAGACGTTTCAAGTGACGGCGAATCTCCTTGAGGTCAAAAACAAATTCGGGCGCTTTCATGTCAGAAAACGCCTCCTCAGTGATGACTCTGTCCTTGTGCGAAAGGCTGCCGTTGCATCCAGTCAGCAACAACAGTGAAAACAAGAACAGGATTATTGAATAGCCACCTTTCTTACAACCTTGCCTATCTTTAATATATAGCAACCTTTAGGTACGTTTAGTTCTACGCGTTGTGCCGGACTCTCTATCTTCAATGTCATTACACGACGTCCTGTCAGCGAGACAACCTCCAAGGTCTGGCCTTGAGCACCATTAATGACGACCCACTGACCATTGACAGAGATGGTGATTTCCTCTTCTATCGCTTGTTCCATGGAGAACATCTCTGCATCTGCAGCCACCATTGAGACAGGGGCTGAAAGTAGAAGAATTCCCATAAGAGGTAAAATGAGTAGTCTTTTCGTCATAAGCAATTCACTATATATTTGAGTGCAAATGTACGAAGAATCTTTGAATCTGCCAAATTTTTTGAATGAAAATGTGTGTTTAGACGTCAAAAACAAGTTGTTCGTCCGTCAGATGGGCATTGGAGAACACTTCCTTTGCCTCGTCAAGCAATACTTTTTCGTCCTCATAACGAGAGGAATAGTGGCCCAGCAGCAATTGCCCTGCACCAGCATCCCTGGCTACTGTGGCGGCCTGTTTGGCTGTTGAATGGCAATACTTCTCTGCCATCAGGAGATTGTCCTCGCCATAGGTGCTCTCGTGGTAGAGTGTGCTGACTCCCTGAATGCGTTCGTGCAAAGAGGGAATATAGCGCGTGTCGCTACAGTAGGCGTACGAACGAGGAGGCTCAGAAGGCTCTACAAGACGGCTGTTCGGAACATATTCGCCCTCTTCTGTGGTCCAGTCGGCACCTGCTTTGATGTTGTTGATTTGGCTGATGGGGATATGATAGAAATCTATCATGTCGCGCCGGATATGTGGCTGACTGGGCTTCTCACGGAACAAATAGCCACAACACGGCATACGATGCTCCAAAGGTATGCTTTCTACCGTCAGGGAACGGTCTTCATAGACTACTTGCTGTCTGGTGGTGTCTACCGGATGGAAATCTACCTCGTAGTCAAAGTCGTGACAGAACAGCTTCATCTGCCTGTTCAGGATGTCTTCCATCTCCTTGGGGGCATATACCGCCAAGCGGGCAGTACGGCCCAGCAGCCCGAAGGTGCTTAGCATTCCTATCAGCCCGAAGCAATGGTCACCATGCAGGTGGGAAATAAAGACAGCACTAATCTTGGTAAACCGGATGCGGGAACGACGCAACTGTATCTGCGTGCCTTCTCCGCAATCCACCAAGAACAATTTTCCCCTCACCTCGACCACCTGTGCTGACGCATAGTGACGAGGTGTGGGCAGGGCGCTGCCACAGCCTAATATATGAACTTTGAACGGTTCCAATATTGCTGACTCTTACATGAAGAATTCGTTTTGTGCATCTTCAAGTTTTATATTTCCGCCGTATTCCTCCTTGGGTTTCTGACGGCTGTACTCAAAGGTTTCCTCCGCATCTTTATAGATAAGTGTGTCCGGACCTAACTTCACGATGTCATAGATACAGATTTCGTCCTCTTCGCTGCCGCCTTCGCGTACCAGCATGATTTCCAGCTTACCACGGGCCAGACGCCATGTCTTGTAGTTGATGTTGCTCTGGTCGATACTCTCGGCAACGCCTCCTTCCTTGATGCTGATACCCACTTCGTCAGAACCGTCTATCGGGTTGGGCATCACCCAGTTTCCCAATAATGCCACCTGATTGACGACCATTTCTGCTGATTTGCGGTCAGCACTTGGCAGCACCGCCATACGGTCGCCGACATGGAGCCCGCCGAAAACTTGCCCGTTTTCCTGAGCTTCCGAAATGTCAAGCGAAAGCGTATCACCCATATCCGTAATCAGCTGAAGGGTATTCATAGCCGTTTCCTCACCGCAAACACCATAGATGGTCGGGTCTGCATTGACTATGTCTGCAGAATCTCCGTTGTCAAATGGAACAGGCTTTGTACTATTGCCGCAGCTGCCCATTGCGAGAACTGCTGAAATAAACACAAATAAAACTCCTAAATTCTTCATATCCACGAATTTATATATTTTTATTAGACTTCTTCTTTCTCACGTTCTTTGGCCTCATTCCAGAGGGCGTCCATCTCTGCAAGCGTCATCTCCGTCAGCGGCTTTCCTGCACGGATACTGTGCTGTTCTATGTAATTAAAACGACGGATGAACTTCTGGTTTGTCATCTCCAGGGCATTGTCGGGGTTGAGCTTGTAAAGACGTGCCGCGTTGATGACACTAAAAAGGAAGTCGCCAAGTTCACGAGTGGCGTTCTCCTTGTCTTCCTTGCGCAACTCGGCCTCCAGTTCACCCAGTTCTTCACGGACTTTCCCCCAAACGTCCTGCTTGTCCTCCCAGTCGAAGCCGACATTGCGGGCTTTATCCTGTACCCGATAAGCCTTGATGAGCGAGGGCAAGGCTGCGGGGACGCCGGAGAGAACGGTTTTGTTGCCGTCTTTCTCTTTCAACTTGATTTGCTCCCAGCTTTCAAGAACGGCTTCGGCATCCTTGGCAACAGCTTCTCCGTAGACATGCGGATGGCGGAATATCAGCTTGTCGCACAGTTTGTTGCAGACATCTGCTATATCAAACTGCTGCTTCTCCTCTCCTATTCTACCGTAGAAGACGACGTGCAGCAGGACGTCGCCCAGCTCCTTGCATATCTCGTGCTGGTCGTCACGAATCAGTGCCTCGCACAATTCGTACGTTTCTTCTATCGTGTTAGGCCTCAGGCTTTCGTTGGTTTGCTTCCTGTCCCACGGACATTCCTCGCGCAGCCTGTCCATGACATCCAACAGCCGGCCAAAGGCCTCCATTTTCTCTTCTCTTGTATGCATTCTTTCCATAGTCAAGGGCAAAGGTACGATTTTTTTTTGAATTACTAATTCATATTTCGCATTTTTTTTGTACCTTTGCAGCCAATTTATTTAAATAATGTATAAAGACGCTATGACACAAGTCAAAGAATTAGCAAGCAAATACGACCCCAAAGAGGTCGAGTCAAAATGGTACCAGTATTGGCTGGACAACAAGCTATTCAGCAGTAAGCCCGATGGACGCGAGCCATATACCATCGTCATTCCACCGCCCAATGTGACCGGTGTGTTACACATGGGACACATGCTGAACAATACCATACAGGACATTCTTGTACGTCGTGCCCGCATGGAGGGCAAAAACGCATGTTGGGTTCCCGGCACTGACCACGCTTCCATTGCTACTGAGGCAAAGGTGGTTAAGAAACTGGCCGAGCAGGGCATCAAGAAGCACGACCTGACTCGTGAGCAGTTCCTTAAACACGCCTGGGACTGGACACACGAGCACGGAGGCATCATCCTGAAGCAGTTGCGCCGCCTGGGTGCCAGCTGCGACTGGGACCGCACGGCCTTTACGATGGACGAGAAGCGCTCGGAGAGTGTCATCAAGGTGTTTGTAGACCTCTACAACAAGGGGCTTATCTATCGCGGCCTGCGCATGGTCAACTGGGACCCCAAGGCGCTGACGGCTCTTTCTACCGAGGAGGTCATCTATCGCGAGGAGCAGAGCCACCTGTTCCACCTGAAATACTATGTGGACGGGCTCGTTGAACTGGATAATCAAGAAGAATTAGAAAACGAGGGCAACGTCATCCACAAGGACGCCAAGGGCTACTACGCCGTTGTGGCTACCACCCGTCCTGAGACCATCATGGGCGATACGGCCATGTGTATCAATCCCAAAGACCCGAAGAACCAGTGGCTCAAGGGCCGCAAAGTCATTGTCCCGCTGGTGGGTCGTGTGATTCCTGTCATCGAGGACCGCTACGTGGACATCGAGTTTGGTACGGGTTGTCTGAAGGTCACTCCGGCCCACGACACCAACGACTATATGCTGGGCAAGACCCACAACTTGGAAACCATTGACATCTTCAATGCCGACGGCACCATCAGCGACCAGTCTACGCTCTATGTCGGTATGGACCGCATGGACTGCCGCAAGCAGATTGCCAAGGACTTGCAGGATGCCGGACTCATGGAGCGCATTGAGGACTACACGAACAAGGTGGGCTACTCTGAGCGCAACCCCGACACGGCCATCGAGCCCCGTCTGTCGCTGCAGTGGTTCCTCAAGATGAAGCACTTTGCCGACATTGCACTGCCTCCCGTAATGGACGACGACATCAAGTTCTATCCGACCAAATACAAGACCACCTACAAGAACTGGCTGGAGAACATCCAGGACTGGTGTATCTCGCGCCAGCTCTGGTGGGGTCACCGCATTCCGGCCTATTATTATAACGAGGCTGGCGACTTTGTGGTGGCTGTCAGTCGTGAGGAAGCCCTGAAGCTGGCTCAGCAGAAAGACCCCAAGGTCACCGATGCAGACCTGCGTCAGGACGAGGATGCGCTCGACACCTGGTTCTCGTCGTGGCTGTGGCCCATCTCGCTGTTCGACGGCATCAATAACCCCGGCAACGAGGAACTGAAGTACTACTACCCCACTGCCGACCTGGTGACGGGCCCGGACATCATCTTCTTCTGGGTGGCCCGCATGATTATGGCCGGATACGAATATGTGGGCAAGATGCCTTTCAAGCA
Organism: uncultured Prevotella sp.; assembly: GCA_946628315.1. GTDB lineage: Bacteria > Bacteroidota > Bacteroidia > Bacteroidales > Bacteroidaceae > Prevotella. Next base: position 40,202 of record CAMOWH010000009.1, read on the forward strand.
CGTCTACTTCACTGGTATCGTGCGCGACAAGCTGGGCCGCAAGATGTCCAAGTCGCTGGGCAACTCGCCAGACCCCATCGAACTGATTGAGAAGTTCGGCGCCGACGGCGTCCGCATGGGTATGATGCTCAGTGCCCCTGCCGGCAACGACATCCTGTTTGACGAAGCCTTGTGCGAACAGGGACGCAACTTCAACAACAAGATTTGGAACGCCTTCCGTCTGGTCAAGGGCTGGCAGGTGGCTGACGTCGAGCAGACCGAAGCCGGCAAGACCGCCGTGGCCTGGTTTGACGCCAAGCTGAAGCAGGTCAATGCCGAGCTGAACGACCTCTTCTCCAAATACCGCATCTCCGAGGCCCTGATGGCTGTCTACAAACTGTTCTGGGACGAGTTCTCCAGCTGGTACCTCGAGATGGTGAAGCCCGTTTATGTGGACGGACAGCAGCAGCCGATAGACCGCAAGACCTACGACCAGACGCTGCACTTCTTCGACGTGCTGCTGAAGATGCTGCACCCCTTCATGCCGTTCATCACCGAGGAGCTGTGGCAGGCACTCTACGAGCGCCAGCAGGGCGACAGCATCATGCGCGAGAGCCTGAAGCTGGACGCTCCTACCGCTGCCGAGACAAAGCTCATCAACGATTTCGAGCAGGTGAAGCAGATTGTCTCCGGCGTCCGCATGGTACGCTCTCAGAAGAACATCGCCCCCAAGGAGTCCCTCGAGCTGCAGGCCGTCAACACCAACAACTATGCCGCCTTCACCTCAGCCATCCAGAAGATGGCCAATGTCGGCACCATCAATGTGGTGAACGAGAAAGACGCTACGGCTTCGGCCTTCATGGTAGGCACAGACGAGTTTGCCGTACCTCTGGGCAACATGATAGACATCGACGCCGAGATTGAGAAGCAGGAAGCCCAGCTCAAGCATCTGGAAGGCTTCCTGGCCGGCGTGATGAAGAAGCTCTCTAACGAGCGCTTCGTCCAGAACGCCCCCGAGCAGGTCGTTGCCCTGGAGCGCAAGAAGCAGAGCGACTCCGAGGAGAAGATTGCAGCCTTGAAGGAGTCGATAGCAGCTCTGAAGGCACAACAGAAGTAATCAACCGGAAACATTATATAAATAAGAAAGGGCTGTCCTGTTTGACAACGGACAGCCCTTTTTTTTATTTCTTGATGAGAGAGGCTACCCAGAGGATGGCCACAGCACCGATGATGGCCGTGCCCAACTGGCCCAGGACGCCACCCCAGGTGATGCCGAGCTGCCCGAAGAGCCAGCCGCCGACCAAACCACCAAAGAGTCCTAACACCAGATTCATGATTAGAGGAGTGGTGAGAATAAAAACATAAAAAATATTAAAATCAGGAAGCTGATGTACACGATATTTCTATAATTGTGTAAATTTGCAATGAAAACAACAATAAACTTTATAAATCATTTTAAGTCCTATGAGAAAACTTTTACGCACAAATCTT
>CAMOWH010000010.1:0-37367 GCA_946628315.1 uncultured Prevotella sp.
TCGTGACCTCCTGCGTGACAGGCAGGCATTCTAACCTACTGAACTAACGCACCTCTTGTGGTCGCTTCTGTCGTTTAGCGGGTGCAAAGGTACAGAGAATTTTCGAGACCACAAAACTTTTTTGCGAAAACTTTATAAAAAACTTTGCATCAGCACGGCATTACGGTATTTTCGGCCGTCAAAGAGCCAGTCTTTCAGCGTTGCCTGGTGTTCAAAACCAGACTTGCGGAACAATTGCAGAGCAGCCTCGTTGGCCTCGTCTATCAGGGCATAGAGCTGATGGAGATGCAGCACCTGCAAGGCATAGCGACTAAGTTCTGCGAGGGCTGCCGAGGCATAACCCCGTCTACGGAAAGCGTCCAGAAGAACAATACCCACCTCTGCGCGCTGGTGTTGGGGCTCGAAATGCACCAAGTCACACAATCCGACCGTCTGGCCATCTTCGTTCTCGATGACCAGCCTCACCTGCCGGTCAGTATAGATATCGTCACTCGAAGTAGCAATATAGTCGTGCAGGGTATAGCGCGAATAAGGCACGTTGGTAGTGCCCACATTCCACAGCCGGGTGTCATTCTCTATCAGATAGAGCAAGTCAAGGTCCTCCGGTTCAAGGGCTCGCAAACGGATGGTAGGTTTACTGGTCATAGTTCACTGTTATTTCTGGGGTTGACAAAGTGGTGCAGGCGGTGGGTCAGCATTTCCAGCAGAGCCAGCGAGGCCCGGAAGTAGATGGCCGTCTTGACGGGCAATGACAGCAAGAAACCGAAGTGACTGTAGTGCTTGCGGAAAAAGATGAGCATGGCCTGATAGAACACATGGACATAGCGGAACGACGACTTATTGGTGGACTCGCCCTTATAGTGGACGATGTCCAACGGCAGATACCAATTCTGCCAGCCACCTTTCAGCAGGCGATAGGACAAGTCGATATCCTCACCATACATGAAGAAATCCTCATCCAGCAGCCCCACTTCGTCCAACGCCTTGCGCCGAAGCATACAGTAGGCTCCGCTAATGACTTCGATACGCCCCGGCTGGTCCCAAGACAGGTCACTCATATAGTAACGACGGGTAAAGCCCAGCATCTTGAGCATAGCCACCCATGGTGTGGGAATGGCACGACGCGACTCAGGAGCCGGTGTTCCCTCGCGGGTCAGCATACGCACTCCTGCCCCACCCGCCTCGGGATGGGCATCAAGGAAACGTAGCGTTTCGCGGATAGTCGGTTCGCAGACCACCGTATCCGGGTTCAGCAACAGCACGTATTCGCTGTCCGACAGGCGGATGGCCTGATTGTTAGCACGCGCAAACCCCACATTGTCCTGATTGGCTATAAAATGGACATCAGGATGCAGCGGCTCCAACGTGTCGACAGTGCCGTCCGTAGAGTTGTTGTCCACCACAAACACCTCGCCATCGATTCCTTCGAGGGCTTTGCTGACACTCTGCAGACACTCGTCCAACAGCTGGCAGACGTTGTAGCTGACAATGACTATGCTGACTTTCTTGGCCATACAAATGGAATACAAAGTAAAAGGATGACACCCAGATAGAAGAAGGGTGTTGTCCGATAGACCACATAGAGCAAGGCATTCAGCAGCAGGGGTACCACGATAAGTGCCAGTCTCAGCCACTGGTTGCGCTTAAACAGGCGCAGCCCCAGATAGGCGCACACTAAGGTTGTCAACTCCATCACGGTGGTGCATATAAATTGTAGTGTCTCAGCGTTCATATCTCTCTAAACTTTCAATTTTCAACTCTCAACTTCTCTCACTTTCCCTCAAAGGGTGTACGGTTCAGGATAGAGCGTCCCAGCGTTACCTCGTCCGTGTACTCCAGTTCGTCACCTACCGAGATGCCCCGAGCGATAATACTCAGCTTGACATCCGTATAGGGTGCCAGTTTTCGGAAAATATAGAAGTTGGTGGTATCGCCCTCCATCGTGGAGCTGAGTGCCAGAATGACTTCCGTGATACCACCTTGACTGACACGCTCTACGAGCGAATCGATTTCCAAATCCGACGGGCCAATGCCGTCCATGGGCGAGATTACACCGCCCAACACATGGTACAGCCCGTTAAACTGCTGGGTATTCTCAACAGCCATCACGTCCTGGATGTTCTCCACCACACAGATGACAGATTTGTCGCGCCGAGGATTACTGCAAATGGGGCACATGTCGCTGTCGCTGATGTTGTGACACACCTGACAATATTTGACCTCATGCTTCATGGTGCTGACAGCATCAGCCAGTTTCATCACGTCTTCCGTATCCTGGCGCAGCAAGTGCAACACCAGCCGCAAGGCGGTCTTACGTCCGATGCCAGGCAGCTTGGAGAACTCCTGCACGGCCCGTTCCAGTAGTTGTGATGGATATTGTTGCTGTATCATGTCTCTCCCAACTCTCAACTTTCAATTCTCAACTTTCAACTTCCGACAGTTCCAGCCAGCGCATGGACTTCTCATCCAACTCGTCTTTCAGCAGTGGCAGACGCTTGCTCATAGCGGTGATTTCGTCTACGGAGGTAGTGCCTCCACAAAGCGCATCCTCAATCTGCTTCTGCTCAGCCTCCAGGGCAGCGATATCGCTTTCCAACTGTTCCATCTCGCGTTTTTCCTTATAACTCAACTTGCGTTTGCTGCCGTTGGAGGTACGGGGGTGAGATGGTGCGGAGGTGCGCGTTTTCTCTGAACTTGAAGCATTCTCACGCCCACGTGTCTCTGTGCTTTCGTCCCCACGCATTTTCGCCCAATCGCGATACTGCGTGTAGTTACCCGGGAAGTCCTTAATCTCGCCCTGCCCTTTGAACACCAGCAAGTGGTCTACCACCTTATCCATGAAGTAGCGGTCGTGAGACACCACGATGACGCAGCCGGGAAAATCCTGCAGGTATTCTTCCAGAATCTGCAGCGTCACAATATCCAGGTCGTTGGTAGGCTCGTCAAGTACCAGAAAGTTGGGGTTCTGCATCAGTACGGTGCAGAGGTACAGTTTACGTCGCTCACCGCCACTCAGCTTATAGACGTAGTTGTATTGCTGCTCGTTGGTGAACAGGAAATGTTGCAACAACTGGGAAGCCGACAGTTTGCGGCCTCCGCCTAAGTCAACATACTCGGCAATGTCGCGGACGACATCTATCACCTTTACCTGTTCGTCAAACTGCAGGCCCTCTTGCGAGAAATAACCGAAACGGACGGTGTCGCCAATGACGATATGTCCCTCGTCAACAGGCACCTGTCCCAGCAGCATCTTGATGAATGTCGACTTGCCAGTACCGTTGTTACCCACGATGCCCATCTTCTCGAAGCGCGAGAAGTTATAGTAGAAGTCCTTCAGGATGATGGTGTCATCATAGCGTTTCGAGATGTACTGACACTCGAAAATCTTACTACCTATATATATATTAGAGGCTTTCAGCCGCAGCTGGCGCTCCTCGAGTCGCTGTTTGGCAACCTTCTCCAGTTCATAGAAAGCATCCTCACGGTAGCGGGCCTTATGACCACGGGCCTGCGGCATCCGTCGCATCCACTCTAATTCTGTGCGATAGAGGTTGTTGGCACGGGCAATCTCGGCACGTTTGTTATCTATGCGTTCCTGCCGTTTCTCCAGATAATAGGCATAGTTGCCTCGATAGGTATAAACGGTGTGGTCGTCCAGTTCCAAGATGACGCTACACACTCTGTCCAAAAAGAAGCGGTCATGCGTCACCATGAGCAACGTACGATTGCCCCGCTGTAAATAGCCCTCCAGCCATTCTATCATCTCCAAGTCCAGATGGTTCGTCGGTTCATCGAGTATCAGCAGGTCGGGTTCCGTCAGCAGCACATTGGCCAAAGCCACACGCTTCTGCTGGCCACCGCTCAACTCTCCCATACGTTGTTGGAGGTTTCGTATCTTCAGTTGCGTCAGTACCTGCTTGGCCTTCAGTACCTTTTCTTCTTCGCCCTGATGGTTAAAACAAGCGTCGAGCACCGACTCATCGGGGTCGAACACTGGCGACTGTTCCAAGAATCCCACCTTCAGGTCGCGGCGGAACACAATGTCACCCGAGTCGTAGCCCTCCTTGCCCGACAGAATACTGAGCAATGTCGATTTGCCTGTACCGTTCTTGGCAATCAGTCCCACCCGCTGGCCTTCACCAATAGAGAAGCTGATGTCCTGAAACAACTGCAGGGCACCAAACGACTTGCTAAGATGTTGTACGTCAAGATAGGGAGTCATATCACAAGTTCAATGCTCAATCGTTCAAAGACTTATTGATGCTCTCGATGTAGTCGAGCACCTCGTCCCGCCCTTCTTTTTTCTCTGCCGAAGTCAGGAACATAGGCGGCATTTCCTCCCACGTTTCAGAGAGTTTCTTCTTATAAGCCTCCATTGCCTGACGGGCCTTGTTGGGGGTCAGTTTGTCAGCCTTGGTGAAGACGATGCTAAACGGTATGCTCGACAGTCCGAGCCACTCAATGAATTCGAGGTCTATCTTCTGGGGCTCCAGGCGGATATCCACCAGCACAAAGACGTTTACCAACTGCTCACGTTGCAGGATATAGCCACGTATCATCTGGTCCAGACGGTCTACCTCCTTCTTCGAGCGCTTGGCATAGCCATAACCCGGCAGGTCCACCAGATACCACTCCTTATTAATAATAAAGTGGTTGATGAGCAGCGTCTTGCCCGGCGTCGATGAAGTCTTGGCCAACTTCTTGTTGTTCGTCAGCATATTGATAAGACTCGACTTGCCCACATTCGAACGGCCAATAAAAGCATACTCAGGCTTGGTATCCTTAGGACACATAGACACCATAGGGGCTGAGAGTGAGAATTCTGCCTGTTTGATTTCCATACGCCTCCGGTATTATGAATTAAAGAAAGCCTTGACGATGCCGAAGAGTAACGTCAGACAAAGCACTATGACGGGAACTAACAGGTCGCGGAATTCATATTTGGCAGGAGTGGTGACACGACAATAGAGGCGGTAAACCAGCCAACCAACAAAACCGCCCCACAGCAAGCCAACCGTAATGTCGCCGGGATAGTGAACACCAAGGTAGAGACGGGTGTAGCAGTTGGTGAGCGACCAGCCAACCATGAAACAGACAAAGAGACGGTGGCGCATCAAGAGCGAGAAGAACACAGCCAGGGAAAACGTGTTGGCAGCGTGAGCCGAAAAGAATCCATAATTACCGCCACGATAGCCATTGACTGTATCAATCAATGAACCAATCTCCGGGTCATGTGTAGGACGCCAACGGGCTACTAACGGTTTGACGATTTCGTCATCTACCGTTCCAGCCAGTAGCACACACAGGCCGGCAGCCGCAATGATGAAGAATATCTCGCGTGGTGTGCGATTGGCCTTCCATACCACATAGAAGAGGGCCAGGTAAAGGGGTATCCACGTCTGCGCCGTTGTCAGCGTCATAATCAGGCTGTCAAAAAAAAGCGAGTCGCTGCCATTGAGCAGCAGCAACAGTTGTTTGTCAAAGTGAATCAGTTCTTCCATATCTTAATTCCTCAATCTCTAAATTTCCTCCAGGTCTTTAGTCTCCAGCCAGCCTTGCTTGCCGTCACCTACACGTACTTCACGCCAGTTACGCATAGACCTGTCGGTAATGGTAACACGCGTACCCTCATGAAGGATGAACAGGTCGGTTCCATTCTTGGACGGCGTACTCTTGACATTGACGGCAGAACTGATAATGACGGCCCCTATAGGATGGTCTATGGCTTTCTTCTGCTGCCAGGCAAAAAGGTTGCTGAACACAAAGACGACCAGCAGGGCAAGGGCTCCGAAGAATCCGACCTTGCGCAACCAGATGCGCTCAGCAAAAAGATAAGCCAACGCCAACACAATGGCAACGGCAAGGGCTATCAGTGCCAACCGAGCCCAGGCATCTACACTCTGGATATTGACCAAGGCACGATACCAAGTGACAAAGAACATCTCCGACTCGGGCGTAATCTTATCAATGGTTTTAGAACGGGCCATCTGCAGGTTGAAACGAATATCCTTGTCGCCCGGCGAGAGCAACAGCGCACGCTCGTAGGCAATCACGGCTTGCGTCATGTTGTCCATGCGGTAGTAACTGTTTCCGAGGTTATAGTACAGTTCCGCAGAAACGCCTTGCTTGAGCAGTTGCTCATACTGCTGAGCAGCCTGTTGGTAATGCTCCTCTACGTAGGAACTGTCGGCCTCGGCTTTCGTGACGGCACCTGCTGTCAAAGGCAACAATACCAGCATTAGCAACACGGCTAACGGCTTGGTCAGACGGCCTTTCTTCATGGTGTCGGCTATTTGCATAATGGCATTCATAGCTGCATCGTAAACTTTATTCATATTACCCCAAGCATCACCAGGAGCATAACGGGCAAACTCGCACTCGTCAAGAGCACCAATAAACAGGTTGATGGTCTCTTCAGAGACATTATGGGCCTGCAACTGCTGACTGATATTCTCGCGCGACAGTTGCTCCACGGGCATGTTCAGCTTGTCTCCGACATAGCCCCAGAGGGCACGCAGCACTTCGTCGTAGAACTCGCCCTGCTTGCCATCCTTCAACAGACGGGCAGCTTTCTTCAATCGCTTCGTGGCAACCTTGTTGGCGCGTCCTGCACGCTGTTTCACGACGTCGGCACGCTCAATGGCACGCTTGCGGAAGATGACGAAAAGCGATACAAAGCCCAGGAAGAGAACGGCCAACGTCACCCAATACTCAGTAGAACCGAAGAAAAAATCACCGATAGCGTGCTGGCGTGTAGCTCCTGTCTTGATGTAATGAATGTCCCTGTTAAGTTGTCGCACATCCTCCTGACCGCCATAAACGTCTGACGAACTACCGCTACCCTTGTCGACGTGCAGTTTGAAAGGCTCGGTACGAACGGTCTTATACTGGTTGCTCTTGGTGTCAAAATAGACATACTCGATAGCAGGTATTTCGAAATCACCCTGATGACGGGGAACAGCCAGGAACTCGTAGACAATAGAGCCTTCCAGACCATTGGTGGTCAGCTTGGTATTGTCAGTGACCTTAGCATCGTAGTGGTCGAAATCTTTGGGGAACTTGACCTCAGGCTGGCGCAATAGTTTCATATTGCCCACTCCGCTAACCTCCACTCGCAACTTGACTGGGTCGTTGGCCTTGACCTCGGTATGGTCGAGGGTAGCCGAAATGCTATAAGAGCCCACACCTCCAGAGAAATTGGCCGGACGCTGAGGCAGAGGATCGACCTGAATAGTAATGCCGGGAGCCTTGATCTGTTTCTTGACCTCGATATAGCCAGAACCACCATTGAAGAAAGCCTCGAAGGGGTCTACATTGCGGTTCTGCTGCACCACAATGCCCTCGTAGGTAATACTGGGGACCTCGAGTTTTCCCGTAGCTTGAGGGAACATCACATATTGCTGCCAGGTAACGGTACGATAGGGTTTGCCGTTCAGGGTCTCGATACGGAACTGCTTCTCCTGAGGCAGAGGCACCTCACGGGTGTAGAAACTCTTCAGGTCAGCCATTTTACCATTAAGCTGAGTCAATCCGACCAACGTATATACCTTATAGGTCAGCAAGATGGGTTCTTGCTCACGGACATGCTGTTTGGAGGCTGTTACCTTAATGAATAAGTCGCTACCCGAGATGGCTGTACCAGCGGCACGTACCTCGCCCGTGCTGCTCTGCGGATTCTGGTGCTGTGCACCACCCTGCTGAGCCTGTCCGCTGACCTTGATGCGCAGTTCGTTGGAACTGATGTTCTTGCCTCCGGCTGTCACGTGGGCGGCAGGGATGGTAAACGAACCGTTCTTGTTGGCAGAGAGGATATAAGTATAGGTAATGCTTGACGAGCTGGAGGTATGGCCGTTGACCATCTGGAAACTGGACTGGGTAGACGTTGAGGGGCCCATCAGTACGTCAAAGGCATCAGGTATTGCACCTGCACGGAAGCCCTTGGCATCATCGGTATTAACGGTATAGGTCAGTCTGAACTGCTCACCCACGGCCACCTGTCCCGGGGCACGTCCTGTCAATGTCTGCGCCCAGCTTACCGCAGCTGTCGCCCAAACGAGAATGATTATCAGATATTTCTTCATTGCTTCATTACCAATTCTTTTCCAGACGACGTTTCTGAGGCTGTTGCTGAGCCTTCTTCATACGTTCCTGAGTCTGCTTTTCTTCTTGCATGGCTGCATTCAGCAACTGTTCGGCATTCTCTTTGCTCATCTGCTGGTTCTGCTTTTGCTGATCTTGCTGCTGTTGTTGCTGCTTCTGCTGATCTTGCTTTTGCTGATTTTGCTTATCCTTGTCCTGTTTATCCTGCTTGTTATTACCTTGGTTCTGCTGATTCTGCTGCTGTTTCAGCTGGCGCTTGCAGAGTTCCAAGTTATAGCGGGTTTCGTCGTCAGCAGGATTGTTGCGCAGTGCCTCCTTGTAGGCTTCAATAGCCTCGCTAAAAAGCTGATGTTGCTGACAAATGACACCAATATTGTGATACGACTGTGCCTTTCGCAGGGGATTGGTCTCCAACTTGCCGGCCTTCTCCAGCTGGGTAATAGCCAGCGAGTCCTTGCGCTGCAACATCAAGGCATTGCCCAAATTATAGTTGGCCTGCGGGTTGCGTTGGTTTTTCTCTACAGCCTTCCGATAGGATACCTCTGCCTCAGCAGCATTTCCCAAACGGAACTGCTTATTGCCCTGACGTATCAACTGACGGTCTGACTGTGCCATAGCCGCAGTACTCAACATTAGCAATAAGAGTATGGACACTGGCTTGGGAGAACGCTTGAACAGCGACACACGCCTCAGCAACGGGTTCTTGACCTCAAGGATGCACACCTCGATGATGAGCAACAGCAGAACCAGAATGCCTACGGCCTGGAACTGCTCGTCGTAGTCGCTATAGATGGTGGTAGATATTTCTTTCTTAGCCAACTTGTCGAGGGCGTTGTCCAGTTGCTGCTGGGCATTGCTGTTGTTCTCGACATGGATATAGACGCCACCACCGGCATCTGCCAGCTGGCGACACATCTCTTCATTAAGTCCCGTCATAACGGTCTGACCCGTATTGTCCTTCAAATAGTCTCCGTCGCCCGTAGGAATAGGAGCACCATCAGGTGAGCCAACCCCCAGCACATAGGTATTCATGCCGCGCTCACGAGCATCTTTGGCAGCCTCCAAAGCCCCACCCTCGTGGTCCTCGCCGTCGGTAATGACAATGATGGCCTTGCCCACGCCTTCCTGTTGGGTGAAGCTGTGGGAAGCCATGTTGACAGCAGTGGCGATATCAGTACCTTGGGTTGCAATCATCCCGGGACTGATGTTTGAAAGAAACATCTTGGCCGACACGTAGTCACTGGTGATGGGCAACTGCACAAAGGCATCGCCGGCAAACACGATGAGACCTATCTTGTCATTGGTGAAGTGGTCCACCAGATTCTCTATCATCATCTTCGAACGGTCCAGACGGCTCGGAGCCACATCCTCGGCCAGCATCGAGTTGCTGACGTCCAGACAGATGATGGTCTCAATGCCGGTGCGTTTCTCGTGGCTAATCTTCGTACCCAGTTGCGGACGAGCCAACATGACGATGAGCAGCGCCAACGCTCCCAATAGCGCCCAGAACTTGACGGCAGGTCGGAAACGTGACACATTGGGCATCAGTTGGCGCACCAGTTCAATGTCACCAAAACGGCGCAGACGACGCTTCTGCTGGTGTACCATCAACCAACGAATGGCAAACAGCACGGGGACGGCTGCTAATAGATAGAGGTATATAGGGTCTTCGAATCTAAACACTTTGTACTATTTATCTTTAAACTTAAAACTATGAACTCCATCAAGGTAACTTGCGGAATATGGTAACTCTCAGCAGGATTTCCAGCAACAGCAACAGAACAGCAGCCAATGCAAAGGGCTGGTAGGCCTCGTAACGCTTGCTGAACTTCTTGACGTTCAGTTTCGACTTCTCGAGCTTGTCAATCTCCTGATAAATGTTCTGCAACTCGCGGTTATTGGTGGCACGATAGAAATCGCCCTCGGTGGCATAGGCTATGTCCGAGAGGGTCTTGGTATCTATCTCTACAGGGATGTTGACATACTGCACGCCACCACCGACCTGCATAGGATAAGGAGCTACCTTATTGGTACCGACGCCAATAGTGTAGACGCGGATACCCAAACTCTTGGCTATCTCGGCAGCAGTCATTGGCGACAAATCGCCACGATTGTTGGAGCCATCGGTCAGAAGAATGACCACACGGCTTTTGGCCTTCGAGTCTTTGAGACGCGAAACGGCATTAGCCAAACCCATACCAATGGCGGTACCATCCTCAATGAGCCCACGGGCTGCAATATCCGTCCGCACTCCCTGCAACAGGTTGAGCAGCGAAGAGTGGTCAGTAGTCATCGGACATTGGGTGAATGCCTCGCCGGCAAAGATGCTCAGACCGATGTTATCGTTGGGACGGCCGGTAATGAACTCTGCAGCCACCTGCTTGGCAGCCTCAATGCGGTTGGGCTTTAAGTCTTCGGCCAGCATGGACGTCGACACGTCCATAGCCAGCATGATGTCGATACCCTCAACAGTCTGATTCTTCCAGGAGTTCTGTGTCTGCGGACGCGCCAACACCAGCACTACCAACACGAAGACGGCCATGCGGAGTAAGGGCTGCAAGGGCATGAGCATCACCTTCCATGAACGGGGAGCGAAGCGATAGGCATTGGTATCGCTCATCCGCATGGTGGGCTCGCTCTTCTTCCTGTACATGAGATACCAGATAAGGTATGGTATCAGCAGGACCAGCAGCAACAGATATTCTTTATTGGCAAATTCCATTTCTTCTTTCGTTATTCCTTTTTACGTTATACCTGCATCGTCACACTAACAACTGCCAGATGCTATACACAATATAGCAGAACAGCAGCACGGCAACTGCCACAATGCCCCAGATGACCATCTTCAGCACGCGACGCTCTTTCTGCGAGCGCTGGTCGGCCTCCGACAGCACGGGTTTCTGCACCTCTTCCACAGGCAGGTTCTCCAGCTTGGTCTGGTTGATGAAGTCGATGGCACTGACCAGATTGGCATCGTTCTCGTTGATCATCGTAGAGTATTTGGCAAACTTCACCAAATCAGCGGTCATAAACAGCTGGCGCAACTCGTCCAGCGACTGCTGGTCACCAGCAGCAGTCAGACGCTCTATAATCTCGGAACTGGTCATCTCCATGGCGGAGAAGCCATAGCGTTCCTCAATATACTTACGCAGGGTGTCTGTCAGTTTGGTATAGTACTCCTTGGCATTCTCGGATGCCACCATGCGGTCTGCCTTGATCTGCTCAATCTCCTTCATGGCCTTCTGGTGGGGCAACAAGCGCTTCACAATCTTGATGTGTGAAATAACGGGCTTGTTGTCGCGCAGACGAAGGTAAAGATAACCGCACAGGGCCGTCAACATCAAAAGCAGCACACTGAGCCAGAACGACAGACTCCAGTCGCTCCACTGGAAGGGATTGTCCTGTACGTCCTTGGGGGGGAAGAACTTGTTCAGTTGGGTGGTGTCAACCTCTACTTCAACGACTTTCAGCGCCAAGTCAGCACTCTGTTGTTCCTTGCCGTTAATCTTCACCTTGAAGGGAGGCAGATGATACAGGTTACCGTCAAACGAGGTCAGCGTGATGACCATCGTGTGGTCTGACGGGCGTTGTACATTCAGCACCTCAACGCCGGGTGCTAGCATCTGACGGGGCTGGAAAGTGGGCCATTCCACCTTCGCATCGTCAGTTGCCTGAACGGTCAGCGTCACCGTTGCCTGTTCACCAATCATCATCTCTATCGGCTCTATCTTAGCCGTAACAGACGATTGAGCCAAACAGCACAACGAACTGGCAATCAGAATAATTAATGATATATATCTTCTCATCAGCTTCGTTGTTTAAACAGCATCAGCAATGCCTTTACATAGTCCTCATTGGTAGCTATGCTCACCAGATCGACATTGCTCTTATTCATAGTTTCGCGCAACTGCTGCTGGCAGTTGTTCCAGTACTTCTGGTGGGCTTGGCGCAGCCGTTTGCTTGACGTGTCGATATACTGTTCATATCCCGTCTCGGCATCCACCACGCGCATCAAGCCAACATCAGGCAGTTCACGAGCACGGAGGTCATAGACCTGCAGAGCAACCACGTCGTGCTTACGATTGGCTATCTGCAACGGCTGCAAGAAGTCCTGGCGGTCGTAGAAGTCGCTCAGCACAAAGGCCGTACAACGGCGTTTCGCCACGCTGGTCAGGAACTCCAGCACCTGCTTCACATCGGTACGCTTGGATTCCGGCTTGAAGTCCAGCAGTTCACGGATGATATAGAGAATGTGCTTGCGACCCTTCTTGGGGGGAATATACTTCTCTATGCGGTCCGAGAAGAACACCACGCCAATCTTGTCGTTATTCTGGATGGCCGAGAAGGCTATCGTAGCAGCAATTTCCGTCACCATGTCACGCTTCATCTGGCACTGCGTACCGAAATCCAGCGAGCCGCTGACGTCTATCAGCAGCATCACCGTCAACTCGCGCTCCTCCTCGAACACCTTGACATAAGGGCGATGAAAACGGGCCGTCACATTCCAGTCAATATCGCGAACATCGTCGCCATACTGATACTCACGCACCTCCGAGAAGGCCATACCCCTACCCTTGAAGGCCGAGTGGTACTGGCCAGCGAAGACGTTTGAGCTCAGGCCACGAGCCTTAATCTCTATCTTCCGTACTTTCTTTAATATCTCGCTAGTTTCCATATGCTAGTTTGACTAGTTATTACTAGTTTGACTAGTTTTTAGGGCACTTCCACCTTGTTGACAATCTTCGAGACAATCTCCTCGCTGGTTACATTCGAAGCCTCAGCCTCGTAGGTCAGGCCGATACGATGGCGCAGCACGTCGTGAGCCACGGCACGTACGTCCTCGGGCACCACGTAGCCACGGCGCTTGATGAAGGCATAGGCACGGGCAGCCTTGGCCAGGTTGATGCTGGCACGGGGCGAACCACCAAACGAAATCATGTCCTTCATATCCTTCAGGCCATAACGGTCAGGGAAACGGGTAGCAAACACGATGTCGGCAATATACTGTTCAATCTTCTCGTCCAGATAAACCTCGCGCACCACCTGACGGGCCTTGACAATCTCGTCAGCCGTGGTCACAGGCGTCACCTTGGGCAAACCGCTGCCAATGTTCTCGCGGATAATCTTCTTCTCCTCCTCGATGGTAGGATAGCCGATGACCACCTTCAGCATGAAACGGTCCATCTGGGCCTCAGGCAACGGATAGGTACCCTCCTGCTCGATGGGGTTCTGCGTAGCCATCACCAGGAACGGGTTCGGCAGTTCGAAGGTGTCGCTGCCAATAGTTACCTGCTTCTCCTGCATGGCCTCCAGCAAGGCACTCTGCACCTTGGCCGGAGCACGGTTGATTTCATCAGCCAGCACGAAGTTGGCAAACACCGGTCCCTTCTTCACCTGGAACCGCTCGTCCTTCTGCGAATATATCATCGTACCCGTCACGTCGGCAGGCAACAGGTCAGGCGTAAACTGAATACGGCTATAAGTTGCGTCAATCAGCTGCGCCAGCGTCTTGATAGCCAGCGTCTTTGCCAAACCAGGAACGCCCTCCAGCAGAATATTACCATCACTCAGCAGACCAATCAGCAATGAGTCCACCAAATGCTTCTGTCCTACAATCACCTGATCCATGCCCGTCACGAGGTTGGTCACGAATCCACTCTGTTGTTCTATCCGCACATTCAGTTCGCGGATGTCAATAGCTTCTGCCATAATATTACTTTTTTACCTATTTACTTTTAATTTGGATGCAAAAGTACGCATTTTCCCCGTCATTACACACATCCGCATACCTAAATAATATTAAAAGAGTTTTCTAAAACTTACTATGGCGTATACTTCCCCGGTTTTTCAGCCGATGACAACGATGACGATGATACCAAGGGAAGCAGAATTCCTATGAGTGTGCCCACATTTACGAAAGGCATAACGTTATGATGATAACTCTCTGCGCATGTCGCGACCTATCTTGTTCCAATAGGGTATGTGCTTCAGAGTGGAACGCACAGGCTGCACGTGCCACAACATAAGAAGCAGCAAGAAGAAACAGCCGGCCAGACAAACCACACCATAGAGATACTTCACAGCCATCATAATACTCTGAGTGACGTCTATCGGTTGCAAAGCACGAACCAAATTGTCGGCCACATGATAACGGAACAGATAGCTGTAGACACCGCCGCAGATGCTGTCAACCACACCGTTGCGGATGAAGCCGGCAATGGTGAGACTCATGAAGAAATGCTGAAACGGCATCAATTCTTCGAGATAGACGGTCAGCGTACAGAAGAATATAACTTAAAGGATGCCACTTTTTACGGAACGTTAACATGCAGTTAACAGTCAGTGACACATAGAACTACTGTTTGCGTCTTTTCTTCAGCTGGAGCTTGGGAATCTTGATAATCTGACCTTCTTTAAGTTTGGGGTTCTGTGACAGGTTGTTATATACTTCTACATAGCACTCCATGTCCGGACCGAGGTTGCCTCGGCAGATGCTGTAGAAAGTCTGCCCCTTCTGCACCTTCACCTCGTGGGAGAGACCGACAATGCGATAGGCACCCAAGCGAACACGGGAGTCCTTCTCGGCATACTTGTCAAAGTCCTCGTCAGGCTTGGTGTCCTTTCTCTCAGCCTGTGCTGCTGTCTGCTGTGGTTTGGCAGGAGCCTGAACGGGCTCTACCTTGGGCACTTCTGCTGCAGGTTTCTGAGGTTCGGGCTTCACGTCAGGCTGCTCTGACAGAGTCTGCTGTGCAGGAATGGTGTCTACAGGGACTGCGGTCACCGTATCGTGTACCACAACGGTATCGGGCTGAGGCGTGGACATCAGTGTCTTGTAGCTGCCATAATAATAGCCAGCAAAGCCCGAAACAGCCATCAATAGCAATGAAAGAACAGCATACAATATCCAATGTCCTATCGAATGGGAATTAGCAACAGGAGCAGGTTCGACAGTCTGTCTGGCTACAGGCTCTTCTATTCTCTGAGGTTGTATAACTGCAGCCTCCTGAGGTTCTGCTTTTTCTGCCAACTCAGACGACGGTTCTTCCACCACCTCTAACAATGGTTCCTCAGACACCTCTGGCAAAGGTTCCTCAGACGAAGACGATTCCGGCAACGGTTCTTCCGCTTCCTGAGGGATAGTATCCTCTTCCACGACCTCTATCAAGGGTTGCACGGGAGCAGATTCCTGGGATGCGTCCTCAACGGGCTCATCTCCTTCCGGCTCGTCTTTGATGTCATCAAACTCCACCCCATCGTTCAGCACTACGGTCTCGAACTGGGAGAAGGGCTTGTTGACCAACTCCTTCATGGTGGCATCGGGCGTGAACGACACCTTGGAATGCCCATTAATGGTGACGCGCTCGCCTGTACGGACGCTGATGCTCTCGCGGGCCTCCACACCGATAATCTTGAACGTGCCGAGACCTTTGATTTTTACCAGTTGATCAGTTTCCAAACGCTCTTGTATCAACGAAAACATGGCCGATACGAACTTGTTGGCCTCGCTCTTCTCAAAGCCATTCTTCTCGGTCAGCACAGACGCTATCTCTTGTATAGTCAGCTTTCCCATGACTACTCTCCTCCTTTCAGTTTATCCTTCCACGTCTGGTTGGGTTTGAAACCCAACACCAGTTTGGGCGGCACCAACATACGCTGCCCCGAAGCAGGATTGACGATGACTCGCTCCAGTTTCTTCTTAGGTTCGAAGGTCCCAAAGTTAGGCACCAGCACGGCATGGTCCTCCTGAAAAGCATCCCCCATGGCATTGATGATGTTATCTACCAGCTTTTGGGTGTCTTTGGAACTGTAACCTGTACGTTCAGCCAACTCGTTAATAAATTCCTTGTTATTCATTAGCTAATCATGCTTTGTACGTTAATGATGCGTTTATTGGGTGGTCGCGTATAAGTCAAACTCCTCAGCGTCCGTCACGCGGACTGGATAGAACTCACCGATGGTCAATCCTTCGTCAATGGGTATCAGCACCTCTGGATCAACCTCGGGTGAGCAGAACTCGCTACGGCCTACATACCAGTCACCCTCCTGACGGTCGACGACCACAAGCAGGGTTTGGCCTATCTTTGCTGCTTCTATCTCTGTCGAGATGTTCTGCTGAACGCGCATGAGCTTATCCAGACGCTGTTGCTTGACCTCTGCAGGTACATCGTCCTCATAGTGAAGGGCTGAATAGGTGCCGTCCTCTTCAGAATAGGCAAAGGCTCCCATTCGTTCAAAACGAGCCCATTTGGTAAACTCCAACAGTTCGCGGAAGTCTTCATCAGTCTCTCCAGGGAACCCCACCATCAGCGTGGTACGGAGATGAATGCCTGGCACTTCCTTGCGCATACGGCGAATCAACTCGTAGGTCTCTTCCTTGGTCACATGACGCTGCATTCGGCTCAACATGTGATCCGAGATGTGCTGCAAGGCAATGTCCAGATAGTTGCAGACGTTCTTCTTCTCACGCATAACGCGCAACAGGTCCCATGGGAAATGAGCCGGATAGGCATAGTGCAGACGAATCCACTCAACGCCCTCTATATCGGCCATCTGCTCTATCAACTCTGCTATGTGCTGCTTGCCGTCCAAGTCGACACCATAGTAGGTCAACTCCTGGGCTATGACCTGAAACTCCTTGGTGCCCTGACTGACCAGATAGCGCACCTCGTCCAGAATGTCCTTCATCGGACGACTCTGGTGACGACCCGTAATCAACGGAATGGCACAATAGGCACAATGGCGGTCGCAGCCTTCTGAAATCTTCAGATAAGCATAGTGTCTGGGCGTGGTAATGTGGCGGCAACCCGTGCAAACAGCTTCAGCCGAGAGGTCTTTCAACAACTGCTTATAGTTGAACTTGCCGTACCAGCCATCCACTTCGGGAATTTCCTTCTCCAGATCCGCCAGATAGCGCTCTGACAGACAGCCCATCACATATAGTTTCTGCAACCTCCCCTCTTCTTTGGCCTGAGCCAATTCCAAAATGGTATCTATGCTCTCTTGCTTGGCATCCTCAATGAATCCACAGGTGTTCACCACGGCAATGTCCCCCTGAGGCTCCTCAGCATCATGGGTGACATGATAGCCATTGGCCTCGAAGAGTCCCATCAGGGTCTCTGAATCTACCAAATTCTTGGAGCACCCCAGCGTGATAATATCTATGGTTGGCTTATTCATGCTTGAACAATGAGTCAACAAACTGTGTCTTGTTGAAGAGTTGCAGGTCTTTCATACCCTCACCCAAACCGATGTACTTCACAGGCACCTTCAACTGGTCGCTAATGCCGATAACGACTCCACCCTTGGCAGTACCGTCGAGTTTAGTAATGGCCAGCGAGGTTATCTGTGTGACAGCCGAGAACTGCTTGGCCTGCTCGAAGGCATTCTGTCCCGTTGAGCCATCCAGCACGAGCATCACCTCATCAGGGGCATCGGGCAGCACCTTCTTCATCACCTCCTTAATCTTCTTCAGCTCGTTCATCAGACCAACCTTGTTGTGCAGTCGCCCTGCCGTATCTATCAGTACCACGTCGGCACCGTTTGCCTTAGCGCTCTGCAGGGTGTCGAAAGCCACCGAGGCGGGGTCTGACCCCATCTGCTGCTTGACCACAGGCACACCTACGCGCTCGCCCCAGATGCACAATTGCTCGACAGCAGCAGCACGGAAGGTATCGGCAGCACCCAGATAGACTTTCTTGCCAGCCTGCTTGAACTGCCAGGCCAGTTTACCTATAGTGGTGGTTTTGCCCACTCCATTGACACCAACGACAAGTATCACGTAGGGCTTATGATCTGCAGGAAGGTCCCAGTTGTCATTATCCTCGCTATTGTTTTCAGCCAATAATGAGGCTATCTCGTCACGCAATATAGCATTCAGTTCATTGGTTGAGACGTACTTGTCGCGAGCCACACGTGCCTCAATGCGCTCAATAATCTTCAATGTAGTTTCTACGCCTACATCCGACGTAATCAACACTTCCTCCAAGTTGTCGAGCACGTCGTCATCAACCTTAGACTTGCCAGCCACAGCACGGGCTAACTTGTCGAACACGCTGGTCTTGGTTTTCTCCAAGCCCTTGTCCAGCGTTTCCTTCTTATCCTTACTAAAAAAACCGAAAATACCCATAATATAACATATTACGTCTGCAAAGGTACAAAAAAATAAGGCTGCAACCAAACATTGCAGCCTTAAATTTATCGGAAATCTAAATATTAGTTCTTGAAGAAGTCCTTAACAGCCTCGTTAGGAACCATCTGCTCGTCAAAGATGTAAGCACCAGTCTTGGGGCTCTTTACCATCTTGATAACCTTTGTGTAAGCGCGACCATCCTTTGAGCCTTCGTGGAGGGTAGCGACGGTTTTCTTTGCCATGCTTTAAACAGATTATTTAATCTCCTTGTGCACAGTCATGCGCTTCAGGATGGGGTTATACTTCTTCAGTTCCATTCTCTCTGGGGTGTTCTTACGATTCTTGGTCGTAATGTAACGGCTTGTTCCGGGCAGTCCACTCTCTTTCATCTCAGTGCACTCCAGAATCACCTGAACGCGGTTACCCTTTGCTTTCTTTCCTGCCATTGTGATTAGTCTCCTATAACTTTAATGTCCTTCCAGTCTACAAAACCTTTAGCAACAGCCTGCTTCAGGGCAGCGTCCAGACCTACCTTGTTAATCATACGCAGACCAGCAGCGCTGATCTTCAACTGAATCCAACAAGCCTCCTCTACATAGTAGAACTTCTTGCTGAACAGGTTTACGTCAAAGCTACGCTTGGTGCGGTGCTTTGAGTGAGACACGTTATTTCCAATCTGTGCCTTTTTTCCCGTAATCTGACAAATTTTCGACATCTCTATCTACTTTTTTTGTGTTCCTTAATTGTAACTTATTCCAAACAGGGTGCAAAGGTACATATTTTAAATGAGAAATGAGAAATGAGAAATGAGAAATTCCCGGCTCTTAATATTTTTTAACCTTCCAACTCTTCTGGCTGGGGTTCTGTCCTCAAAAAATCGAGGAAAAGTTCCATCGCCTTATTGGTTGCAATGGCCAGATTGATGTCTCTTCCGTGGTCTTCCTCCACCTTCATAGTTATCTGCTTGCCAGGAGTGCCACAAGCCAGCCAAATGGTTCCTACAGGATTCTCCTTGGTGCCACCTCCCGGGCCTGCGACGCCTGTAGCGGCAATGGCGTAGTCGGTATTCAGGGTTCTGCAAGCACCTGCCACCATTTGTTGAGCCACTTCCTCACAGACGGCAGTCTTCTCGGCCAACAGGTCGCCGCTGACACCCAGCAACGACATTTTTACCTCGTCGACATAAGAGACAATACCACCTTTGAAATATTTCGAAGCACCGGGAACAGCGATAATCGCCTCAGCGATTCGCCCACCCGTGCAACTTTCTGCCGTGCTGACGGTCTTATTCATTTCCCACAGCAACTGGCTAATCTCCCTGCTGAAAACCTTACTTTCAAAATCCATAATGCAAATCCCCTAAATTAAGGGGTTGGGGGTCTGAACAAGCGACTACCAGACCAATTTTTATCATTATACATCAGGAATCTGCGCTTGTTCAGACCCCTGTTGTCCCCTTACTTGGGGGACTAAGCAAACGTCACCTTACTGAAAGCAGGAGCATCAATTCCACAGAACTCTCCATCCAGATACTTGTAATACCCCACGATACCAATCATGGCCGCATTGTCGGTAGTATAACTGAACTTGGGGATATACACCGTCCAGCCAAAGCGCTTGGCATAGTCGTGGAACGCATTGCGCAACCCATTGTTAGCACTGACGCCGCCCGCTACCGCCACATGGGTAACGCCAGTTTGCTTGACGGCCAGTTTCAGTTTCTTCATCAGAATGTCCACAATAGTCCATTCCAGCGAAGCCGCAATGTCCTCCTTGTGATGTTCCACGAAGTCAGGATCGTCTTCCACCCACTTGCGCAGATTGTAGAGGAAGGATGTCTTCAGCCCTGAGAAACTATAGTCAAGACCTGAAATATGAGGCTCTGCAAACTGATAAGCCTTCGGATTACCCTGACGGGCCAATTTATCGATGATAGGACCTCCAGGATATCCTAACCCCATCACTTTCGAACACTTGTCGATAGCCTCGCCAGCAGCGTCGTCAATGGTCTGTCCAAGCACTTCCATATCGTTATAGGCCCGTACCAGTACTATCTGCGAGTTACCACCCGACACCAACAGGCAGATGAACGGCAACGGAGGCTGACTTTGGTCGTCGTCAGACTCCTTGATAAAGTGTGCCATCACATGTCCCTGCAAGTGGTTGACATCAATGAGGGGAATGCCCAGCGAACGGGCGAAACCTTTGGCAAAGTTGACACCTACCAGCAAGGAGCCCATCAGTCCTGGTCCTCGGGTGAAAGCAACTGCCGTGAGCTGCTCTTTCGTAATACCAGCCCGCTTGATGGCCTCGCTGACCACCGGCACCACATTCTGCTGGTGAGCCCTTGAAGCCAACTCGGGCACCACACCACCGTATGCCTCGTGTACTGCCTGTGAAGCCGTCACATTAGACAGCAGCACACCGTTCCGAAGTACTGCAGCCGACGTATCGTCACACGAGCTCTCTATACCTAATATATATATATCCTTCTGTTCCACTTTTCCACTTTCAATTAGTACGTCAGTATCTCTACACCGTGTTCCGTCATCAGCAGCGTGTGCTCCCATTGAGCGCTCGGCAGCTCATCCTCGGAGATAACCTCCCAGCCATAGGGGTCGTCAGCGTCGATGAAGACCTTCCAGGTTCCCAGATTAATCATGGGCTCAATGGTGAATACCATACCCGGAACGAGCAGCATACCGTCGCCCTTTTGGGCAAAGTGGCACACCTCGGGTTCTTCGTGGAAATCAAGCCCCACCCCATGACCGCACAAGTCGCGAACAACGCCATAGTGATATTTCTTGGCGTGTTTCTCAATAGCCTTGCCTATCGCATTGACATAGCCCCAGGGTTTGGCGGCCTCCATACCGATTTCCAGACATTCCTTGGCGACACGCACCAGCTGTTCTTTCTCAGGGGTCGTCTTACCTATTACATACATACGCGAGGCATCGGCATAGTAACCATCCAAGATGGTCGTAAAATCGACATTGATGATGTCTCCCTCCTCCAGGATGTCGTCAGCCTTGGGTATTCCATGACACACCACCTCATTGATGCTGGTGCATACTGACATCGGAAATCCTTCATAGTTCAGACATGCAGGAATAGCCCCATGTTGCTCGCAGTACTCACGGCAAATCTGGTCAATCTCCAACGTTGACATTCCTGCATGTATCGCTTCACCCACAGCATCCAGCACACCTGTGTTCACCACACCAGCCCTGCGAATGCCCTCTATTTGTTCCGGAGTCTTGATTAAGTCACGTGTGGGCACCAAGGCTCCCTTGTTTTCCAAGTACATGATACGCTTGTCCAGCTCTGTCGGCTGTTCGCCCGGCTTACAATGCCATCTTCTTTTTACCATAGTCTTTACGAATTTGTGTGCAAAGGTACGAATAAAAAAAGAATTAAAATTAAGAATTAAGATTTATTATCCGTTTGGCACGATATTTGCAGATTCAGAAGCAGAATTCAAAATAATAATATCAAATAAATAGGTTATGCAAAAAGGTAACATCGGGGTTACTACTGAGAACATTTTCCCCGTCATCAAAAAGTTCCTCTACTCAGATCATGAGATTTTCCTGCGCGAGATGGTCAGCAATGCTGTTGACGCTACGCAGAAGTTGAAGACGCTGGCCCAACAGGGTGAGTTCAAGGGCGAACTCGGCGACCTGACCATCCACGTAGCACTAGATACGGACAAGGGCACCATCACCATTTCAGACCACGGTATCGGTATGACCGAGGAGGAGATTGACAAGTACATCAACCAGATTGCCTTCTCGGGCGTCAACGACTTTCTGGAGAAGTATAAGGACAATGCCAACAACATCATCGGCCACTTCGGACTGGGTTTCTACTCGTCATTCATGGTGTCAAAGAAGGTGGAGATTGTCACCAAGAGCTACAAGGACGGTGCAAAGGCCGTCAAGTGGAGTTGCGACGGCAGCCCTGCCTACGAGATTGACGAGGCCGAGAAGGAGGACCGTGGTTCAGACATCATCCTCTATGTAGACGACGACTGCAAGGAGTTCCTCGAAAAAGAGCGTATCCAGCAGTTGCTCAACAAGTACTGCAAGTTTATGGCCGTACCTGTAGCCTTCGGTAAGAAACAGGAGTGGTCGAGCGAAAAGAAAGAGATGGTAGACACCCAGGAGGACAACATCATCAACAGCGTTGAGCCCCTATGGACCAAGGCTCCCTCAAGCCTGAAGGACGAAGACTACAAGTCGTTCTACCGCACCCTCTACCCCATGAGCGACGAGCCGATGTTCTGGATTCACCTCAACGTGGACTATCCGTTCAATCTGACTGGCATCCTCTACTTCCCACGCATCAAGTCGAACATCGACCTGCAGCGCAACAAGATACAACTCTACTGCAACCAGGTGTTTGTCACCGACCAGGTGGAGGGCATTGTACCCGAGTTCCTGACGCTGCTGCACGGTGTCATCGACTCGCCGGACATCCCTCTGAACGTCTCTCGTTCTTATCTGCAGAGCGACCGCGAGGTGAAGAAGATTTCTACCTACATCACCAAGAAAGTGGCCGACCGCCTGCAGGCCATCTTCAGGGAAGACCGCAAGCAGTACGAAGAGAAGTGGGACGACCTGAAGTTGTTCATCAACTACGGTATGCTCAGCGAGGAGTCGTTCTACGACCGCGCCAAGGAGTTCGCCTTGTTCAAGGACGTCGAGGGCAAGCACTTCACCTTCGACGAGTACAAGACACTCATCGAGGAAGCCCAGAAGGACAAGGACGGCAACCTCATCTACCTCTATGCCACCGACAAGGAGGAGCAGTACAGCTATATTCAGGCTGCCAAGGACAAGGGCTACAGCGTGCTGCTGCTGGACGGCCAGCTGGATGTTCCCGCCATTCAAATGCTGGAGCAGAAGTTCGAAAAGTCGCGCTTCACGCGTGTCGACGCTGACATCATAGACCGACTGATTGTCAAGGACGACCAGCCGAAGTCAAACCTGTCAGCAGACGACTCTGCCAATTTGTCACAGGTATTCCGTTCGCAGATGCCAAAGATGGAGAAGACAGAGTTCATGGTAGAGGTGCAGAGCCTGGGCGAAAACCAGCGTCCCGTTGTCATCACTCAGAACGAATGGATGCGCCGCATGAAGGAGATGAGCCGCTTCCAGCACGGCATGAACTTCTACGCTCAGATGCCCGACTCGCTGAACCTCGTACTGAACAGCGACCATCCGCTGGTAAAGCGCGTACTTGACGACTGCAAGGCTACCACCGAAGAGACGCTGAAGCCCATCGAGTCAGAGTTGAAAGGGCAAGAGGCTCGTCTGGCCGCTATTCGCCAGCAGCAGGAGAAGAAGAAGCCCGAGGAGCTGACTCAGGACGACAAGGACATGAAGGCCGAGACCGAGAAAGCCGTTGAGGAGCAGAAGCAGAAGAAGCAGGACGTGCTGAACAACTATGCCGCCAAGAACGACATCGTCCACCAGCTCATCGACCTGGCTTTGCTGCAGAACGGTATGCTGAAGGGCGAGGCTCTGGACAAGTTCCTCAAGCGCTCAGTAGACCTCATCAAATAAGAACGGACAAGTTAGAAGGATTGTTTCAGGATAACAAAGGAAGCCCCCAAGTGCATTGGGGGCTTCTTTTTTGCGCCATAGGCGTATATACGAAAAAAGAGAGGCTTAAAAACCTCTCTCTTTGTGATTCCGGCGGGATTCAAACCCACAACCTTCTGATCCGTAGTCAGATGCTCTATTCAGTTGAGCTACGGAACCTCCCTTGGCTCCTTAGAAATGATTTCCTAAACCGAAGTTTCCATTTCATTTCTGATTTGCGGGTGCAAAGGTACGGACTTTTTCTGAAACCACCAAACTTTTTCCCGATTTTTTTCAAAAAAAGAAGCATATCCTGCAAAAAACTGCTTTCTGATGTGCCATTTTAGTAACTTTTTGCGCACTACTATCTCCTTTCCCTGATAGAGACAGCCCCTCCTGCTGAGATTGTGTGGCATTGACTGCGAATCTCTTAATCCATGCAAAATAAAGAAAAATGTCCAGCTGTTTGGTAGGTTCACATTTTTATCGTATCTTTATCCCCCGAAACAAATTGACGCAAAAAGATGATACGACTGATTACAGCCATGATGATGGCGCTGTGCATGGTGCAACATGTGCAGGCACAGGAGGATGACGACATTGCCTACTCGCTGAATCTGCCTGAGACGGTGGTGCTGCCTGAGGGCATGAGCTTCGAGGAATACCTGGTAAAACAGGTGCTAGCCAATGCCAAGCCGCTGAAGGAGCGTGTAGAACGACTGAGCTATAGCGTGACGTGCCAGCTGGAGAAGGACATAGACCTGACGAAATTCCCACACCGGCGCACCATCACCTTCGTAGCCCGTCTGGCTGGCTATGGCCCCATCATATCAGCCCTGAGGGAACACAAACACTTCGGCATTACGATGGCAGAGGACGTACTTTTCAACAAAGGGAAGATTACGACGTCGAACGTACGGATGGTGGAGATGAAGCAGGCGCTGACGGAGAAGCAGATAGCGTCGTTCCTGAAGCATGACGGCATGATGAGTGCCAACGTATATGACAAGTTCTACAAGAAGGTACGCGAGAAGGCGAAGGAGCTACAGAAGAAACACAGGAAGAAAGAGGAAACGGGGCTGAAATACGCTGGCAGCTACACGTCAGGCAAAAGGACTATCTACGTGGTGAAGCTGGACAACATCACGGTGCACATTGCCGACGGATGCTGGCAGATAGCACGCATCAACTACCACGAAGGACAGAACGACATGTACTACGACTTCAAGGAAATCAGGCCCAACCTGTTCGTGCTCAGCCATGGAACGGCAAAGTTGTTTCTGGACAGGAAGAAATGGCCCAAGGGGTATATCTCGATGAAGATGGATTACAGCTATCGCTGATGCGGATAGAGGTGCGTATAGCTGGCCAAGACATTCTTATACTTCATCACGGGTGTGCCGACGGGGATGCCTTTCGCGTTGTAAACCTGAGTCACGCTGTGTGGTGCTTCACCTTGGAACTGGGTATAGTGGAACTCATGTCCCCGATAGACGCTTCCGTCCAGTTCGAAACTGCGGTATCCCAGCGATAGTTTACGGTCAGCCTGCCGGGCGGTGATGGTGTATGGCAGCACGTCGCACATCGGGTAGTCGCCATCGTCTGTGAGTATATTCCGACAGAGGTACATCATGCCTCCACACTCCGCTTGTATGTGCCCCCCCCTTTCCGCAAAGTCCTTGATTGCCTTGCGGCAGGCAGCGTTGGCAACCAGTGCCTCAAGGTGTTTCTCGGGATAGCCACCAGGCAGGAAGAGCCAATCGGCATCGTCCAGAACGGGTATGTCCTTCTCCGGGTCGAAGAACGTAGCTTGTGGGTATTGGTCAACAAACTCCTGATAGAGAAACGAGAACGATTCGGCGTTGCGGGCTATCCACATTTTTTTTCCAGCGCAGGGAAAATTTTTTCCCAGTGCAGGGAAAAAAGTTTTGCACTGCACTCCAGAAACAGCCGGGCTACACAGTCGCCGCCAATCGACGTGACTTTCCAAGAGCTGAACCAGTTGCTGTGTTTCAGTGGCCTTGGAGAAGTCCAGTCCCAAGTAACGGGAGTCCTGCTTCAGCGCGTCGGTCTTGGGCAGATAGCCCAGACAGGTCACTCCGATATCGCTGCAGACCTCCTGCAACATCTGGTAGTGACGTTCAGACCCTACCTTATTAAATATAACTCCAGCCACACGGACATCAGGTCTGAAGCCCACAAATCCCGACAAAAGGGCCGCCATGGAGTATGCAGCCGAACGGGCATCAACCACCAGGACTACCGGTATATCCAGCACACGGGCGATTTCTGCCGAGGCCCCCCTATCGCGGTCGTAGCCGTCGAAAAGTCCCATCATGCCCTCCACCACGCAGATGTCGGCATCCATTCCGTAGTGTCCGAAAAGTTCACGGACATGCTGTGGGTTAGCCATGAAGGTGTCGAGGTTTACACTGGGACGTCCGCATACTGCCTCGTGAAACTTGGTATCGATATAGTCCGGTCCACACTTGAAGGGCTGTACCTTGTATCCCTTCTGCACCAGCAATGCCATGAGCCCTCTGGCAACGGTTGTCTTGCCAGAGCCACTCGTCGGGGCTGCTATCAGAAATGACATCTTCACGCTGCAAAGGTACAAAAATCTTGCTATTTAAATCAGCTAATAGTAAATTTTTCACTTTTCACTTCCCACTTTTCACTTTTTTTTCGTACCTTTGCACCCGATTTGGCAATCTGGTGGCAGAATGCCGCCATGATGAAAGGGAATCTGGTGAAAGTCCAGAACTGTACCTGCAGCTGTAATCCTCTTATAATGTGGTCTGCTTGTATAACGCCACTGACACACAAGTCGGGAAGGTAAAGCAGGCTGAGGAAAGTCAGAAGACCTGCCACCATACAGAGTAAGTGCGTTCAGGAACAAACGTAGCAGAAAGAGTTTTTGTGACGACATGAAAAGATTACTGACAGCAGGACTGTTAGCCTTTGGCGCAGTAGCAGCTGTTCAGGCGCAGACGGACATCTGGCGTTCTGACAGCATACAGGAGGTTGTAGTGACGGGTACTGGCACACAGCACCTACTCAAGAATGCACCCGTACAAACGGAAGTCATTACGAGCAAGATGCTGAGCCAGTATGGCGGCAAGAGTCTGGAGGAAATCCTCGCAGGACTCACGGCCTCGTTTGCCTTCAACGAGGGCGACATGGGTTCCCAGATGCAGATGAACGGTCTGGGCAACAGCTACATCCTGATACTCATCGACGGCAAGCGTATTCACGGCGACGTGGGTGGCGAGAATGACCTGTCACTCATAGACCCGCACAACATCGAGAAGATAGAGATTGTCAAGGGTGCCCAGAGTGCCCTCTATGGCTCTGACGCTATGGCGGGTGTGGTCAACATCATTACCAAGAAACACACGGAGAAAGGCGTCTATGCCGACAACATCACCCGTTACGGTTCGCACAACGACTGGCGCCAGCACAACACGGTAGCCCTGAACTTTGGCAAGGTGACCAGCCAGACCAACTTTCAGATGCAGCGCAACGACGGGTGGCAGAACACCGCCGAGGAGTTTGCCGAGGGCATGGTGCTGACTGACAGCAAGAACAAGACCGTCAACAAGTTCCGCAACTGGCAGCTGGCCGAGCGTCTTACCTACCAGCCCCTACCCTCTCTGGAGCTATATGCCGAAGGCTCTTACTACAAGAAGAACATCATCCGTCCCACCAACGGTACCCATCCCAGCTGTGACGTCTACACTTACGACCTGCGCTACAACAATGCCTCGGCATCAGCCGGCGGCAAGTGGTGGCTGGACGACGCGTCCCGTGGTTCGAAAAGAAACCACCTCACATTGGATGTCGATTGGAACAAACACGCCTACTACTACGACTATACCGCCAAGCACTACGACTACGTGCAGCTCAGAGGCGAGGAATATGGCGACCAGAACGGTGAGTGGTTCTCGGTAGCCATGCTGCCCGGACAGAGCAAGCTGCAAAGTGACCAGCAGCGAGTCATGGCACAGCTGAAGGGCATCTTCTATCTGCCTTACGCCAACACGCTGAATACAGGGGCGGAATACCGCTACGACTATCTGAAAGCCCCGGAGCGTACGGAGACAGGAACTGCCAGCGACCATACGTCTGCCTTGTACGTGCAGGACGAGTACACCCCCAAAGACTGGCTGAACATCACTGCCGGGCTCCGTCTCGTGGACAATCGTAACTTTGGTGTCCGTGTGACCCCAAAGGTCAGCGCCATGCTGTCTGCCGGCGATTTCCGCTTCCGTCTGGGCTGGAGCCAGGGATTCAAGACTCCTACCGTCAAAGAATTACATTACCGCTATCTGCACGTCATGGGTAGCAGTATGTTCTTCAACATCGGCAACCGGCAACTGAATCCCCAAACCAGCAACTACTATTCTGCCAACATCGAGTATCGCGGTCATCGCTTCACAGCCTCGTTAACAGGCTATCTGAACAAGCTGGACAACATGATTGCGCTGGTCAATGTGCCCGTGGGCGAGATTCCTGCCGGCATCACTACAGCCTATCTTGGCGACGGCAGTGACAATGTGCAGGCCCGTATGTACAAGAACATGGACGATGCACGTACCAGCGGACTGGACGTCACGTTGTCCTATCAAGTGATGAAAGGTCTGACGCTGAACGCTGCCTACAGCTATCTGGACACCAAGGCCCATCTGTATGATGCCTCCAAGGACCAGATGCAGACTGTTACCATTGACGGGACGGCCCACCACAAATGGAGCGCTTCGGCCATCTACAGCCACACGTTCAGCCCTCTCTACAAGCTGGGAGTCAGCCTGTCCACCCGTGGCAGCAGCACCCGCTACTATCAGAACAACGGCAACGGAAAGGGCTATCAGATTTGGCGCATCAATACGACCCACGACCTGGGCAAACAGGACAAGGTGCTTGCCTAT
This sequence comes from uncultured Prevotella sp., assembly GCA_946628315.1. Classification (GTDB taxonomy): domain Bacteria; phylum Bacteroidota; class Bacteroidia; order Bacteroidales; family Bacteroidaceae; genus Prevotella. The sequence goes on from CAMOWH010000010.1 coordinate 28,743, forward strand.
AGGGTCGAACTGGGTGTGGACAACCTATTTAATTATATAGACAAGACGATGCACCCCTACCATCTGGGCAATAACACGTCGGGCACAACGGTGTATGCCAGCTTCGCCGTCAAGTTCAATTACGGGAAAAAAGTTAAGTACAATAAATTATCCTCTAAAAAACAAACAAGCAATGAAGAAGATTAAATCTTTCTTACTGGCTGCTTTGGCCTTTGCCATGGTAGCCAACGTGTTCACCGCCTGCGGCGATGACGACAACAAGACCGAGAACGTTATCAACAACATCGTGTCTGAGTACTCTTACAACGACCAACTGGTAGCCAACCAGAAAGCCAAGTCCAAGAAGAACGTGGCCGTGCTGCTGGTTGCCTTCGGTTCTACCTGGAACAATGCCTTCCTGGCTTTCGACAAGGCTAAGGCTGCCTACGAGCAGGCATTCCCCGAGGCTGACGTCTACATGAGTTTCTCCAGCGACATCTGCATCAACCGCGCCAGTGCCGGTGAGAACGTGGACGACAACGGCAACATCGTCCGTCGCGACTACTACGAGCCCCGCTACCTGCTGCACGCCATCGGTGCTGCCAAGTACAGCAAGATTTACGTACAGTCCCTACAGGTCATTCCCGGCGAGGAGTTTGCTGCCGTCGTCGCTTCTGTCAAGAAGTTCATGAACAACGGCTACATCGGTCAGGCTCACCTGGACGATGCCTATCTGGCTCAGTTGCAGGAAAACGAAGCCATCTTCTTTGGTATGCCGCTGCTGAACGACCCCGAAAAGGATGTACCCGAGGTGGCCAAGCAGCTCAATGCCCTCTATGCTGCTGAGGCAGCCCAGGGCGTGGTGGCCTTCATGGGTCACGGCAACCCCGACAGCTACGACACCTTCAAGGCCAATGTCCGCTACACCCAGCTGGAGGAGGCCCTGCAGAAGCTCAGCCCCAGCTACTTTGTCGGTACTGTCGACATGCCCGACAACTACAAGCAGGACGTGCTCGATCGTATGACACAGAAGAACATCGACAATGGCAAGATTTATCTGCACGCCCTGATGTCTATCGCCGGTGACCACGCCCACAACGACATGGCTGGCGAGGGTGCCGAGTACTGGGACGAAGAAGACCCTGAGAGCGAGGACAACAGCTGGTTCGAGTACTTCAAGAACAACGGTTACGAGTCCATCGTATCAATGCCTGCCGGCAACAAGCACCCCCAGGGCCTGCTGGAACTGCCTGGCATCCTGAACATATGGATTCAGCACACCAAGAATGCTGAGTTCCTGGAAGATGCCTATCACTCAATGTATCCTGAAGAGTAATTCTATTGCATGAATAAGAAAAATGCAATCCTACTCTTGGTGGCACTCTTTTCGGAGAGTGCCGCTTTTGGTCAGATTCACCAGATGGAGCGCAAGGACACGTCAGTCGTTGACCGTTCCTACAATCTGAACCCTGTCGTGGTGACGGGCTCCGGCCACCACCAGCGTCTGAAGTCGACGGCCACGCCCGTTCATGTGCTCTCCAGCCAGGAGATTCGCGAACAGGGCATCTCCACCTTCGACCAAGCACTGACACGTATGTTGCCACAGGTGTCGATGGCTCCTAATTCCATGGGGACATTCCTCCGCCTGAACGGACTGGGCAACAAGTACATCCTCATTCTCATCAATGGTCAGAAGCTCTCGGGCGACATCTCGAACAATGTGGACCTGAACCGTATCAGCATGTCGCGCGTCAAGCGCATCGAGATTCTGGACGGTGCCGCCTCGTCGCTCTACGGCAGCGATGCCATCGGCGGCGTCATCAACATCATCACCGACCAGCCCACCAGTTCGCTGGTCAGCGTGACCAGCGACACGCGCGTCAGCGGAAATGGCATACTGACCCAGGGCGTCAATGTCGACATCTTCAAGAACGGCTTCGGTTCCTATACCACATTTACCCACGACCGTGCCGACAGCTATCAGAACAATGGGCTGGAATACAAGAAGGGCTCTGACACAGAGACGCAGCAGACCATAGCCCCCTTCTTTACGGGCTACCGTTCGAGCATCGTGGGACAGAAGTTCACCTACGCCCCCAACCAGCATCTGGCACTCAATGCCGGACTGGACTACAGCTACAAGATAACCGACCGTCCCCACACGCGTCAGGACATCACGGGAGGCACCGACTACGAGATGCGCTACAAGGGCTTCCGCTGGTATCTGGGCGGTATCTATAAGTTCACCAACCGCCACTCGCTGCAGGCCGACTTCACCGTCGACCGCTTCCGCTATGGCAAGGAGTATGCCGTAGACACCAAGGATTATGCCATTGGCGACTACGTGCAGTCCAAAAAGCAGCGCACGATGGAGGGAAACCTGAAGGCCGTGCTCGGTCTGCTGGAGGGCAGTACGACCATCGTCGGTGCCAACTGGCGCAAGGACTATCTGACGGCCACCTCGGGCAACATCGACCAACATGCCTATACGCTGGCGGCCTACGCCCAGCATGAGCACAAGCTGCTGAACGCCCTGACTGCCACCGTCGGTCTGCGCTACACACGCCACGAGACCTTTGGCAATCAGCTGACGCCGAAAGCCGTCCTGATGTATGCCCCGGGCAATCTCCGCTTCCGTGCCACCTACTCTGCCGGTTTCCGTGCCCCGGGTCTGGACGAGATTTACTACCACTACTTCTCCGTCAACCGCGGCAAGGCCCAGATTATCTTCGGCAACAACGACCTCAAGGCAGAGCACAGCCATTACTTCTCGCTGAATGCCGAGTATCGCAGCGACCTGCTGGCTGTCAGCCTGACGGGATTCATCAACCGCATCAACGACATGGTGGTGCGTGAGGACATTCCCGTCGATGCGCAGTCGCTCAGTATGCTGCGCAGTGAGTTCCCTGAGATGACGGACGACCAGGCCGGCAAACTGGAACGCTACTCCCGCTATGTCAACAGCGACTGCGGCGACGTCAAGGGTGTGCAGATGAATGTCTCGGCCAATCTCTTCCGCGGCTTCAACCTCTCGGCCAACTATGCCTACACCTACGCCCGCAGCAAGACGGGCGACGAGTGGACAGCCATGGAGCGCAGCATCCGCCACGCCGCTACCATTGCCGCCAACTACCATCACGCGTGGGGAAACTATGCGCTGAACGTCAACCTGAACGGCAAGCTGCAGTCCAAGACCTACTACACCAGTTACGAGGACGCTCCCGGATTCGGCATCTGGAGTCTGAACACCATCCACACCTTCGACGCAGCCAAATGGTTTGTCATTGAGCCGAGTATCGGCATCGAGAACCTCTTCGACCGGGTGGACGACCGTATCGATTCCAGCAACCGCAAGTATGCGCTCTACTCACCGGGACGTATGCTGACGGTAGGACTGAAATTCAAGTTTAAGTAGCAACTATTTGCTATTCTCAACTTTATTTTGTACTTTTGCTCCCATGAAGGGAAAAATCATTATTGCCGGCATTGGTCCCGGCAGTCCGGACGACATCACTCCCGCTGTACTCCATGCAGTACGCGAGGCTGATGCCGTCGTCGGCTATAAATACTATTTCCAGTTTATCACCCCCTATCTGAAGCAGGGATGTGCGTGCATCGACACCGGCATGAAGCGCGAACGCGAGCGTGCCGAGCAGGCTTTCCTGCTGGCCCGGGAGGGCAAGACCGTGGTGGTCATCTCCTCGGGCGACGCCGGCATCTACGGCATGGCCCCGCTCATCTACGAGATGAATCGCAGTGCCGCCGGTACTGTAAGCGGAGACGCCGCCATTGACATCGAGGTGCTGCCCGGCATCTCGGCCTTCCAGAAAGCCGCCTCGCTCCTGGGAGCCCCCATCGGCCACGACCTGTGCATCGTCTCGCTCTCTGACCTGATGACGCCGTGGGAGGTCATCGAGCGCCGCATCCGTGCTGCTGCCGAAGGGGACTTCGTGACTGCTGTCTACAATCCCAAGTCGAACGGGCGCTACTGGCAACTCTACCGGCTGCAGGAACTGTTTCTGCAGCGGCGGTCGGCCGCGACGCCCGTAGGCTATGTCCGCCAGGCCGGGCGCGACGAGCAGGAGGTGAAGACCACTACCCTCGCCGACTTCGACCCGGAGGACGTCGATATGTTCACCGTCGTCATCATCGGCAATTCCCAGTCGTACATTGCTGACGGACATTTCATCACGCCCCGCGGCTACTATCGCGAACCGGCGGACGGAGGCGAAAAGCCCGGACAGCAGATTATGATGCAGTCGTTCCGCACCATCGAGGGCGAACTGCACCGCCGTGACTACCCGCTCGGCCACAAGTGGGCTCTGCTGCACGCCATCCACACGACGGCCGACTTCGACATGGAGGACATTCTCTACACGGACGACCATGCCGTAGAGACTATATATAATAAGGTAAAGGACGGGCGGCTGAAAACCATCGTCACTGACGTCACCATGGTGACCAGCGGCATCCGCAAGGGAGCCCTCCAGCGGCTGGGCATCGAGGCCAAATGCTACCTGGGCGACCCGCGGGTTGCCGAGATGGCGGCCACGCTGGGCATCACCCGCACGCAGGCGGGCATCCGGCTGGCCGTCGAGGAGCATCCCGATGCGCTCTTCGCCTTCGGCAATGCTCCCACGGCGCTCATGGAGCTCTGCGACCTCGTCCGCAAGGGCAAGGCGCGGCCCGCCGGCATCATTGCCGCACCGGTGGGCTTCGTGCACGTCCGCGAGTCAAAGCACATGGTCAAGCCCTTCCGTGACATTCCCAAGATGATTGTCGAGGGTCGCAAGGGCGGCTCTAATCTGGCGGCAACCCTCTGCAACGCCATCCTCACCTTCGACGACGCCGAACAGCTGAAACCAGGAAGAGACTTGTGAAGCAAGCCTCTGAAACGACAAGACAACAATGAAGTTCGTAATTATCGGAATAACAGACCGGCCTAAGCCCTGCTTCCCGCCAAAGGTACGGGTTGAGTTCCCCTGGGCAAGGGCGTTCAGCGGCGGTCCGCGCCATCACGAGATGGTGGCCGACCAGCTGCCCAAGGGTTCGAAATGGATAGACATCACGGTGCCGCTGGACAAGGTGTTCGAACAGTACAGGGCCGTCTTTGCCGACCCGCACGACATTCTGCCGCCCACCATCATCATCTTCGCCAGCGGCGACCCGCTGTTCTTCGGCATTGCCAACACCATCCGCCGCAAGATGCCCGAGGCTGAGATAACGCTCTATCCCGCCTTCAACTCTCTGCAGCTGCTGGCCCATCGGCTGGTCATGCCCTACCACGACATGCGCATCGTGTCGCTGACGGGGCGTCCGTGGCCCGAACTGGACCGCGCACTGATAGAGCGTTCGGCCAAGATAGGCATACTGACCGACCGCGAGCACACGCCCGCCACGATAGCCCGGCGACTGCTGGACTACGGGTACACTTACTATCATATATATGTGGGCGAGCATCTGGGCAATCCTGACAGGGAGCGCACCACGGAACTCACACTCGCCGAGGCGGCAGAGCGCGACTTCACCATGCCCAACTGCGTCATCCTGTCCGCGACCTCAGACCTCGGCCCTCAGCCCCGTCCCTTCGGCATTCCCGACCATGCGTTTGCGCTGCTGGACGGCCGCGAGAAGATGATTACCAAGATGCCCGTCCGGCTGCTGACGCTGCAGGCCCTCGACCTGCCGCGCCGTCGCGTGCTGTGGGACATCGGTTTCTGTACGGGCAGCGTCAGCATCGAGGCCCGCCTGCAATTTCCCCATCTGCAAGTCGAGGCTTTCGAGATTCGTCCCGAGTGCGAGGCCATCATCCGCGACAATATGCGCCGCCACGGGGCCCCCGGCATCGGAGTCCACATCGGCGACTTCTGCGCTACTGACTGCGACCAGATTCCCACTCCCGACGCCGTGTTCATCGGCGGACACGGCGGGCGGCTACGGGAGATTATGGAAAAAGCCGTGCGCTACCTCACGCCCGGCGGCACCATCGTCATGAACAGCGTGGCGGCGCCGCGCGTCACTACCGACAGCCACCGGCTCTGGGACGAGGCCTGCCGCGAGCTGCACCTCACGCAGGAGCCGCCACTGCGAATACAAATCAACGATTATCACCCCATCACCATCCTGAAATGCAAAAGATAGCCATCATCCCCGTCAGCGAGGCCGGCAACGACATTGCCTCGACCCTGAAGCGCGAACTCGGTGCCACCGTCATCCAACGCACGGACGTGGGCCCACAGTGGAACAACTACGACGCCTTTGTCTTCATCGGAGCCATGGGCATCTGCGTGCGCACCATTGCCCCCTTTGTGGAGGACAAGCACACCGACCCGGCCGTGGTGTGCATGGACAGCCTGGGCCGGAACGTCGTCTCCGTGCTCTCCGGACACATCGGCGGGGCCAACGAACTGACGCGCCAGATTGCCTCCGTGACGGGCGGCCTGGAGGTCATCACCACCCAGAGCGACGGTGCCGGACTGTGGGCGCTGGACACCCTGGGCGACCGCTTCGACTGGTCGGTAGCCAGCGACATCGACGACATGAACGACTGCATCTTTGCCTTCGTCAACAAGAAGCCGACCGCCCTGCTGATGGAGGTGCGCGACGAGGGTACCGACTACCTGGAGGCCACCCTTCCGGACCACGTCACCGTCATCGACGACATCCGCGAGGCCGACCCGCGGAAATACCAGCTGGTCATCATCGTCTCGCCCTTCGCCCGCTGTGTACCCTACGGCATGTTGGAACTCCACTTCGTCCCCATGGTGGGCACCATCGGCTTCGGGCTGGCCCATCACCCTGACGACTTCGAGGACATCTACGACGAGATAGACGAAGCCTTTGCCCGGCACGGCGTGCTGCCCTGCGCCCACCACTACTGCACCATCGACGTCAAGGAGGACGAGGAATTCTGCGAGATGCTGGTCGACGAGTACGACGAGGAGTTAGAGTTCTTCACGGCCGAACAACTGGCGGCCGTCGACGTGCCGAACCCCAGCGACACCGTGGCCAGGCTCATCGGCACGCCCAGCGTCTGCGAGGCCGCGGCCATACTGGGCTCCCATAACGGCAAGCTGATAGTGCCCAAGGTGAAAGGCCGCAACTGGACGGCGGCGCTGGCCATCGGCCACCGGTACCTGCGCCAGCCCGAAGGCCACATCGAGATAGTCGGGGCCGGCCCTGGCGACCCGGACCTCATCAGCGTCCGCGGCCGTCGGATGCTGGAGCGTGCCGACCTCATACTCTATGCCGGCTCGCTGGTGCCCAGGGCACTCACCGCCTGCCACAAGCCCGGAGCCGTCGTACGCTCGTCGGCCGACATGACGCTGGAGGAGCAGTGCCAGCTCATGAAGGAGCACTACGACCGCGGACACTTCATCGTCCGTCTGCACACCGGCGACCCGTGCATCTTCGGGGCTATTCAGGAGCAGATGGCCTTCTTCGACCGCGAGGGCATGACGTACCACATCACCCCCGGCATCTCTTCCTTCCTGGCCGCTGCTGCCGAATTGCAGTCGCAGTTCACCATTCCTGAGCGTACCCAGACCATCATCCTCACCCGCGGCGAGGGGCGCACCCCCATGCCCGAGCGCGAACAGCTGCACCTGCTGGCCCGCAGCCAGTCCACCATGTGCATCTTCCTCTCGGCCGCCATCGTCGACGACGTGCAGCGCGAACTGCTGACGGAGTACCCCGGGGACACGCCCGTCGCTGCGTGCTACCATCTGACATGGCCCGACCAGAAGATTTACCGCGGCCAGCTGAAAGACCTGGCCCGCATAGTCCACGACAACCACCTGACGCTTACCACCATGCTCGTCGTCGGCGAGGCCATCGACAACCGCCAGGGACTGTCCGAGCTCTACTCGAAGCACTTCACCCACCTCTTCCGCCAGGGTGACCCGACGTCATGACTTGAATAAAACACGGAAATACTCTCGGCAAAGTCAAAAAAAAAAAAAAATCTTTGGAGGTTGCCCTCCAAAGAAATCTCTACTCGTCCGAGTTGGAACCACCGTCCGGGTCAGGAGTCGGGTCGGTCGAACCGCCGCCAGTGTTGCCACCCGTCGAGCCACCACCCGTGTTCGAGCCACCGCCGGTGTTAGAACCATCACCCGTGTTAGAACCGGTGTTGCTGGTGTTGCCCCCGGTACTGGTGTTCCCCGTGTTCGAGGCAGAGGAAGCCTCCTCGTCGGTGCTAGACATCAGCGTCTTGACGTTGACGAACTCAGCCTTCTTGATGAACTCGCGGCTCGAGATGTTGTCCTCGGCAGCCTGGTCGGGCAGGAAGCGGATGTGCAGCGCCTTCAGGTGCTCCTTGACGTTGAAGTCCTCCTCCTTGTCGGCACCGCCCTTCTGGCACTCGGCGGTCAGGTAGAACGTGCCCAGACCGGCCACCTTCACCTTCTTCGACTCGAGCAGCATCTCGAGCAGACAGGTCTTGAACTTCTTCATCACACCCTCCACGACGTCCTCGGTGAACACCGAGCCGTGCTCGCTGATGTGCTTCGCCATCCTCGCCATCGACATCGTCTCGATGCTCTTCAGGCGTGCGTAGTACTTGCCGTACATCACGGACTCTGAGTCCTTGATGTCGTTCTTGTACACTTCGTAAAGAATTTTACTCATGGTATTAGAATATTAAGT
>CAMOWH010000011.1:0-36817 GCA_946628315.1 uncultured Prevotella sp.
CGTTCGCTGAACGAAGAGGGCGGTTCGCTGAATAGATTTGCGGGAGACGGGAGTAAAGGTTAACTTTGCAGTAACAAAACAAACAAAAAGCATACAACGATGACAGAGTTACTGAAAACCTTTGCTCCCATCTCTTTAGAGCAGATGTCGAGCGTCAAGCTGATGAACCGCACGGACACCAAGTTCGTCACCACCCAGAAGCAACTGCAGCAGCTGCTGACGATGGCACTCAAGGACTACTATATTCAGGAGATTGACGGCGAGCGCAACCCGGAGTACGACACGACGTATTTCGACACGCGCAACTTCGACATGTACTGCCAGCACCAGTACAACCACGCCAACCGACAGAAAATTCGATTCCGCACCTACTGCATCAGCGGGCTGCAGTTCATGGAGGTGAAAACCAAGAACAACCACGGACGCACCAAGAAGAAGCGCATCGAGGTGAAAGACATGAATGTCAACGAGAGCCAGAAGCGCGACTTCCTGAGCCAGACGCTACACTACAGCGTAGACTCGCTGCAGCCCGCACTGAACAACCACTTCCGGCGCATCACGCTGGTCAACAAAGCCAAGACCGAGCGGCTGACCATAGACAGCCAGCTGAGCTTCCACAACCTGGTGAATGACGAATATAAGGACATGGGCAATCTGGTCGTCATCGAACTGAAGCGCGACGGACGCGTGCCGTCGCCCGTGCTGCAGATGCTGCGACAGCTGCACATCCACCCGCACAGCTTCTCCAAGTACTGCATGGGCTCGGCACTGACCAACCCGCAGCTGCCATGCAACCGTTTCAAAAGCAAACTCATCGAGATCAAGAAAATAGTCAATAATGCATAACTAACAAAACAGAAACGCTATGGAGCATTTATTTTCAAATACATTCGGCGATACGATGATACGGTTCGCAATTTGCCTCTTCGTCAACTGGTTTATCGTCCACTTCCTCTACTTCAGGAAAGCCAGGCGAAACGACTTCTATTTCACCTTCGTCATCATCTCCGTGGCCATCTTCTTCCTCGTCTACCTCATGATGGGCATGGACCGCGGCAAGGCCACGATGGGCGTGGGACTCGGACTCTTCGGCATCTTCTCCATCATGCGCTACCGCACGGACTCCATGCCCGTACGCGAGATGACCTACCTCTTCGTAGTCGTCTGCCTGTCGGTGGTACACGCAATGGCCGACAACCTGGGGGCCGACTACCCAGCCAAGACGGCTGGCACACCGCTGGCCGAACTCATCAGCATCGACGTGGTCATCATTGCCGTCATCTATGTGTTCGAACTACGGTTGAAGGTCGAGGCCTATAAACTCATCCAGTATGACCGCATCGAACTCATTGAACCCGAGAAGCGGCAGGAACTCATTGCGGACATTAAGCAGCGCACGGGACTGAAAGTGACCAAGATTGACGTCGGCGCCATCGACTTCCTGCACGATATGGTCATGCTGCGCGTAAAATATCAGCCTGACGGCACAGCCGACAGAGAATTAGACAACAAGTTTAAAATCAAAAACTCAGAATATGCGAACATCTAAAATCATTGCAACCGTACTCCTGGCAGCCATGTGCCTGCCGCTGTCGGCCCAGAGCGAAGCCGGTCTCCTGGTCAGTGCCGAGGCCGAGAAGCAAGTGAACAAGAAACTAAGTTTCGGCATTGAAGCCGAAATGCGTACCCGTAACAACTTCAAGACGATGGACCGCTGGAAGTTCGGCATCGGCGCCGAATACAAGCTCACCTCATGGCTGAAGGCCAATGCCGGCTACAACCTGCTGAACCAAAACTACAGGGAGGACTATAACTACAAGTCGTCAGGAGCTCTGAACAAATGGCGGCCCAGCTACTGGGGCATCAAGCACCGAGTATATGCCTCGCTGACGGGCAGCTACAAATTCAGCAACAACATCAAACTATCGTTGCGCGAACGTTGGCAATACACCTACCGCCCGGAGAAAACCGTCCAGCGCTGGGACTACGATGACGAGGAATGGGAGGACAAGGTGCGGTCGGCCACGGGCAAGAACCAGCTGCGCTCGCGCTTCGAGATTGCTTACGACAAAAAGCACGCCCTGCTGACGCCCTATGCCAGCATGGAACTCTACAACTCGTGGGGCATCGAGAAGATACGCTACACGGTGGGTACGGACATCCGGCTGAACAAGCAACACTCGCTGGGCGTGTTCTACCGATTTCAGGACATGAAGAACGTCGATGCCGACGACTACGACCCCGACATGCACTACATCGGGTTAGGCTACAAGTTCACTTTTTGAGGCGAACACACAATTTCCCGTCAATGCTTGCGTTATTGAATATGAAGAAACATTATAACCGAATGCTGCAACAGTCACGACAGGAAAACATCGTCTATTGGGCACTGTGGGGCTTACTCTTCGTAACCCCAGTGCTCAGTCTCTACGTGCGTACTGTCAACGATACGGAACTGATTTTCGACTGGCAGGAGGTGTTCATCGTGTGGCGACAATACGCTATCTACCTGCTGTTATTCCTGCTGCACAACTATATTCTGGCACCGCTATTGGTGTACAAGCAGAAGTGGCTGGTCTACTCGTCGCTGGTTGTCTGCATAATGGGCTGCTTCGTGTTCTACCAGTGCCAAAACCGGCCTGACGGCATGAAGAAAGGTCCGCGTCCCATGACCCGACACGAGCAGATAATGCCTTCCGAACGGATGCAAGGCGGACCACCCGAAGAAGATTTCTTTGACCACGAGCCGCCGCCCTTCGAGGACGGAAAGCATCTTGAAGGCAAACAACCGGACTCACGTTCCAAAAGGCCTTTCTCGCCAGAACACCGTTACGGCAGACATCCCATCATGTATGGCCAGCACGACTTCGTGGGCCTCATCATCCTGATGCTGATGTTCGGCATGAACCTCGGCATTAAGTTCTACTTCAAGAGCCGCGGCGACCAGAAAAAACTCACCGCCTTGGAGAAAGAGAATCTGGAACAGCAGCTGGAGTACCTGAAGTACCAGATTAACCCGCACTTCTTCATGAACACGCTGAACAACATCCACGCTCTGGTGGACATAGACCCCGAGAAAGCCAAGGATACGATTCTGGAGTTGTCGAAAATGATGCGCTTTGTGCTCTACGAGGGCGACAAGCGGGGAGTACCACTCAACCGCGAGTTCGACTTCATCCGCAACTACGTCACGCTGATGCGGCTGCGCTATACGGACAAGGTAAAAATCTCGGTGGACCTGCCGACGGAAGCACCCGACAAGCTCGTTCCGCCACTGATGCTCATCACCTTCATCGAGAATGCCTTCAAGCACGGCATCAGCTACCAGCACGAGTCATTCATCGACGTGAAAGTGGGAATAGAGCATGAGCGGCTGCGGTTCCAGTGCCGCAACTCGAAGGCCGACAAGCCCAATCAGGAAAAAGGCGGAGTAGGACTCGCCAATGTCAAACAAAGATTACATTTACTATATGACAACAACTTTACGCTCAATATACAGGACGAACCTGACATTTATAACGTTGAACTAACCATACCACTGACATGATACGCTGTTTAGCCATTGACGACGAGCCGCTGGCTCTCCAACAAATAGTAGCCTACATCAAGAAGGTGCCATTCCTGGAACTGGCAGCCCAGTGCCAAAGTGCCCTGGAGGCCAGACAATTCCTGGAACAGGATACCGCCGATGCCATCTTCTGCGACATCAACATGCCCGACCTCAATGGCATGGACTTCGTCAAGTCGCTGACCGTGCCGCCCCTGATTGTGTTCACAACGGCCTATGCAGAGTATGCGGTCGAAGGATTCAAGGTCAATGCCGTAGACTACCTGCTGAAGCCTTTCGGAATGCAGGACTTCCAGCGGGCGGCACTCAGGCTGAAAGACCGTCTGGAACCAAAAGCCGACAAGACGGAGCCCGCCAAGAGCACAGACACGCCTTCCACTCCCGTTCCTCCAGCCTACGAAGACGACACGCTGTTTCTCAAAACCGAGTACAGGATTGTCAAGGTGGCCATCAAGGACATCCGCTACGTGGAAGCCATGAGCGAGTACCTGAAGGTGCACGTAGTCAATGAACCGAAGCCCATTGTCACACTCTTGTCGATGAAGAAGATGGAGGAACGACTGCCCGGCTATTTCATGCGCATACACCGCTCATACATCATCAATCTGACCATGATTCAGGAGGTGAACAAGAACCGTGTCATCATGGATGCAGACACCTACCTGCCCATCGGCGACATGTATAAAGAAACATTCCAGACCTATCTGGACACCAAGTTCTTAGGGAAATAGCCCCTACTCCATGGGGAAGAGTCCGAAGAGTTTGGCGTCAATCATATCCATCACCTGCTTCAGGGCTTCAGAATCTTCCCCAAACTTACAATGGTCACCATCTACAATAATCAGCGGCCCTTTGTAGGTGGAAATCCACTCCTCATAGCGTTTCTCCAAACCTTGCAGATAGTCCAGGCGCATGGTCTGCTCGTACTCGCGTCCACGCTTCTGTATCTGGGCCACCAGTGTAGGTATGGACGAACGGATGTAAATCATGAGGTCCGGCAACTTCACCAGCGACATCATGAGGTCAAACAGGTCAGAATAGTTGGCAAAGTCGCGGTCAGACATCATGCCCTGCCCGTGCAGATTGGGAGCAAAGATGCGGGCGTCCTCGAAGATGGTACGGTCCTGAATGATGACCTCTTCCGACTTGGAAATCTCTACCACCTCCTTAAAGCGTTTGTTCAGGAAATAAACCTGAAGGTTGAACGACCAACGGGGCATGTCCGCATAGAAATCAGCCAGATAGGGATTGTTGTCTACGGGTTCGAAACGGGGTGTCCATCCATAACGATGGGCCAACAACTTAGTCAGTGTGGTCTTGCCACTGCCAATATTACCAGCTACTGCAATGTGCATGTCTTTAAGGAGTTTGAGGATTAGTAGAAAGCGGTGAGAATAGTCCGAAGAGGGTACTGTCGATGCGGTCGACAATGCGGGCAAAGTCCTTGGGACGGTGCTGGAAGTCGAGGTCGTCTTTCTCGACGGTCATCACTCGTCCCTTATACCTATTATATATAAAGTCTTCGTAACGTTCGTTCAGATTCTGCAGATATTCCAACTGCATGGTCTGCTCGTAGTCACGTCCGCGCTGTTGGATGTTGCCCACCAGATGAGGCACGGAGGCACGCAGGTATATCATCAAGTCGGGGTCGCGCAACAGCGTCGTCATCTGCTCAAACAGTTCCATATAGGTCGCATAGTCGCGGTCAGACAGATTGCCCATGGCCTTATTGTTGGCCATAAAGACATAGACACCCTCGTAGATGGTGCGGTCCTGTATGATGGTTTTCTCGGACTGGGCTATGGACAGCATATCGCGGAAACGCTCTTTCAGGAAATAGACCTCCAGATTGAACGACCAGCGGTGAATGTCGCTATAGTAGTCTTCAAGATAAGGGTTGTGCTCCACGGCCTCAAAACGTGGTTCCCAACCGTAGTGTTTGGCCAGCATACGTGTCAGCGTAGACTTGCCACTACCTATATTTCCCGCAATTGCTATATGCATTGTTTTAGGTTTTCCAGACTCTGGCGTCTTACTTCTTCAGTTTGAAGGAGTTTTCGATACTGGTCAGCTCTGCACCGAAGTTCTTGTCCACCTTCAGGCGCTGCTCGATAGCCGTACAGCTGTGAATGACTGTAGAGTGGTCACGTCCACCAATCAGTTGTCCGATACGTGACGCCGGCATCTTTGTGTATTTCTGGGCCAGGTACATCGACACCTGACGCACCAGCACGAAGTCGCGCTTGCGAGAACGGCTGAACACATTCTGCTGAGATACGCCATAGTGGTGGCAGACCTTCTCCAGTATGTCGTCAACGGTCAGCGGCTTGTTGTCCACCTTGACGGCACGCTTGATGACACGCTCTGCCAGACGCATGTCGATATTGGTATTATAGACCACGCTATAAGCCAGCAGTGAATTGATGACACCCTCCAGGTCGCGCACACTGCCATTGGCTGTCTCGGCAATGAAGCGGATGACATCCTCGGGAATCTGCAGACCGTCACGACGGCACTTGGCGTGCAGGATATCCATGCACAGCTGCACATTGGGCTTCTCCAACTCAGCAATCAGACCACAGGAGAAACGAGTCAGCAGACGGTCCTGCAACCACTTCAGGTCTACAGGCGGACGGTCACTGGCCAGGATAATCTGCTTGCCCAGACGGAACAGATGGTCAAAGATGTGGAAGAACGTGGCTACCGTCTTCTCAGCCGTTGCCCACTCCTGCACATCGTCGACGATGAGTACGTCGATGGTCTGGTAGAAATTGATGAAGTCATTGACCGTATTCTGACGGCTGGCATCCGTAAACTGTACCTGGAACAGGCGAGCCGACACATAGAGTACGCGCTTCTGAGGATACATCTCCTTGCAACGCACACCGATGGCATTGATCAGATGCGTCTTACCACAACCGGAAGGTCCGAACACAAAAAAAGGATTGAACGTAGACTTGCCCGGATGCTCTGCTATCGACATACCGACCGTACGCGGCAACTTATTGGAATCGCCCTCGATAAAGCTCTGGAACGTCTTATGCAGGTCAAGCTGGGGATTGATGTCATGGGGAACAGCATCCAGCACCTGGGGCGACTTATTGCCCTGAGTGGCTGGCACCGAGTCGATATTGACAGCCTCGCTGCCTTCTACGTCTACCGTCACGTGGTGCTTCTTGTCAGCCACCACACGATAGTTCAACTGGACATTTGTACCGAAACAACGACAGAGCACCTTGCTCAACAATGCCACATAGTACTGCTCCAGATACTCGTACACGTACATACTTGGTACTTGCACGAGGAGAGTCCGGCTGTCTTCGTCGTAGTTCTCGAAGGCTATTGGCGCGAACCATGTTCTGAATTGCTGCTCCGTGACGTTTTCCTTAATCAGACTAAGGCAGTTGTCCCAAAGCGCCTTTGGATTTGTTTCCATGCGGCGGTCGTTATTCTTATTAAATAAATTCTTTACAAATGGTTAAATCGTTTTCGGGGGCAAAGTTCGTACTTTTTTTTCATTTATGCAAATCTGTATTTTTTTTCACAAACCATTCACAAGCTCGTAACTCGCTATTTTTAGGCGCTTTAAGGGATGGTGTTATCTTTCTTTACAGAAATCCGACTTGCAAATTTACAAAGTGTTGCATTTCAGCAACTTATCACTTCTTTACACACACCTTCCAACCTGTGCAACCCAACCATTTGGGGCCGTCCGAAAGTGAGCAATATCAAGCAGTTGGAGGAAATGAGTTGAAATTTCTTAATCAGCCTTTCCTATTTAGACAAATTAAAAATTACCGCCTATTCCCTACTTTGTTTTGCTACCAAAAATCGAGAAATGTACGTACCGCTTAGGATGGGCTTTGAGGTCAATGAGCAGGGAGTCTGCATCAGCCATCGTAGCCGTGAGGTTGTTATACAATGTAGCGTCGCGCATCAGCAGTCCCAGAGTCCCTTCGTTGCTATTCAACTTACGCGTCATCTCGTTGACATTAGCCAAGGTCTGATTGACACTGGCCGTCATACTGGCTACATCTATAGCAGCCAGGTTACTGGTCAACTGTTGTGTATTGTCGAGGACACCGTTGGTCTTCTTCATCATCTGCGGCATCTCCCTGTTGAGTGACGCCGACAGGGTACGCAGTTCGCTGCTGGTAGCATTCAGATTGCTGGTCATTCCCTCTACGTTGTGCAGCGTCTGCTGCAAGGCGGGGTCGGCCAACAGTATGTTCAGACTGGTCATGATAGAGTCCAGCTTAGGAAGGAGCGCCTCTACGGCAGGCATCATGCCGCTGAGTTTGCTCATCATGCCGCCTTCAACTCCACCGGGAATGGTGTCGCCCTTGGCAACCATATTGACCGGGTCATCACCCAACACCAGATTAATCTTGATATTACCCAACAGGTCGCTGGAAATCTCGGCCCTCGAGCCACGGGGCAGCCGCATCCGCTTGTCCAATGCCATGACAGCCACCAACTTGCCCTGAGGTGAGTAGTCGTAAAGGACTTCCTCTACCACTCCGACCTTATAGCCGTTGGCATAGACGGGAGTTGACGCTGACACACCACTGACATCCGTGAAACTGACGTAATAGCCATCGGCATTACCAAAAACGCTCAATCCCTTGAGGAACTGAAGTCCATAGAACAATACTACAATACCTATAATGGCAACTATGGCGATTTTAACTTCCTTGGTAAAGAACTTCATAGTGACTCGAATATTTCTGGTTTTACCTTTTTATTTATTTACTTTTTTGCTTTTCCATTCCTGAATAGCCTCCTGCACGTTCATCTTCTTACCATCCTTGAAGGCAACGATAAACGCCTGGGGGAAGCTACTTGTCAGCGTCTTGCGCAGCTGACTGATAGCACTATAGTCCGTCGAGAAACCGACTGTATATTTATACAATCCACTTTCCTGATAATAGTCGGCCTCTTTCTGGCCTTTCAGCTGGGGATCGTTTGTCCGCAGTTTGTAGCCACTGGCCATTATCTGCACCTTGAAGACGGGAGCCGATGCCTCTGTAGCGGCAGGGGCTTGAGAGACTGCTGGGGCCGGTGTTGAGGGCTGGGGCTGAGCAGCAGCCACAGGAAATTCTGGAGTTGACGGCTGAGCAGCAGGAACTGCGGGCTGAACCACAGGAGTTGCAGGAGCGACAGGAGTTGCAGGAGCAACTGGAGCAGTTGGAGCTGCTGGTGTTGCGGAAGCTGCAGGAACACCTGGTGCTACAGGCGTTGCAGCCAAGACAGCATCGGCATTAGGCGACTGTGATGCGGCAGGGGCCTGTTCGGATTGCTGAGGAGCCTTACCTTCACGGGCATCTTCCAACTCTTGAGCCATCTTGCTCTTCTTCTTTTTCTTCTTCTTTTCTGCTTTCTTATCGTCCTGAGGCGTCTCTGCTGCAGCCTTGGCCTCTTCCTTCTTTTCATCATTCTTGTCTACCCTCTTCTCTTCCTGACTTCCGACATTTTGAGCCACGGTTTGACCGCCATCGTGCTTGCGTTTGTAGTCGAGGAAAGCCTGATAGATGCCCTGACCCAAACTGTTTACGCCCTCACTGGAATGCAGGAACCGCTCTTCGTCAGGAGTCGAGATGAAACCTAACTCTATCAGACAGCTGGGCATGGATGTCTCACGCAACACCAGAAATCCTGCCTGCTTGACACCTTTGTTCTGACGACCGGCCTGAGCACAGGTACGTTTCTGCACGTACTTGGCCAGTTCTACACTCTGCGCCATATTATGATCCTGCATGAACTCGAACATGATATAGCTCTCGGACGAGTTAGGGTCAAAGCCCTGATAGCGCTGCTTATAGTCTTTCTCATAGAGGATGACCTCGTTCTCACGCTTAGCCACCGCCAAGTTGTCTGCAGCACGGTGCATACCCAGCGTGTACGTTTCCAATCCGCGCGAGATGCGCCCCTTGGGCAGGGCGTTGGTGTGCACGGAGATAAAGAGGTCGGCCTTGTTTCTGTTGGCAATATCGGCACGGGTATGCAGGGGGATAAACACATCGGTCTTACGCGTGTAGATGACCTTCACGTCAGGACAGTTGCGCTCTACCAGTTTTCCAAAGGCCAGTGCAACGTTCAGATTGATGGTTTTCTCCTTGGTCAGCGAACCCACGGCACCCGTATCATGGCCTCCATGTCCTGCGTCAATGACCAGCGTAAACTTCTTGGCTTTTGCAGCAGCAGTATAGTTCGCAGTACTGTTAACGGCCACCGTCGTCAGTGCCGTCAATAGGAGCAATCCTGCCAGAATCAGTATTCTATTCTTCATTTCGGGTGCAAAAGTACTGATTTTCCATCAAATACGATATACTTACTACTTAGTTTTATCATTTATTAAGTGTACTTCGACACCCGCGCCCTTACAATCGCCCCCAATAGGCGGATTGAGTTTGGTGACAGTCAGGTCGAGCGAAGTGACTTGCGGGAAGGTCTCGAACACTGCGCCGGCTATGCGTCCGGCCACATGCTCCACCAACTGCGAGGGAACGGCCATCTCGCGTTCTATCAGCCGGTAGAGCACGCCGTAGTCGAGTGTCACCTCCACCATGTCGTGCTGCATGGCGGCATCTATGTTGTAACCACAGCGGGCCGAGACGAGGAAGTCCTGTCCCACCTCCTGTTCCTGGGGCAGCACCCCATGGTAGGCGTGAAAACGGGCTTCCTTCAGGTATATATAGCTTGACGATAATTTCATAGCACAAAGTTCATATCACAACGTTCCATGTTATCCACAGCGTGACGAGCCACAGTTCTTACAGATCAGACAGCCCTCCTGGTAGACCAGGCTCTCGCTTCCACAGTTAGGACACTTCTGGCCCTTGGCCTCGGTGCCGTCGACAATGTACTTCTTCAGGGCACGCTCCACGCCGACCTTCCACGTGTTGATGCTCTCAGACTTCAACTGCAGCGAGCTCACCAGCTTGATGACGTGGTCGATAGGCATCCGGTAGCGCAGCACGCCGGAAATCAGCTTGGCATAGTTCCAGTACTCCGGGTTGAACTTCTCCGACAAGCCCTCGACGGTGGTCTTGTAGCCGCGCTTGTTCTCAAACTGGAAGTCATATCGCTTCGTGCCGTCCTCGTTCACCTGCTTGATAATCTTACCCTTGGTGACCGTCTTGGGCAGCACGATACCCTCCTCGTCGTCCTGCAGACCTGTGAATATCTCGTAGGGATAGCCGTCCAGCAGACCGACGAAGGCCACCCACTTGTCCTTATTGTTCTGGAAACGCACCACGTCGCACTCCAGCACCTTGGGACGGACCTCCGTCACCTCAGGATGCTTGCAGGGGGAGTCAGGCTTCTGCTCCATGTTATTGTCCTTGGTGGTGTCAGCCCCTTGCTTTTCCCCATTCTCCTCCTTCCTCTTGTCTTTTTTGGACACGCTGACCATCACGCCCGCACGGCTTCCGTCGCGATAGATGGTACAGCCCTTGCAGCCAGATCGCCATGCCTCGACATAGAGACGGTTCACCAGGGCCTCGTCCACGTCGTTGGGCAGGTTGACGGTGACGCTGATGCTGTGGTCCACCCACTTCTGGATGGCTCCCTGCATACGCACCTTCATCAGCCAGTCCACGTCGTTGGCCGTCGCTTTATAGTAAGGTGACTTCGCCACCAGTTCGTCTATCTCCTCCTGCGTATAGCGCTTGGTGGTATCCAGTCCGTTCACCTTCATCCACTCCATGAACTTGGGATGGTAGACAATGTACTCCTCGAACGAGTCGCCCACCTCGTCGACAAAGTCCACGTGTACGTCGGCATCGTTGGGATTCACCTTGCGGCGACGCTTGTAGACAGGCAGGAACACGGGCTCTATACCGCTTGTGGTCTGTGTCATCAGCGAGGTCGTGCCCGTAGGTGCAATGGTCAGGCAGGCTATGTTGCGCCGGCCGTACTTCACCATGTCCTCATACAGTTGCCCGTCGGCCTGCTTCAGACGCAGGATGAAGGGATTCTGAGCCTCGCGCTGGGCATCGAAAATCTCGAAAGCGCCACGCTCTTTGGCCATCTCGACACTCGAGCGATAGGCGTTCAGGGCCAGCGTCCTGTGTACCTCTACGCTGAAGTCGGTAGCCTCCTGGGTGCCATAGCGCAGTCCCATGGCGGCTATCATGTCGCCCTCGGCAGTGATGCCCACGCCCGTGCGGCGGCCCTTCGAGCTCTTGGCCTTGATCTTTTCCCACAAGTGCATCTCGGCACCCTTCACCTCCATCGACTGGGGGTCACTCTCTATTTTCTCCATGATGAGGTCAATCTTCTCCAGCTCCAGGTCTACGATGTCGTCCATCAGGCGCTGGGCCATCTGCACGTGCTGCCTGAACAGTTCGTAGTCGAAGTAGGCATCCTTAGTGAACGGATTCCTCACATACGAGTACAGGTTGATGCTCAGCAGACGGCATGAGTCGTAGGGGCACAGGGGAATCTCGCCACAGGGGTTCGTCGACACGGTACGGAAACCCAGGTCGGCATAGCAGTCGGGAATGCTCTCCCTCAGGATGGTATCCCAGAACAGCACGCCCGGCTCGGCACTCTTCCACGCATTGTGGACAATCTTCTCCCACAGCGCCTTGGCCGAAATCTCCTTGCGCACGTCAGGGTGGTCGCCCGTGATGGGGAACTGCTGCACGTAGGGTTTGTCCTCGGTGGCACAGCGCATGAACTCGTCGTCTATCTTCACCGACACATTGGCACCCGTCACCTTGCCCTCCGTCATCTTGGCGTCAATAAAAGCCTCCGAGTCTGGATGCTTGATGCTGACCGACAGCATCAGCGCACCGCGGCGGCCGTCCTGGGCCACCTCGCGCGTACTATTACTATAACGCTCCATGAAGGGCACCAGTCCTGTCGACGTCAGCGCCGAGTTGTTCACGGGCTGTCCCTTCGGGCGTATGTGGCTCAGGTCGTGGCCCACGCCTCCACGGCGCTTCATCAGCTGCACCTGCTCCTCATCAATGCGCATCACGGCACCGTACGAGTCGGCATCGCCGTCCAGCCCGATGACGAAACAGTTAGACAGCGAGGCTATCTGGTGGCTGTTGCCGATGCCCGTCATGGGACTGCCGGCAGGTACGATATAGCGGAAGTGGTCCAACAGGTCGAATATCTGCTGTGCCGACAGCGGATTCTTGTACTTCTTCTCTATGCGGGCTATCTCGTTGGCCAGTCGCCAGTGCATCTGCTCAGGCGACTTCTCATAGATGTTTCCAAACGAATCTTTCATTGCGTACTTGTTCACCCATACGCGGGCGGCCAGTTCGTCGCCGCCAAAATAAGCAAGTGAGGCCTCAAAAGCCTCATCATAAGTATAAGTCTGCATGTTATTATATAGTTTTTGCCTGCAAAGGTACACATTAGTTTTCTATTTCGGGAAACTTTCTCCATAATTTTTAGGGAAAAGTTTTCCTTTTTGGAAAATTCTTCGTACCTTCGCGCCATCTAAAATAACGTGTTTATGAAAAACCTGACTACCCGGCGAACCATCCGCCAATACAGCAACCAAGAAGTGAGCGACGCGCTGCTGAACCGCCTGATGACGGAGGCTGCACGTACACAAACCATGGGCAACCTGCAACTCTACAGCGTTGTCGTCACACGCTCGCAGGAGATGAAGCAACGTCTGGCACCGGCCCATTTCAATCAGCCCATGGTCACCAGTGCTCCTGTGGTGTTGACCATCTGTGCCGACTTCAACCGCACTTCTGTCTGGGCCCGCAACCGCAAGGCGGAGCCTGGCTACGACAACTTCCTGAGCTACCAGAACGCCGCCACGGACGCCCTGCTCTACACGCAGACGCTCTGCAACCTCATGGACGAAGAGGGGTTGGGCTATTGCTATCTGGGCACCACCGTCTACATGCCCCAGCAGATTATCGACGCCCTCCGTCTGCCCCGCCTCGTCATGCCCGTCGCCACGCTGACGGTAGGCTGGCCTGCCGAAGAGCCTCCCCTCGCCGACCGCCTGCCCCTGCAGAGCTTTGTCCACAGCGAGACCTACAAGGACTACACCCCGCAGGACATTGACACCTATTATAATTATAAAGAGAACCTGGAAGAGAACCGCCACTACTGCGAACTGAACCACAAGGAGACGCTGGCTCAGATATTCACCGACATCCGCTACACCCGCAAGGACAACGAAGCCATGTCCAAGGGATTGCTCGAAGCCTTGAAGCACCAAGGATTCCTCTAAGCCATTCTTGAGGGATGAGTTAACTCACATATCCCAAAAAACTGGAACTTGTCAGGCACTTATGCCGACAAGTTCCAGATACTTTTTTATAAAAGTAAGTTCCTATTAGTTGGGCCACTGACCGGCAGCAATGCCAGCCTTGACACCTTCCATAGCGTTGGTACCTACAATAGTGCCTTTAGAGCGATCGATGATGGTAGAAGAGCCACCCTCATTCAGCAAGTTTGCTACGTCATTGGTATCCCAGGCAAATGCTACAACTCCATTATTGGTGGCATACTGATTGACACACTGGTAGTAAGCCTTGACGGAAGCGTTGTGCTTGTCCTGATCACCCGAGATGGTACGCTGCAAGCCGGCATACTCACCAATGATAACGGGATATCCTAGCGAGGTGTAAGCGGTCTTCAACTTACCAAACTCACTTTGCATATAGCTCTCCTCACCCCAGTTGGCATTATGGTCTGCTGCATGGTTACCTGCACCCCAGTAATAGAATGCATTGTTACCAGAAGCATCGAAGGTACCGCAGAACTGACCTGGGTCGTAGAAGTGCACCTCGACCATCAACTTACCAGCATCCTCAGGCAAAGAGCTGGCAGGCATATAGCTGACAGTAGAAGCGATATTTACGCTGGGACCTTGAACGACAAGGGTACGCTGAGCGTTGTTGCCGCCCGTGGCACGTACAGCCTCGACGAAGGCCTGGTTATAGCGAATCAAAATCGGAGTCAGTTCCTCATGACGACCATTGAAGAGATTGTAGTTCTGGAAAGGCTCGTTGAGTCCTGCAAAAAGCAGATGCTCGTCGTAGTCCTTGAATGCTGTGGCAATCTGTGTCCACAGGTCCTTCAGACGGGCAGCCTTTGCCGCTATATGCTCTTCGTCGACAGCCTGATAGGAAGAGTTTGACTTGCTGAAGCCCAGTTCCTCAATCCAACCGCCATCCCAGTGGTCGTTCAACACAACGTAGAGTCCATCAGCTACACAATAATCAACGACCTGCTTGACACGAGCCATCCAAGCTGCATCAATGGTTCCGTTGACTGAGTGAATATCCCATGAGCAAGGAATACGAACAGACTTGAAACCAGCAGCCTTGACAGCGTCAAGAACAGCTTGCGTAGTCTGGGTAGGCTGCCAAGCAGTCTCAGCAGAGAGCCCGTTACCAGAAGCCTCAAGCGTATTGCCGAGGTTCCAACCTGGATACATTTCCTTGGCTATGGCCTTAGCATCCTTGCTGATAGAGCCTGAAGGAGTAACTGCGGTGCCTTCCTCCTGTGTCACCTTAACAGTAGCCGATTCAGAACCAGCAGAAATGGTAATAATAGCCGTACGCTGGTAAGTAGTCGTATTGGGAACAACAGTTACCGTCACGGGAGAAATCTTCAAGTCACCGGCAAGAGAACCTACTGTGACCTGACACCAATCGGCACTGCAAGTTGCAGTAGCCTGAACAGGAGCCTGAGCCTTTATGGTCTGCTCACCACCATCGGCAGTAAACGACAGTTCTACAGGACGTACCGTCAGTTTCGAAACAGGCGTACCACCACCGGCACCATTATCATCATCGCCGCAAGCGGCGAATGCTGTGGTGGCCAACAAGACCACCATCAGCATAAGTATTTTTTTAAGTTCTTTCATATTCTAAAACTTTAATTCTATTTACGATGGCTACCAGCACGTCTTGGGGCACTGGCACCCGAATACACACTCTCAGTCACATAGTTGAAAGTGAGCAAGCAAGCACCCTCACCAGACAAGGCAGGATCGCGGAGAATGGCTATTTGCATGGATTTCTCTGTCAGTGACAACACTTTTAGGTTGACCTTGTTGGTAAGTGTGAGAGACTGCATGT
Organism: uncultured Prevotella sp.; assembly: GCA_946628315.1. Classification (GTDB taxonomy): domain Bacteria; phylum Bacteroidota; class Bacteroidia; order Bacteroidales; family Bacteroidaceae; genus Prevotella. The sequence continues at coordinate 15,640 of CAMOWH010000011.1, forward strand.
TAGGCAAGCCAAGCACATCTACAGACAAAGTAACAGTCTTTCCTGCTGCATCTACACTATAAGTTCCATTTTCTGTCGTAGTCGTTCCATCTGCAGCCTTACGGATAATGGTTACAGACCCATCCTCTTTGAAGGTCATCGTACCATAGTCATGAGGAGTGTCACTACCCAGAATCCAGCTGTTGCCTGCATAATCAGGACACCAACTCCACGAATCACTTCCATCTGGCAATGTCTCACCATCAGTAATGTTAGCCCAACTGTCATCAGTACCCATATAGGTCAACGGACCTCCGAAGAGTTTAGAAGAGCCATCGGCAGCGATATCCAGATGCCATGTGTTTGTTAAATATGACATTGGGAATCCGCCATAGTAGACCGCATCTGTGACATAGTTGAAAGTCAAGAGGCATGCTCCCTCACCTGACAAGGCTGGATCACGGAGGATGGCTATCTGAGCTGTTTCTTCTGTAAGCGACAAAAGTTTCAAGTCCGTCTTGTTTGAAAGCGTCAGAGCCTGCATGTTAGGTAAGCCAAGGATGTCAATGGAAAGACTGATGGTCATATTCTTGGTATTAACTGTATATGTTCCGCTTTCTGTGGTTGCATTACCATTTTCATCCATACGTACAACTGTCACCGTACCATCTTCACGCAACGTCATTCGGCCAAAATCACGTGGACTAGCACCATTCAGAATCCAACTATTGCCTGCATAGTCAGGACACCAACTCCAAGAATCTGCACCATCGCCAGCTGAAATACCCAGCGTAACGGTATTCCAAGAGTCATCAGTACCCATATAGGTCAGCGGGCCTGCAAACTTCATTGACGATCCACTTGAAGTCAAGTCAAGATGCCATGTCTTATACAGATTTTCCATCTTAAAGCCCAAATCAAAGTAGGCTTCTTTGGTAGTATAGTTGAAACTCAACAAGCAGGCACCCTCGCCTGACAGAGCCGGATCACGCAGTATTGCAATCTGCAAACTCTCGGCACTCTGAGAGAGAATTTTCAAGTTGGTCTTTCCATCCTTGGTCAGCGCCATATACTTCGGAATGCCAAGGACATCAATAGAGAGACTTATAGTTTTGTTTGCCTCATCAACAGTATAGGTTCCATTCTCGGTCGTTTCTGTTCCATCATCTGCAATACGTTTGATAACCACTGTACCATCTTCGTTCAAAGTCATGGCTCCATAGTTACGTGCATCAGCAATCCACGAGTTACCAGCCCAGTCCGGGCTCCAGTTCCAACTGTCACCACGGCCAGGATCATGGTCTGTAACAGTACTCCAAGAATCGTCTGTGCCATAGTAGTACAATGGTCCAGCAAAGTGAGCATGACCACCATCCTCACGAAGATCTATATACCATGTATTATAAAGCAACTCTTTTCTGAACTTAGTAGCAATCGTTACAGGACGTACAGCCATAGCCTCATAGACGGCACGAGTAGCACGAGACCCAGCAACAGAACTGAATTCGTAGTCAACAGCAAACTTCGGATTAGCAGCATTGACCGAGCCTGTCAGGTAATAGCCTTTCTCTCCTTGTTCCAGTTCTGCATGGGCAATTCGTTTACCAGCTGCAGGTAGGAAAATCGAGTTACCATTGGGACCAGTCACCTTGAAACCAGAAACACCATCCTGTTCTGTCCACTCTGTAGTGCAAACTGAGAAAAGTTCCTCAAAATCTGCAGCCGTAGGCAATGTAATGCGGTTGTTGAGAACGTTGGGCAAGTCTAATGACGTACGATAGGTATCAGCCAAAGCATAGTCTGCAGGATCAATACTGGGGTTGGTACCCGTCAGGTCACCAAATGCATAATATCCGCCTAAGTCTGTCACACTCTTTGCACCAATATTGCACTTTGCCCAACGAACAGAAACGCCAAGATCCACAAAGTCGTCATCCAAATCAATTTCGTGAGCGTCTGTCTTGAACTCCTTCACATCACCATAGACTACACCTGCACCCAAGTCAAGGAATGCAGCATAATAGTAGGTAGTACCAGGCAGCAGGCCCTCCTGCGTGTACTCGTAGTTGTCAGCCAAACCATCAATGGTCAGGCGAAGACCTGCACGGACATCCTCTTCGTCGTCAGAGGTGGAGATGACAATACCGGCAACGGCATCAGTAGGATACTTGCTGATAGAACCGGCAAGGGTAGCCTCTGCATAATCGATTCCTGTAGCAGCACCTGTCACGGCAGTTGCATCAGTGGTTATTAGCGACTTCACCTCACCCGTATAGGTCAGTTTGCCTTGCAAGGTAACAAAAGCTTGGTAATAGATGGTCGTATTGTTGACCAAGCCAGAGAGTGTTGCCGAGAACTCGGAGGCAGAGGCAGCCGTAGCCGTCTCGGTCAGCGCGTTCTGGGCAAAGCCGTACTTGAAGCCCGTCGAGTAAGAAGCTGTATTCATATTCTCCAGACCAGTCACCGTACCATGGAAGGTTGCCGTGGTGGCTGTAACATCCGAAGAACCCGTCACGACAGCACCGTCGGTAAGCAGCGTACCACTATTGGCATAGTAGTCATCGGTGTCGCTGCACGCGGTCAGCATGGCAGCTCCAAAGAGGAGCGCCATGATTCCGGAATATATTTTTGTTAGTTTCATAACTTTTACCTTTTTACTTTTTAACTAGATAACCTTTACTCTATCGTGATGCTTTCAACCGCACAAGCAGCCTTCAAACCCTCATCGGATGTATCGGCCAGTGCCGCATAGTCAAGATACTGCATCGTAATGGTCAGGGCAGAAGTACCATCGTCCCACTTCACGGTAGAACCCGTGTCGTTAGTCCAAGAGACGGTATAGGTGCCATCGCCATTAACCGTAATAGCACGAGAGTAGTTAAAGCAGTCAGTTTCCCAAGACTGTTCTTCACCGCGGTTACAGCAGAGCACCATCTTGGCAGGCTGCGAGAAGGTGAAGCCCGACAGACGAACTGTCACGCTAATCTTCTGATTCTTCTTCAGTTTGATGTTTGCTGGATCGACAGCATCACCGCCGCCACCCCATGGGTTGTAAAGCTGGCAGCGGAAGTACTTGTCTGCCTCAAAATAGTTATTCACATTCTCTGCAATGAAAGGAACGACTGTCGGACCTGTCTGACCACCGCCAACTTCCTTATAGGTAAATCCGGCTACAAGATAAGTATTCACTGCACCATTGGCATCCTTTTCTGCAGGTACGCCCATCACGAGTTCCGAACCTGGATCACACTTGAATACCTGCCATTCTTTGCCCTTAACCTCAATGGTGCGTTCGTTACCTACTACGGTGAAGAAACTTACCTCCTGATCGAAAACAATCTTGCTGCCATCAATGGTGTACGAACCACTCTTGTCGCCATAGCTCCAAGCACCCTTCTTGGTAAGGGTCAACTCGTTCTCGGCAACAGCATCCTCGTCCCACTTCGGCGCCCAGTTAGTACCATAGTTACCCTTGGTTACACTTTCCCAAGCAGAGGAAGCACCATTCCACCACATCCAGTCATAAGCCGCATCGGTGCTGACCTGATAGGTCATCTCGGCGCCCTCGAACTCAACACCATTGATATCGGTTGTGAAGAGTTTCTTCTCAAGGCCTTCTATTTCAGGCAGAGAAGGAGTTGCTGGATTCAAGAGTTCAACCTCATCAGAAGGGATTTCAACAGTGCCGTTCTGAACATCCTCAGCAATATAGTTCCAGATAATCCACCAGGGGCCCTCGCTATTGGTACGCATAGTAGCCAACTGGAGCAAGTAAGGAGTCAGTTGGGTAATGACAATATTCGTCGTATAGTTGGCACAAACTTCGTCAAAGCCTACATTGTGAAGGGCAAAGGCATCAGTAAATGAAAGTGTAGGATGATTTTTGTCCTCTACGAGCAAATTCCACTTGCCATTGTAGGTTTTATCCTCCTCAGCACGATAGACAGAAACGGTACAACCATTCTTGTCATCGAGCGTGAAGGTCATCGAACTCTTCATGTAAGGAGAATCCTGAGGGATAAGCCAAGACTGGAAGCCTGGATCCCAATTGGGATTCATATGGTTTATACCGATATCTGTAGATGCAGAACCATCATTCAGCACATCATCGGGATTACAATACATCACTGGACCAGTGCAACTGCCTACACCATAGTCCTTGTCTACTGGAACCCACTTTTTGGATTGTCCCACACCACCTGTCAGATAGGTATAGAGAGGGTCTTCCAGCAATGACATATTATTCGTATTGATTTGAAACTGGTAGGGTGCACCATACACAACGCCACCACGGGTGTCCACACCAAAAGTTACCTCATAGGTACCGGCAAAGGGGAGTGCCAGTGTGGCAACGTTACCTTGGGCACGACCATTGGGGTGTATCCAATAGCAGTTATAGCTCTTGTCAAGCAGGCTCTTCAGGGTAATCGTATTCTGAGCGTCCACATCGACCGTATAGGCCTTACCCTGTACCAAATCTGCCGGCTGCAGGTCGGGCATGCTCAAGCTATGATCGTCCGGAGTACATGCAGCCAATAAGAATGCGCCTGCAACGGACCAATATAATGATTTCTTGATATTCATAATCGTATACTTTTTTACTTGTTTACCTTTTAAGTTTTAAAGGTTACCATCCTGCATTCTGCTTCAGGACACCGTTAGAACGCTGAATCTGAGTCAGTGGAATCTGCTGGAAGCCACGCTTCGAGGTAATATTTTCAGCTTTGTAACTGACTATGCCTTCCTGCCCACCGTTTAACACCTTCTCACCAGAAGCTACAATAGCCTGAGCTGCAACATTCACGCCCTGACGAAGCAAATCCCAATAGCGGATGCCCTCGAAGGCAAACTCGAGACGGCGCTCCTCCATGATGTTATCCTTGGTAACAGCCACGGTAATCTTCGGTGTATTGATAGTGCCGTCTTCGTTCTGAGTAGCATAGGCACGGCTGTGAACCATGCTCAAATAGTTCTGGGCGTTGGGAGAACCCAGCTCGGCAGCCATCAGCAACACATCGGCATAGCGTATAAGCGTATATCCTATAGGCTGAGAAATCTGGAAGTCACCAGCCATGACGCCGTCCCAATAGTGTGTCAGTGACCAAGAACCGCCCTCGTTCTGATGGTAGCCAGAGCGAGCTGTGTACTTCTTGTTGAAATAGCCCGTGTACTCGCGTTGGTCAAGAATAGCCTTCTGATAGGCCTCTGTAGAAGCTATGCCTTCTGCCTCGAGGTCGATGACAGAAGCCTCACGACGCTGATCGAGTGAAGGATACGATGCCACGAAATTAGCTGATACAGTGGCACCGCCCCAGCCTTGTCCATAAGGAGCCTTGAACGTACCTCCACGAACGGAGAACATCTGAATAGCATTGTTACCACCGGCATTTCCGTTGTAGTCTGAAGTATAGTTGAACTTCATGGTCAGGATATTCTCTACATTATCCTCACCAGCATAGGTAGTTTTCTCTGTCCAACCAGCCTGATCGCTGCCTTCCCATTTGGTACTAGCACAATACCAAAGGTTCTTGTAGAGGGGTACGAGCGAATACTCACCACTGCTGATGATATCCTCCAGACCTTTCAGCACCTCTGCCTTGGTTACACCTTCGGGTTCCTTGCCATAGACACCAGTATAAAATAGGTACGCGCGAGCAATCATTGCCTTAGCAGCATAACATGTGATGCGTCCGTCATTGGTCGAAGACGAAGACTTGGGATATGCATCAGCAGGGATATTCTCTGCTGCATACTTCAGATCGGCAAAAATCTGGGCGTAGACATCGTCCACAGGTGCCTGAGGGATATTGTCTGTAGAAGGTACAGTAAGCAGAGGAATATTCTCGAAGATACGTACCAGATCAAAGTAGAGAATGCCACGCATGGCACGAGCCTCACCAATATACTTTCCGTGATTGGCCTCACTGCTCCAAGTAATCCCATCCTCGTGCTGGATAAGTTCGTTGCAACGATATATCGCAGCATAATAGCTCTCCCACAAAGTGTTGTGCAAGTCTACCTGAGAATTATCCTCACCCATATCGAAACGATCTACCACGGCAGAGTTACGGGCATCGTTGGCACCCGTACCGCCGAAGCACTCGTCAGACAAGAGTTCAGAAAGATAATGGAAAGCAAACGTAGGACCGTTAGAAACAGTACGCTGCCAACCATCATAACATCCTATGAGTGCGCGTGAGATGGCTGCCTCATTGTTATAAAAGTTGCCCGTGGTTCCCTCTGTTTTGGAAGAAACCTCCAGGAAATCATTTCCACACGAGGTCATCCCAAGTGTAAGTAGCCCCATCAGAGCAGTAGAAAATATCTTTGTTTTCATATTCATCATCATTATATTAGAACTTCAGATTTACACCGAACAGGAAGGTACGAGGACGCGGATAATATCCGTAATCGATACCTGAAACCCAACCTGCATTACCATAACCGATTTCAGGATCCATGCCGTCATACTTAGTAAAGGTATAGAGATTCTGAATCTGGAAATAGAGACGAGCCTGCGAGAGCCACTTCTGACGAAGCAGTTTCGAGAAGTCATAGCCCAGCGTGATGTCACTAATGCGCAGGAAGTCGCCATCCTGTATAAAAAGATCAGAGAACTGATAGTTGATGTTCGTGTTGGTGACACGAGGCAGTTTGTTGCTGGTGCCCTCACCTGTCCAACGATCAAGAATAGCAGTAGTGTAGTTGGCAGTGGTAGAACCTACATTACGATAGCTCTGTACAATCTTGTTGCCAGCCTGACCATTAGCCTTGAGCGAGAAATCGAAGCCTTTATAGTCGAAACCAAGTGTAAAACCATAAGTAAACTTTGGCATACCATTGCCGAGGTTCACCTTATCGCTGTCATTGATAACACCGTCATGGTTGACATCATAGTATTTCACGTCACCGGGCTGTACATCTGCTTGCAGTACACCATTACCGGCAGCAATCCAGTCCTTGATTTCCTGCTGGTTCTGGAAGACACCTGCAGTCTTATACCCCCAGAAATATCCGATAGGTTCGCCGTTAGAGGCACGATAGAATTCACCTGAATTATCATAGAGCACAGAACCGCTCTCACCGTGGATGATACCATCCTCGTTGGGGATGTTACCTACCTTATTCTTATTATAGGCACCATTGACATTCACAAAGTAGTTGAAGTTCTTACCAATGCGGTCATTCCAAGCCAAGCCGAGCTCAACACCAGTATTCTTCACATCACCGCCGTTGATATAGGGAGCGCCAGTACCTACGGTAGCCAGCACAGGAGGCTGTACGAGCCAGTCCTTGGTAGTCTTCACATAGAAGTCGAAGTTGACATTCAGTCGCTGATTGAAGAAACGGGCATCAAAACCTACATCAAACTGCTCAGAGGTCTCCCATGTGATGTCTTCATTGCCCAAGCGGGTAGGAACAGCTCCCCAGTAAGGCTGGTCACCATCACTACCCAGTGTGGTACCGAAGTTATAATAGTAGTTGTTGAATGCCATGGGAGCCAGATACATGTAGTTACCGATATTCTGGTTACCAACCTGTCCCCAGCTGGCACGAATCTTGAAATAGTCCATCACATTGAGCACAGGCTCCATGAATTTCTCGTTGGTGACCACCCAACCTGCAGAAACAGAGGGGAACCAACCGAAACGATGACCGGGAGCAAAGCGGGCAGATCCGTCACAACGCAACGTTGCAGTAGCCATATATTTCTCCTGCCAGTTCCAACCGATACGTCCGAAGTAACTGACCATGCGTTCCTCGTCCCAAGGAGTACCACTCACAGAGAGACCACCCTCTTGATTGGTGGCAGTACCATTGCTTAGATAAGCATACTGCCATGAGTCGAATCCGTCACGCAGCGAACCGTTTGAGCCATAGATGCTCTGGCCCTCTGTACGATAGACCTCATAGCCTATCATGGCGTCGAAGCTATGCTCCTTCACCTTGAAGTTGTAGCTCAGCGTATTAGTCCACGTAATACCCAGACCGTCACTGGCACTCTGAGTGACGCCTGTACGGGTGTCCTGATAACTATAAATAGAGAAGTGATACAACGGAGAGAAACTACGATAGTTATTCGAGTCGTACTTCACACCCAAAGTGGTACGGAACTTCAGGTTCTTGATGAACTCCATCTCAGCATAGACATTGGCCGTCAAGGTCATGTTTTGCGTTTTATTGTTATTGGTAGTCATCATCACACCATAGGGATTACCATCGGCATTATACCATTCACTGTCCGAAGTATCATTGTAAGGACTTCCATACTTGCCGTTATCACTGTATACAGGAGCCAAAGGAGAAGTACCAAAGGCTGCACGGAGTGAATTGTTATAGGCATTACCTACGTTCAGACCATTTCTCTTATAATAGATGACAGAAACCTGTTCACCGACCTTCAGGAAGTTGTCGATAACCTGATATTCAGAATTAACACGGAAGTTGTAACGCGAATAGCTAGATACATCCTTACCACCGACAATACCTTCCTGGTTCATATAACCCATAGACATGGCGTAGTTGCCTTTTTGCGAACCTCCACTGATACTGAGGTTGGCACTATAGGTCGTAGCACCATCCTTGAACATCTGGTCAATCCAGTCTGTATCGTTCAGATTACCGTTCTTGTCAAAGATGCTGGCATATTTGGGAGTACCGTTGTCCTTCAGCCCATACCAGTCATAGGCACCACCACCAGAGTTGATGTTCTGCTCGTCCATAATGGACATGTACTGCTTGGCATTCAGCATCTTAATCTTACGCGGAGCATACTGCCAGCCAAAATAGCCATCGAAGCTGACTACGGCGCGGCCTTCCTTACCGCTCTTGGTGGTCACCAGCACTACACCATTGGCTGACTGAGAACCGTAGATCGCTGCCGAGGCAGCATCCTTCAGCACATCGATAGACTCAATGTCGGCAGGATTCACGGTAGCGATGTCACCACGAACACCATCAATAATGTACAGCGGACCACTGGAACCGGTGGTACCCAGACCACGGATGTTCACCTTCAATCCTTCACCAGGCTGACCAGACTCAGAAATAATGGTCATACCCGGGGTCTGTCCCTGCAGGGCCTGCAACGGATTGGTGGTATTCAACTTGGCTATGTCGTCACCTTTCACCTGAACCGTGGCACCCGTGACCAGCTTTTTCTTCTGGACACCATAACCGATGACAACGACCTCCTCAAGCGAAGCCTTGTCTTCATCGAGAGTGATGGCATAATGACCTGCCGCACCCACTTTCACCTTCTTGGTGACGTAGCCGATGTAAGAAACGACCAGCGTCTGCCCTTCATTAGCATCGATCGTGAAGTTACCTTCAAAATCGGTAATCGTACCAGTAGCCTGTGCACCTTCTATTTGGATGGTGGCACCAATAAGCGGTTCGTTGTCAGTTGACGAAACGACCGTACCTGTCACAGTCTTGGCACTAAGAGCAGCCTCAATTCCCATTGCCTGCATCATGAGCATAGCCATGACGAGTACAACAAACTTTAGAGAAGTTTTACTCATAGATACACGTTTTTAGTTAGTAATATGTTAATGTAAAATTGTTCCGTTTGCAATGTAGTAGTTTTAGCCGCATTTAATATGCGACAGTGCAAAGGTAGATATTTTTTTTTACTTATCAACAAAAATTAAGCGTGTTTTTCGTGCGAAAATGTTACCAAAAAGGGTACTATTTGTTTTCGCGATTGGCTAAACGCCTGATTTTGCCGAGGTTTCGCGAATGACCAACTGTTGGGGCACAATCTCCCTATAGACCTTCGGGTCACCATTGATACTCTTGAGCAAAAGTTGACAAGCCGTAACCCCCATCAGGTGAGACTGATCCTCGATGGCAGACATTCGAGGAGTCACATAGGCTGCATGGGCATCGTCCGTAAAACCTATCAAAGCGACATCCTCAGGAATGCGAAGTCCATGGGCCTTGATGGCCGTAAAAGCAGCAAAGGTGATAATATCGTTGAAGGCAACAATGGCATCTGGACGGTTGGGCAAATTAAGCAACCGTTCGGTGATGTTGCAGGCCACTTGATAGTCTATCTTGTCACAAACCACCAAGTCGCGGTCTATGGTCAGGTTGTTTTCGCGAAGGGCTTCCAGATAGCCATGCTTCCTGCGTCGCACCATATCCAGATGATTGGGACCTCCAATAAAGGCGATACGACGACTACCCGTATCTATCAGGTGCTGGGTAGCCAGTTGAGCGGCCTCATCACCATTGGCAGTCACGCTTGAGAAGCGATCGGTCAGACAAGTACGCCCAAAAAAGACCAGAGGAATACCCATCTCTGCTATTTCCTCATAGTGGCTATAGTCCGTAGTGGTCTGGGACAGACAGGCTATGATGCCCTCTACATGAAGACCGATGAAATTGTCTACAGCCAATGCTTCGTCCTCGAAGTTCTCATGACTATTAGCACTGATGACACTATAGCCGGCCCGCCGAGCCTCGTCTTCGATGCCGTCAAGCACAGCTGCATAGTAGTGGGTTACCAGATTAGGCACAACGACGCCAATCATCTTGGGAGCCTCCTTGCGCAGACTTTGGGCGAAAGGATTGGGGCGGTAGTTTAGACGTTTGGCCAGTTCTTTGACCTTCTGCTGCATCTCCTTGCCAATCTCCGGCGAGTTGCGCAGAGCCCTGCTGACGGTAGCGATACTGACACCAAGTTCCAGAGCCAGATCCTTCAGCGAAGTTCTATGTAGCCGTTTGTTTGCCATAATCATTCTAATACGTGGGCAAAGGTACACAAAATTGTGCAATTCCGCAAACGTTTACGTTATTTTTTTGTATCTTTTTATTGCACTCCAACAAAAAAGTGCGTATCTTTGCACCGTGAAATTCAGAATGAGTAATGAATAGTTGATAATAAGTTAGTTAGAAAAAGGGTTGGGAATGTCGTGAGACATTCCTAATTTTTTATATATAACGTTTCTATCGTTCTTTCCTTAATTTTTTTCCAGTTCCACCCAGAAAACCGAGCCCTTATCCTGCTGCGACTTGACACCCACCTCGCCGTTCATGGTCAGCGCCAAACTGCGGCAAATGCTTAGTCCCAAGCCTGTTCCGGGGACGAACTCATCAACTTTGACAAAACGCTCAAAAAGGTGTTCGTTACACATCGAGGCTGGAATACCGATACCTGTATCACGCACCCAGATGCGGACCTTGTCACCCTGCGACATACAACCCATCGTGACCTGACCTTCCTTTGTGAACTTCATGGCGTTATTCAGATACTGATTAAGAATCTCACGCAGGCGGTCACGGTCGGTATTCAACTCCGGCAGTTTGTCCGCATGGTCTATCACAATGGGGACGCCCGTTTCCCTCGACTTGTCCTGATACTTGTCTGCCAATTCTTCTAACACGTCCTTCAACTTGAAGGTTGACTTCTTGAGAGCCTCTGCGCCGCGGGCTTCCAGCTTTGACATGCTCACGATATCGTCGAAGATGCGCAGCAGCTCGGCGTTGTTCTGCTTAATCAGGTCCATCAGCCCCGCACGCTCCGACTCGTCGTCCACGTTTGTCAGCACTTCGCTAAAACCGACGATGGCATTCAGTGGCGTGCGGATCTCATGGCTGATATTGGCCAGGAATGCAGATTTCAGCCGGTCGCTCTCCTCTGCATGATAGACGGCCTCCATCAGCGCATTCTCAATACCTTTCTGCTGGTCTATCCGCATCAAGGTCCCCACAATACGCTGCGGTTTGCCCTGCAGGTCTCGCTTGTCGACGGTGGCAAAGCCTTCCAGCCAATAGCGGCGGTCACTGTGTGGGACCTGCATCTGGAACTGCTCGTGATAGACATCGGCACGTCCCAAAGCCAGTTCTATAAGACCTTTCCTGACTTTATCAGCATCCTCGGGCAATATGCGCTGATAGACATCGTCTATCGAAGCGCCCGGGGGGAAATCATTCGAATCACTGGCATCCCGATAGTCTGTATCTATTGTAAAGGCACGCGTCGGAATGTCAAGATGCCAAATGGCCAACTTCATGGCTTTCAACACCAAATCGTACTCTACCGAGTGTATCTTCATCTTCGACAACATACCTAACTCCGACTTCAAGGCGCGGGATTGATGATACTGGTAATACAGCAGGATAATAGCTGCCAGCAATATGGGAAGTCCTACTATCCACGCCAGAAGGTCCAGACGCAGCAGTGACTGGAGAGAGAAAAGCACGATCATACAGGTTACGGCCATAGTTATGTTGTCTTTATCATGGGCAAAATTACATAAAAAATATGAATTATGATTGCAACGACGCACTTTTTTTTTCGAAAAGAGCGATGTATTAAGAATTATTTGTATCTTTGCACCATATTTATAGATTTACATCATGACACAACAATTTGAAATGATCGCCAAGACCTTTATGGGACTTGAGCCCGTTTTGGCGAAGGAACTGACGCAGTTGGGCGCTAACAATGTACAGCAAGGACGCCGCATGGTATCCTTTACAGGAGACAAAGAGATGATGTATCGTGCCAATTTCCAACTGCATACCGCCATTCGTATCTTAAAACCCATCAAGCACTTCAAGGCATTGTCGGCCGACGACGTTTACGACGGTGTAAAAAACGTTGACTGGACAGAGTATCTGGACTTGGACAAGACCTTTGCCGTAGACTCTGTGGTCTTTTCCGATGAGTTCCGTCACTCGAAGTTCGTAGCTTACAAGGTAAAGGACGCCATCGTGGACCAGTTCCGCGAGAAAACGGGGCAGCGCCCGAATATCAGTATTGCCAATCCCGACATACGCCTGCACATCCATATTGCCGACGTTGCTCCCGGACAAAGTGAGTGCACACTCTGTCTGGACTCCAGTGGCGAGAGCCTCCATCGGCGCGGCTATCGTCAGGAATCAGTAGAAGCTCCCTTGAACGAGGTGCTGGCAGCAGGAATGATTCTGATGACGGGATGGCAGGGAGAGACCGATTTCATTGACCCGATGTGCGGTTCCGGCACCCTGCTCATCGAGGCTGCACTCATTGCGCGGAACATGGCGCCGGGGCTATTCCGTAAGGAGTTTGCATTCGAAAAGTGGCCCGACTTCGACCCGGAACTCTTTGACGAAATCTACAACGATGACTCTCAGGAGCGTGAGTTCAAGCACCACATCTATGGTTACGATGTGGACATCAAAGCGGTCAACACCGCCCGCATGAATGTCAAAGCGGCTGGTCTCACCAGCAACATCACCGTCAGTGAGCAGGACTTCAAGGACTTCCAGAAGCCTCAGCAGCCCAGCATCATGGTGACCAATCCGCCTTACGGAGAGCGCATCTCGACACCCAACCTGTTGGCTACCTATAAGATGATTGGGGAGAGACTGAAACACCAGTTTACGGGCAACGATGCCTGGGTGCTCAGCTACCGGGAAGAGTGCTTCGACCAGATTGGCTTGAAGCCTTCCATCAAGATACCGTTGTTTAACGGCTCGTTGGAATGCGAGTTCCGCAAATACCAGATGTTCGACGGCAAGATGCAGGTCTATCGAGAACAAGGCGGCATCGTCAAAACGGAGGAAGAGAAGCGCCAGATGGCCGAGAAGCACCGCTTCAAGAAAGAGCGCGAATTCAAGAAACGGCTGGACGAGCAGGAAGAAAACGAAGGGGCAGACATCCGAAACTTCAAGTTCCACTCGTTGGAGAAACGCAATGACAGACGCGAGGAACGGGGTGAACGCAGAGAATTCCGTGGTGACAGAAAAGATTTCCGTGGCGACAGAGAAAAAGAAGGACGCCCGGACAGGAAAGAGCACTATGGACAAAAGGACCGCTTCGGCAAAAAGCCTTTCCGCAAGGATGACCGCCAGTTTGGAAACAAAAAGAACAACAGGAGGTTCAATGATGACGAAGACTAAACTACTGATTCTCCTTTTAGCTTTACTGGTCCTACCCTATTCCGTCATGAATGCTCAAAACCGCAAACTCTTCACGCTGGAAGACCTCAACTTCGGCGGTAATAACTACCGGAACCTTCTGCCTGAAAACAAGTGGTACGAATGGTGGGGTGACCAGTTGATGTATCTGGACGCTGAAGAGGGAGGCTCCATAGATGCCAAGGGAACCCGGCAGATACTCTTCACACTGAAAGAGGTTGGCAGTGATTTCCATTCTGCCTATTCTGTCCAATACCCCTACCCGTCAGAGCCCCTGGTATTGCTCAAGAACAGCAAGCAACGCGTGCTCTTCAACTGGAAGGACAAGCAGACGGCATGGTCACAGACCTGCGAAGGCGAGACCTTCAGCGACTGGAACAGCCAGTCACGGGCCGTGGCCTATGTCAAGGACTGCCAACTTTTCGTGCGCACAGCCGACAATCAAGAGTGCCAGCTGACCACTGACGGCAGTCGTGACATCGTCTATGGCCAAAGCGTCCACCGCAACGAGTTCGGCATCCAGAAGGGCACCTTCTGGAGCCCCGACGGTCAGCGCCTGGCTTTCTACCGCATGGACCAGTCCATGGTCAGCGACTATCCGCAGGTGGATATCTTTCCCCGCGTGGCCGAACACCAGCCGGACAAGTATCCGATGGCTGGCATGACCTCACACCAGGTGACCGTAGGTGTGTATGACCTGAGCACACAGAAAACCATCTACCTACAGGCTGGCGACCCTACGGACCGTTATTTCACTAACATAGCATGGAGTCCTGACGGCAAGAACATCTATATGTTCGAACTGAACCGCGACCAGAACGACTGCCGGCTGGTGCGCTACGATGCGACAACAGGTGTCAAAGAGGCTGAACTGATGCGTGAGACCAGCGACAAATACGTGGAGCCAATGAACCCCATCCAGTTCCTGCCATGGGACGCCGACAAGTTCATCATGCAGAGCCAACGCGACGGCTACAACCACCTATACCTTTATAATAAAGAGGGACGTCTGCTACGTCAGCTCACCAGTGGTCCTTGGGTAGTACAGCAGGTGCTGGGCTTCAACGCCAAGCAGAAGAGCATCCTCATCGAGGCCAACAAATATCACCCGCTGCACCGTTGGATTTACAGCGTCAGCGTGTCTAACGGCAAGATGCAGGCCCTGGTCAGCACTGATGGTGTACATCGTGCACAGCCCTCACCATCAGGCCGTTACCTGATAGACAAATGGAGCGCACCCACGACCCCTCGCGCCATCGACCTCATCGACACTAATAATCATCACGTTCAAAGACTACTGACTGCCGCTGACCCCTGGGGCGACTACGTCCAGCCCATCTTCGAGTGCGGCACCATCAAGGCGGCCGACGGCACGACGGACCTCTACTACCGCATGGTGAAGCCCCACGACTTCGACCCGGTCAAGAAGTACCCCACCGTTGTCTACGTCTACGGAGGTCCTCATGCACACAACGTGGAAGCATCGTGGCACTGGCAAAGCCGTTCGTGGGAGACCTATATGGCCCAGAAAGGCTATATCGTCTTCATTCTCGACAATCGTGGCAGCGAGTATCGCGGCCGGGACTTCGAGCAGGCAACTTTCCGGCAACTGGGACAGATTGAGATGCAAGACCAGATGAAGGGTGTTGACTACCTGCGCACCCTACCCTATGTCGATATGCAACGGCTGGGTGTCCACGGCTGGTCGTTCGGCGGCTTCATGACCATCTCGCTCATGACCAACTACCCCGATGTCTTCAAAGTGGGTGTGGCCGGCGGTCCCGTCATTGACTGGAAGTGGTACGAAGTGATGTACGGCGAGCGCTATATGGACACTCCGGAGACCAATCCTGAGGGCTACGCCAAGACGTCTCTCATCGACAAGGCCAAGAACCTGAAAGGCCGTTTGCAAATTATTACGGGCTATAACGACAACACCGTTGTGCCGCAACACTGTCTCTCGTTCCTCGATGCCTGCATCAAGGCGGGCACCCAGCCCGACTTCTTTGCCTATCCGGGTGAGGAGCACAACATGCGGGGCCATGCCAGCG
The DNA here is from genome assembly GCA_946628315.1 of uncultured Prevotella sp. Taxonomy (GTDB): domain Bacteria; phylum Bacteroidota; class Bacteroidia; order Bacteroidales; family Bacteroidaceae; genus Prevotella. The sequence goes on from CAMOWH010000011.1 coordinate 31,581, forward strand.
TCCATCTGCACGAGCGCATTACGCAATATTTTGAAGACTACCTAAAATAAACTAGTATAACTAGTATAACTAACAAAACTTGTCAAACTATAAAGACTATAAAAAACTAGAAATTCTACAACTATGAAGAATGAGCAAATATTAGTCCGCATTACCGGTCAGGACCGTCCCGGTCTGACGGCCTCCATCATGGGTATTTTGGCCAAGTATGACGCCCAGATACTGGATATCGGCCAGGCCGATATCCACAATACCCTCTCCTTAGGCATCCTTATTCGCATGGACGAGATGAAGTCTGGGCTAGCCATGAAGGAACTGCTGTTCAAGGCCACTGAGCTGGGTGTTAACATCGGATTTTCGCCCATCACCGACGACGAATACGAAGACTGGGTGGGACATCAGGGCAAGAACCGCTACATCCTCATGGTATTGGGGCGACAGCTGGAGGCCCGCCAGATAGAGGCTGCCACCCGCATCCTGGCCGATCAGGGACTGAACATCGACAGCATCGTGCGACTGACCGGCCGCAAGAGCATCAAGCAGTACAGCCAGCACACGCGAGCCTGCATCCAGTTCTCCTTGCGCGGCGAGCCCGTCAACCGTCAGGAGATGCAGTCCAAGCTCATGAAACTGTCACAAGACATGGAGATAGACTTCTCCTTCCAGCGTGACGATATGTTCCGCCGTATGCGCCGCCTCATCTGCTTCGATATGGACTCTACGCTCATCCAGACCGAGTGTATCGACGAGTTAGCAGAGCGCAACGGCGTGGGTGCCGAGGTGCGTGCCATCACCGAGAGTGCCATGCGCGGCGAGATAGACTTCAAGGAAAGCTTCACCCGTCGCGTGGCCCTGCTCAAGGGACTGGACGTCAGCGTCATGCAGGACATTGCCGAGCACCTGCCTATCACCGAGGGTGCCGACCGTCTGATGGCTGTACTCAAGACCAGCGGCTACAAGATTGCCATCCTCTCCGGTGGCTTCACCTTCTTTGGAGAGTACCTACAGCGCCGATATGGCATCGATTATGTCTATGCCAACGAACTGGAGATTGGTGACGACGGCAAGTTGACCGGCCGCTATGTCGGCGAGATTGTCGACGGCCACCGCAAGGCCGAGCTGCTGAAACTCATTGCCCAGGTAGAGAAGGTCAATCTGGCACAGACCATTGCCGTCGGTGACGGTGCCAACGACCTGCCCATGATCAGCGAAGCCGGACTGGGCATCGCCTTCCACGCTAAGCCCCGCGTCGTAGCCAATGCCGAGCAGAGCATCAACACCATCGGACTGGACGGCGTGCTCTACTTCCTCGGCTTCAAGGACTCCCACCTCGGCGAACAGGGAAAACTGTAAGGGCAATAGAAGCATAGTATTCAAATTTGGTTAGCAACTGCAAAGGTACAAAAAAAGAGAGAAAATCTGTTTATAGAATGTTTGGCGTTTTCGGCTTTTCTTTGTACCTTTGCACACCTAAACATAAGAAATAACCCTGAACATTTTGATTGAGTAAGATGAAGATATTACTGTTAGGCAGTGGCGGGCGCGAGCACGCACTGGCATGGAAGATTGCTCAGAGCAGCAAATGTGAGAAATTGTATATTGCCCCAGGCAATGCCGGTACGGGCAACTGCGGAGAAAATGTGGCGATGAAGGCTGACGACTTCGAGGCCATCAAGCAGTTCTGCGTAGAAAAACAGATTGACATGGTGGTAGTAGGTCCCGAGGAGCCGCTGGTGAAGGGCATCTATGACAATTTGGGTACCGACGAGCGGACCAAGAACATCCCCGTCATCGGCCCTACGAAGGCCGGTGCCGTGCTGGAAGGCTCGAAAGACTTTGCCAAGGCATTCATGCAGCGTCACCAGATTCCCACAGCCCGCTATGAGACCTTCGACGGCGAGCATCTGGAGGAGGGACTGAAATTCCTGGAAACCTTAGAGGCTCCCTATGTACTGAAGGCAGACGGTCTGTGTGCCGGCAAAGGGGTGCTGATTCTTCCCACCCTTGACGAAGCCAAGAAGGAGCTGAAGGAGATGCTGGGCGGCATGTTCGGCAATGCGTCAAGCCGCGTGGTCATCGAAGAGTTCCTGAGCGGCATCGAGTGCTCAGTCTTCGTGCTGACCGATGGCGACCACTACAAGATTCTGCCCGAAGCCAAAGACTACAAGCGCATTGGCGAGGGCGACACAGGTCTGAACACGGGCGGCATGGGTAGCGTCAGTCCCGTACCCTTTGCCACAAAGGAGTGGATGCAGAAGGTGGAAGACCGTATTATCCGTCCTACCGTGGAAGGACTGAAGCAGGAAGGCATCCTGTATAAAGGCTTCATCTTCTTCGGACTAATCAACGTAAAGGGTGAGCCGATGGTCATCGAGTACAACTGCCGTATGGGCGACCCCGAGACGGAGAGTGTCATGCTGCGTCTGAAATCGGACATTGTAGACCTGTTTGAGGGAGTAGCAGAGGGCAATCTGGACACTCGCGCCATCGAGTTTGACGAGCGTGCTGCCGTCTGCGTCATGCTGGTCAGCGGCGGTTATCCACAAGAGTACAAGAAAGGCTACCCCATTACGGGCATCGAGAACGTGGAAGGCAGTATTGTATTTCATGCCGGCACGGCACTGAAGGACGGTCAGGTGGTGACCAATGGCGGTCGCGTCATTGCCGTCTCTTCATACGGAAAGGACAAAGCCGAGGCACTACAAAAGTCTTTCGAAGAGGCGCAGAAAATACAGTTTACGGACAAGTATTTCCGTCGTGACATCGGAGCAGACCTTTAAATGGCAAAGCGGCTACAGAACAGAATAGCAGAAAGCAAACTGACGCTGCCAGTGGCATTAATCTATGCCGTCGTCATCTGGTTGCTGGGCGGACTCATTCAAGGAAACTGGTGGGTCCAGTTCGGGCTTTTCATGTTAACAGTCTATGCTATGGCACAGATGAACAACATGAATGCCCTGATTCGCATCTACTCCCGCATAGTGAGTTGTTCGTTTATCGCCATGGGCTGTGCTGCCTGTTTCTTGTTTTCCTCTTTGCAGAGTGCCTTGATACAAGTATGCTACGCAGGAGCCGTCACGCTGCTATTCATGACCTATCAGGACAAGCAGGCCAGCGGGCTGACATTTTACGCCTATATACTGTTCGGGACGGCCGCTATAGCAGAGGTCCGCATATTATATTTCGTACCACTCATCTGGCTGCTGACAGCCACACAGCTACAGTCACTTTCCGGCCGGACGCTGTCGGCTTCCATATTGGGATTGCTGATGCCCTATTGGGTGATGCTTTGCTGGAAGGTTTTGAACAACGACTTCCGTTCGTTTCTGGAACTGTTCGCCAAGTGGGATGACTTCCATCCTATCCTGGATTTCACCACACTCAGCACCAGCCAGGTGGCGACATGGATACTCGTCGCCGTGGCTGCCATTACGGGCATTACACACTACATACGGAAACATCGTGATGACAGAATTCGCACACGGCTGCTTATCGGTTTCCTGACTTGGATGGCCCTGGTTACCATGTTCTCCATAGCCCTTCAGCCACAATTCTACGATGTCCTGATTGGGCTGTCCATCATCAACACAGCACCTCTTATCGGTCACTTCATCGCACTCTCGTCCACGCGACTCACAAACATCTACTGCGGTTTCCTGCTGGCAGCAACCCTTCTGCTTACCGCCTATAATTTATGGAGTATATAGTTTCGCTATTAATCAGTTACGGCTATTGGGGCATGTTGCTCACGGCATTCGTGGCCGGCTCGTTCTTCCCCTTCAGCAGCGAGGCAGTCATGACGGGACTGCTGGCTGCCGGCCTTGACCCGTGGCTGCTCATCGTCTACGGCACCGTCGGCAATGTGGCCGGAGGTATGTTCAACTACTGCGTCGGCAGAATGGGCAAACTGGAGTGGATAGAGAAGTACTTGCACGTGAAGCAGAAAGATCTGGACCGTGCCACTAAGTTCATGGCAGGACGCGGAGCATGGATGGGGTTCTTCGCCTTTGTGCCCATTCTGGGGTCTGCCATCACCGTCGCACTGGGTCTGATGCGTGCCAACATTCCCATCTCACTGACCAGTATGGCTATAGGAAAGTTCCTGCGCTATGTCCTGCTCATTTATGGAGCCCAATTATTGCTTTAATGGTTAAAAAAGAATAACGGTCAACGGTCAATGGCCAATGTTCCACGCAAAAGCATTACCTTTGCAGGTTAGAATAGAAACAATCACATATAAAACGATGAAACAATTCAGACTTGTGGACAATATCATGGGCTGGCTGGCGTTTGCCATTGCCGCCGTGGTCTATTGTTCCACCATCGAGCCGACAGCTTCGTTCTGGGACTGTCCAGAGTTTATCTCTACAGGTTACAAACTGGAAATCGGCCACCCGCCCGGTGCGCCATTCTTCATGCTGACGGCAAACCTGTTCTCACAGTTTGCCAGCGACCCCAGCCACGTGGCATACATGGTGAACATGATGAGTGCGTTGCTGTCGGCAGCCACTATCCTGTTCCTGTTCTGGACCATCTCCCATCTGGTGCGCCGGCTGCTCATCAAGGACTGGAGTCAGCTGACCGTCGCCAAGTTGATAGCCATTGAGGCATCGGCCATGGTGGGAGCACTCATCTATACCTTCAGCGACACCTTCTGGTTCTCGGCTGTCGAGGGTGAGGTTTATGCCTACTCTTCCGCTTTCACTGCCGTCGTATTCTGGCTCATCCTGAAATGGGAGGACCAGGCCGACCAGCCTCATGCCGACCGCTGGCTGGTACTCATCATGTACATGACGGGACTCTCCATCGGTGTGCACCTGCTGAACCTATTGTGCCTGCCCGCCATCGTACTGGTGTACTACTATCGCAAGTTCCCAACAGACGACCCCAAGCGCGACCTGAAAGGCTCGCTGATAGCCTTGGGCATTTCGGTGGTCATTCTTGCCGCCGTACTCTATGGTGTCGTTCCCGGCATCGTACAGGTAGGCGGATGGTTTGAACTGCTGTTCGTCAACACCCTTGGTATGCCTTTCAATACGGGCGAGATTGTCTACATCTTCCTGCTCATCGGCATCATTATCTGGGCCATCTACGAGACCTACCATGACCTGAACGAGAAGCGCCAGAACATTGCCTTCCTGATGGCTGTGGCCATGCTGGGCATTCCGTTCTACGGGCACGGCTGGTCAGCCTTCATCATCGGCCTGGTTGTACTGGCCGTCATGTGGTTCGTGCTG
>CAMOWH010000012.1:0-36703 GCA_946628315.1 uncultured Prevotella sp.
TTTATCAGCCCAATATTTTGATAATTCCCAAAAACTTTGTACTTTTGTGCCAATAATAAACTAAAACAAATGAAGCAAACCAATAGCATATCGCCCCTTTGCGCCACCCTTAGAAATCTAATTGGGGGGGTAAAACGCTGAATATCAGTGTTTTACGCAATTCTTCCCATTCTTCTTTCCGTGCCTTCCCTTCATTTTATATCGTTTTATTTGGCATCTGTTTGTTCTCTTTCTCGCTCTTCTCGTGCGAGAAGGAATTGACGCACTATCCCGAAATCGTCGCCTATCATGCCGAGTCAAAGACCCTTGACGTAGCCACTTCCGACAGTATTGGCAAGTTCAACGTCAAGGTCAAGACCTTCGTGGCTCAGCATCCCGACGCCACCCAGGATCCTCTCTATCCAGAGATACAGAAGAACATCAAAGCAAACCTGCTCCGCCTCTCCATCACCATCGACGATGAGTGGGACGGCGAGACCACCATTCACTACTGAACCAAAGAAAATCGTGTGTTGCAACACGATCATTGTTTGAAATAACATACCCCCTCGCCTGCTGTGAAGCCCGCGAGGTTTCAAACCGAAAACAAACAAAAAACAAGATATATGGCAACAATGCAAGAACGTGCGGAACTGCACAAGACAATATGGAAGATAGCCAACGACCTGCGTGGCAGTATAGATGGTTGGGAGTTTAAGGCTTATGTGCTTGGCTCCATCTTCTACCGTTTTATCTCGGAGAATATCTGCGACTATATTCACGGGCTCATGAAGGAAGCAGGACAGCCCGACTTCGACTATGCCACCATCAGCGACGAGATGGCAGAGAACATCCGCAAGAAGATGGTCGAAGAGAAGGGCTATTTTATCCTGCCCTCGCAATTGTTCCAAAATGTGGTACAATCTGCCGATAAGGACGAGAATCTGAATGAGCGCCTGACCAGCATCTTCCGTAGTATTGAGGCTTCAGCTGTTGGCACACCCTCAGAAGACGACCTGCGCGGTCTGTTCTCTGACTTCACGGTGGATAGTGCCTCGCTGGGTTCTACCGTCATCAAGCGCAACCAACTGCTGGCAAAGGTGCTACAGACCGTTGCACAAATGGATTTGGGTTCCAAATACAACGACACGGAGAACGACACTTTTGGCGACACCTACGAGTTCCTGATGCAGATGTATGCAGCCAATGCAGGCAAGAGTGGTGGCGAGTTCTTTACCCCTCAGCAGGTTTCAGAGCTATTGGCACGTCTGGCCTCATGGAACAATCCCAATATCCAGAAGGTTTATGACCCTGCTTGTGGCTCAGGCTCGTTGCTGTTGAAGTTTGCCAAGACCATAGGCAAGCAGAACCCCAACCTGCAATACTTCGGACAAGAGGTGAATCCAACGACCTACAACCTCTGTCGAATAAATATGTTCCTGCACAATGTGAACTATGACAACTTCGACATTCGCTTGGAGGACACGTTGCTGAAACCCCAGCACATGCAGGATGCTCCCTTTGACGCTATTGTCAGCAATCCCCCTTACTCGCTGAAATGGGAAGGCAAGGACAATGCCATCTTGATTAATGACGAGCGCTATGCGCCGGCTGGAGTCCTTGCGCCTAAGAGTGCTGCCGACTTGGCTTTCACCATGCACATGCTTTGGCACCTCAGCGAACGAGGCACAGCTGCAATAGTAGAGTTTCCTGGTGTTCTATATCGTGGTGGCGACGAGAAGAAGATACGCCAGTATCTCATCAAGAACAACTTCGTAGATACCGTTATCCAGTTGCCTGCCAACCTGTTCTTTGGGGTGGGTATAGCCACCTGTATCATCGTGCTGAAGAAGAGTGCGAAGCAGGATGCCAATGTGCTCTTCATTGACGCCAGCAAGCTGTTCCAAAAGGATGGCAACAAGAATGTCCTCCTGCCTGAGCATCAGGATAAGATTATGGAGCTGTTCGCCAACCGCAAGGATGTGCAATACCTTGCCAAACTGGTGAAGAATGACGATATCTTAGAGAACGATTGCAATCTATCCGTCAGCAGCTATGTGGAGCAGGAAGACACTCGTGAAGTTATCAACATCACAGAGGTTAATGCCAAGCTCGAAACGCTGATTGCAGAGGGTAATGCGTTGAATGCCAAAATCGCAACCATCATTAAAGAATTAGGAGAGTAGGATATGGTGGATACAATGTGGGATTGGGCAAAAGAAAACTATAATCTGTTAAGCTTGCTTGTCGGTTTAGTAGGTGTTGTTATTGGTGTTGTCAGCCTCGTATATGAATTGAGAAAGCGGAAAAGAGATATTGCAAGTAAAATAGCTGAAAAGCAAACCGAACTTGACGCACTTGACTCAATACATTATTTCCCCAACTCAACTACTATGGGCAATACAATGATTAAGCGTACTACCCTTCAGAAAGAAATAGAGACTCTTAAAAAGAAATTATAATTATGGTGGAGTGGAAGAAATTAGGAGAGGTTTGCCAAGTCCTAAACGGCTTTGCATTTAAAAGTTCTGAATACGTTACAGAGGGCATTAGAATAATTAGAATATCTGATGTGCAAAATGGCTATATTTCAGATAAAGATAGAGTATACTATCCCATAGAGAAATTGTCGGAATATGAAAGATATTTGTTAAATAATGGAGACCTTGTGATGTCTTTAACGGGTAATCCTGGTAGAGTTGCATTTATTAGGAAAGAATCGTGTGCATTAAATCAGCGAGTAGCTTGTTTAAGAGCAAAAACAATATCAAATTCATATCTTTTTTACCTTTTCAATTGTAAAGAATTTGAATCTACAGCCTTTGCTAATTCTACGGGAGGAGCTCAAAAAAATCTTAGTACGACTTGGCTTAATAATTTTCCTATCCCCATTCCTTCTCTTGAAGAGCAGACTCGGATAGTGGGAATCCTTGACACCTTCACTTCTGCAATAGACAACCTAAAGGAGCAGATAGCCCAGCGAAGAAAACAATACGAATATTATCGTGACCAACTCCTCGACCTCGAAGGAAAACCTGGGGTGGAAATGAAGAAATTGGGAGAAATAGTTGTTTTTCGCAATGGAAAAGGACATGAGAAAATTATTATTCCTGATGGTAAATATATAGTTGTGAATTCAAAGTTTATATCTTCAGATGGCTCTGTAAAGAAATATTGTAATGAACAAATTTCTCCGTTGTATGTTGATGATATACTTATGGTAATGAGTGATGTTCCCAACGGGAAAGCTATTGCCAAATGTTATTTGGTTGAAAGAAATAACTTGTATACATTAAATCAGCGTATAGGTGCTTTTCATGTTTGCGATAGTAATGTTATTACAAAATATCTCTTTTATGTAATAAATAGGAACGAGCAATTACTTCAATATGATAATAAAATAGATCAAACTAATCTCAAAAAGGACGATATTCTAAATATCACCATCCCTCTCCCTCCTCTACATGAGCAGCAGCGCATTGTTTCTATCCTCGATACATTCGAGGCGAGCATCCAGAACTTGGAAGCGCAGCTAAAAGAGCGCGAAAAGCAATATGAATACTACAGGAATAAACTATTGACGTTTGAATAGACAGATATAAAACAATCAGATAAAAACAATCGTTCTTTGACATCGTGGCACAGAAATAAGGAGAAAAGTTTGGAACTATCGATAATTTGTCGTACATTTGCAGCAACAAAATAGCAGAAGTAATGATGAACGACGAAGACAGACTGGTGAGAATCCTGCAACTAAGCCACAGCCAGATATTGGCAGGCAATAGCTATTCGCAGGAGGAAGCTGAACATTTCTTAGACCAAAGGCTTTATGAATTTAGAGACAAGATGGTCGGCACCGGCGTTGCAGAGTCTTGCTGAGGTTCTGCAATACACGCTGGAGGAGCACGGAGAAGGGCAATATAACAAATTGCGCAGACTGGTTATGGACGCAGTGCGCCGTATTGCCCAGTCACCCTTCTCTGCTGTCGTAGAACCTATATCGGAAAAAGTCGGTTTTGAGCTTCGCGGATATAAAGTCATTCCGAGGATTAAGATTATCTATTCGATCATTGACAATACGGTCTATATAGAATACATCAAAAACACATGGTTGTCTGAAAAAACCATGCTCGAACGGATGGGCTATTGTTGGGAATAAGTCCCCCCGATTCTTTCCATATTTCTGTGCTGCCATGAATGAGGATACAGAGACAGAAATATGGACGACTATAAAATCATAGTAGAACAGGAGCACCAGACGGTGATGGCGCATTACGAGGTGGAGCCTAAGCCTGCTGAGGGATACCAGAGCGAGGCTGCACTGGAGGCGTCGCTGATTAAGCAACTGCAAGGGCAGGGCTATGAGTATGCCCACATCAAGGATGAAGCCGGGCTGCTGAAGAACCTGCGCCGTCAGCTGGAACTGCTGAACGAGGTGGTGCTGAGCGACTCGGAATGGAACCGGCTGCTACCTATGATTTCGAATGAGCAGATGACCATTGTCGATAAGACGGAGATGATACAGGGCAAAGGCTACGTGCTGAACCTGACGCTGGACAATGGACTGACGAAGAACATCAAGCTGATAGACAAGCAGAATGTCTATAACAATCGGCTGCAAGTCATCAACCAATATGAGGTGGAGGACGGTGCCCATCGGAATCGCTACGACGTTACGATACTGGTGAATGGGCTGCCCCTGGTGCATATCGAACTGAAGCGCAGAGGTGTTGCCATCAAGGAGGCTTTCAACCAGATAAATCGTTATCTGAGGGATTCGTTCTGGGCAGGCAAGGCTATGTTCGACTATGTGCAGATATTCGTCATCAGCAACGGAACGGAAACGAAATACTACTCGAACACCACCCGCTATGCCAAGGAGAAAGAGGCAGACGGCGGGCCTCGTAAGCACAAAACGGATGGAAATACGTTTGAGTTTACCACCTACTGGACAGACCAAGAGAACACGCTGCTGACCGACCTGCGCGACTTCACCAAGACCTTCTTTGCCAAACATACCATTCTGAACATCCTGACAAAGTACTGTGTGTTCAATGTGGACAAGCAGCTGCTGGTGATGCGCCCCTACCAGATAGCAGCGACGGAGAAGATACTGCAGCGCATACAGACAGCCCTCTACAACCGTTGGCAGGGCAGCATCCGTGCAGGTGGCTACATCTGGCATACCACAGGCTCGGGCAAGACGCTGACCTCGTTTAAGACGGCACAGCTGGCATCGAGGATGGAAGGCATCTCAAAAGTGCTGTTTGTGGTAGATAGAAAGGACTTGGACTATCAGACCATGAAGGAGTATGACAACTTTGAGAAGGACTGTGCCAACTCCAACTCATCAGCAAGGGTGCTGCTGAGCCAGCTGAAGCGTGACGACTGCCACATCATCATCACGACGATACAGAAGCTGTCGAATCTGATGAAGCCTAAGTTCTACGACAATGACGAGCGTCTGCGCGAGATATTGCAGAAAGAGAACATCGTGCTGATATTCGACGAGTGCCACAGAAGCCAGTTTGGTGATATGCGCCAGGACATTGCCAAGCGATTCAAGAAATATCTGATGTTTGGTTTTACGGGTACTCCCATCTTTGCCGTCAATGCGCACAAAGGCAGCAAATACTCAACGACAGCACAACTGTTTGGTGGTGAGCCTGACGATCAAGGCAAGCCAACAAGCCCCCTGCATACCTATACCATCATCAATGCCATCAGAGACAAGAACGTGCTTAGATTCCATGTGGACTACAGTTCGACGATGCGAATGAAGAGCGACGTGGACACCAAGCAGGTGTGGGGCATCGATACGGACGAGGCACTGCACGATCCCAGGCGCATCAGCATCGTGACGCGCTATATACTGGACAACTTCGGTCCGAAGACCTGCCGCCAGTTCAACAGCATCTTTGCCGTTGACTCAGTGAAGACGGCTATTCAATACTATAAGGAGTTCAAGCGCCAGCAGGCAGAACTGGGTACCCGTCTGAAGGTGGCTACCATCTTTACCTATAATGCCAACGAGGCGGTGGACGACGAATGGGGATTCCAGGACGACGAGAACCCGGAGAGCACCAGCGAGCTGGACGGCCCGTCGAGAGAGGAATTGCAACGGGCCATAGACGACTACAACCAGATGTTTGGCACTACCTTCTCGACAGAGGGCGAGCAGTTCCAGTCGTACTATAAGGACGTGTCGCTGAAGATGAAACAGAAGAAGGTGGACTTGCTGATAGTGGTAGGCATGTTCCTGACAGGCTTCGACGCGAAGACGCTGAACACGCTGTGGGTGGACAAGAACCTGAAGATGCACGGACTGCTGCAGGCATATAGCCGCACGAACCGCATACTGAATGGCGTGAAGACATTCGGCAACATCGTCTGCTTCCGCAATCTGGAAGAGGCCACGAAGAAAAGTATCTCCATCTTTGGCGACGAGAATGCAGCAGGACTGGTGTTCATGAAGTCGTTCGACGAATATTATGCCACAGGCTACGAGGACGACAAAGGCAACAAGATGCCACCCTATAAGGCACTGGTGCAGCTGCTGATGGAGAAATTTGCAGTAGAGAAGATAGCGGGCATCGTGGATGATGAAGAGAAGAAAGCGTTTATCCGACTGTTTGGCGCTATCCTGAAACTGAGAAACATCCTGAGTGCCTTCGATGAGTTTACGGCTGACAAGCAGCTGATACCCGAGATGCACTATCAGGATTATCTGGGATGGTATAACACCATCTACGAAGAGATTCACAAGCCCCGTTCTCCGAAAGAAAAGGAAAACATTGCCGATGACCTGGTGTTTGAAATGGAGTTGGTGAAGCAGGTGCAGATCAATATCAACTACATCCTCATGCTGGTGCAGCAGTATCACGACTCGAACTGTCAGGACAAGACCATCATCATGAAGCTGAGGAAGCAGATAGACGCCAGTCCTGACATGCGCGACAAGCGCGAACTGATAGAACGGTTTATTGAGCATATGACACCCGAGAAGGGTGCTGACGTAGGCGAGCAATGGGAACAATATATTGAAAAGGAGAAAAAGGCAGAACTGGACACCATCATCCAGGAAGAAAACCTGAAGCCCGACGAGACGCGCCTCTTTGTCTCGCGAGCTTTCAACGACGGCTATGTGACAGAGACGGGTACGGGCATTGCCAAGATACTGCCACCCACGAACCCCTTCCTGCCTGAGAGTGGAGAGAAGAAGCAGACGGTGCTGGAAAGGCTCAAGGACTATCTGCGCAAGTATCTCAACACCACTGAGCCCGTGACGCTGAATGTCACCATTGAGAACCATTTTGAAGGAGAAATAGGACAACTGACGATAAATAAATAAAAAAACAGACGAAATATTTTGGATAAAGCAAAGTATTTAGTACTTTTGCATGGAAAATAACGAACATCGTGGAAAAAGAAAGAGCTTAGACAGCTTTCTCGACAGAATACTTAAGGGCTGGTAACCATTAGTACTATCGCGAGTAGAATGTCTGCCTGCTCACGTCATAAAAGGCGTGGGCATTTGCAGTATCATCACGCGAAAAGTACATACCAGCCCTTTAGTATGTGATACGAATAATGCCCACTTTTTTTGACACTCCCACCACCATGTAAAGTTAGAATAATTACCAAACAACAAAATAAAACTAAAACAATGGAGAATACAGAAGAGACACAACACCATTCGGGTGGCATCTACAACTACTTCCAAGGTGCCATCATCCACAACATGGTCATCAACGGCAATATGTCCAAGAGCGGAACAGAAAACTACCATAACGATGACAACAACAACAATCGCAAGTATTCGGACCATCAGGTGGCAGAGGCCCTGGCGAACATCGTGGGCAAGAACAAGCCCATCGACTCCAAGCAGAAGTGGGCGGGGGCCCAGTGGCTGCTGAGATGGGAGTGTAACTACCCAGCGAAGTCGCAGGACTTCTGTGAGAAGATAGCCACGCTGCCCCTGCCAGAGAATCTGGAATATAAATGTGAATATAACAACATCCGTGCTCTCTCCACGCTGTCGTTTATGAATGAGGATGCCACGCGGATGGATACCGTGAAGTATAGCAAGGCTGACGAACAGGTCTTCTTCCAGCTCAGGGCTGTGGCGTTGGCACTACACGAAGAACTGCAAAAAACTGTCCGCCACAACATAGCCGTTTAACAAAACATTAGCAAAACATTGGCAAAACATTAGCATTTCGTTGCACCGCAACGGGATGCTTTTTTTTGTGCCTACCTTTGCATCGTCAGCCAGAGGAAATGACGGCGGGCAGGAGGAAGAAAGCGATCTTTGACATGTTGAGACAAATTGATGGATGATGGATGAAGGATGAGGCCTGATGGAATAGTTAGGATTCACGCGCAAACGCGCGTGGATGCGCGGACATTATTTAATTGATTAAAAAAACGAAAACAAATTGCAAGACAACAACGAACTGAAGCGTCGGGCAGTACGGCAGATGCTGGTGACTGACGACGATGTACTGGACGAGGCGGAACGCATCGTGGGGCGTACCCTGCAACGCGAGAACCTCGGGGACGAAGGATGTCTGACGGTGACGCAGCTGGCAAGGGAACTGGACATGAAGGCCAGCGACCTGAACAGTTTTCTGCGCGACATGGGCATCCAGCAATGGCGGCATGGTCAGTATCGGCTGACGGCTCCGTATGAGGGTCAGGGGCTGACACACGACAGGCTGTTCATCTACTATTCGAAGGACGGGAAGAAGAAACATCAGACTTATCTCGTCTGGACTGCGAAAGGTAAGGAGTTTATCATGAACATAATAGGTAAAGAACTAAAAAAAGGAAGAAATGGAAAAAACAATGAAGATTCAGAAGCTGCTGCCTATCCAGGACAGGCAGTACACTGACCAACAGGGTCAGCCAAGGGTGTTTACGAGCATGGGCTTCGTGCTGACTGACGGTGTAGACACCATCTATGCAGAGGCAACGGGCGACTACGCCCGCTCGCTTGTGGGACATTTGAACGAGGGCGACAGGGTGCGCACTCAACTCTCGACGGGAGTCCGCGACTGGCAGGACCAGCAGGGACAGACCCGATATGAAAACAAAACATTTATCAATAACATTAAAAAGTTTTAGCGTATGAACAAGAACAAGACAGAGATTATGGTAAAGACACAGGCTGAGGGCTATGTGTTGGAAGTAGGACAGAAGGGCTATCTGTACGATAGCGAAGGACAGCTGGTTGAGGGACTGATCTACCACGTGCTGCTGAACGGAAAGTCACACCGTCGGGGACGTGAGGTGTCGAAGATGCTGCGGACCTTCACGGACAAGACGAAGGTGGAGCTGCAGCGCGAGGTGGTGGCACTGAAGGAACGTCGCAGCCGCCGCGGGGGCTTCAAGCGTGACTACAGACGCACGAAGCACCAGATGAGCGTAGAGGTGGAAGCATGATAAAAGAAAGGATGTAGCGTATGATTTTGAAAAGAAAGGTGAATATAGAAAACGAAATCATGGAGCTGCTGGTAGAGAAGAAGCGGCTGGAGGGTGCGGTGTACTATGACCCGATGACGGGCGACATGAGCTTCAGGCCCTACATGCGCCACCGCAACAGGCAGAAGGACGAGACGCTGTTTGTGACATCGAGCGGGTGGCTGAAGCGTAGCGTGAAGAAACACAAGATATTCGTCAGTGCCAACAGGGGCATGGGGCGCATCCGCTCTGCGAGGGAGCTGAGACGCCAGGCTATGGAACTGACGGAGCTGCTGATGGCTGCGCAGGACGCTGAACTGATAGACAAGGTGTAAGGGATGTTTAGTATTCAACGCAGTCTATTCCTTCCGACGGAACTGTGCACTGAGGAGCTGTTCTGGCAGCTGGTGCGCGACCCGAAAGTGAAGCAGCGCGAAGAAGAATACCGGGCTACGGGCGACGCGAAGAAGAAGCGTGCCCAGCCCGCCTTCATCTTCCAGGCTACCTTCGGGGAGTCGACATCGAAGAGTGGCAAGACGGGGCTGTGGCGCAAGCAGGAGACTGCCCGGCTCAACGGTCTGGTGATGCTGGACGTGGACCATGTGGAGGCTCCGCAGGAGCTCTATGGCGAATGGGTCAGGGCTCATGGCGACCTGAAGCAGTGGGGTGTCCTGCTGGTGCACGTGACACCGTCGGGCAAGGGCCTGAGACTGGTGTTCAAGGCGGATGCCACGGTGGGCAACCTGGCAGACAACCAGCACTGGATGGCCGAGAGGCTGGGGGTGACTATGGACGAGAGCTGCAAGGATGCCAGCAGACTGTCATTCTGTGTGTCGGAAGAGAACATCCTGTATTTGGACAAGGAACTGTTTACGTATGAGAACAAGGAGTATGATGAGCGATTTGCTGCTCTATATAGAGACGGTCGTTCACAGGCTACGGACAAGAAGGGAAACGAAAAAGTCATGACAGCCAGCGAAGCAGGTCAGACGGAAGAGAAGAGTAGTAACATAACACTGGAGAAGAATGAAGAAGGAGAATATGTGTACCACGGAGTGCCCTACCGGCGCATCTGCGAAGCGTGGCAGGAAGCCCAAGGAGGCGCGCCAGCCCCTGGAGATCGCCATCGAACGATGCTGCAGCTGGCTCTCGACCTGCGGTATATCACGGACAACAGTGCGGCGAATGTCGCTCGAGTGCTTGAGCTGTGCGGATTTGTGCAGGACATCATCCGCGAGCGCGGCGAGGGGGAGGTCAGAGCAGTTGCTGATACGGCTTGCGGACGTCAGCTCTACAAAGACATCCCGAAAAGGCTCGCGGGGGTGCTTGAAGGTGTGGGTATTCATGGCGGCCACGCCCGAACAGCTGGACGACCTGTGGCAGGGACTGAAATCCCTTACGCGCAGTTCGCTGAAAGGCTGGAGCCTCTGCTTGGCACCCCTTATGCCGACGCCTGTAGGGGAGTGAGCCGCGAGAACTGGCTCGGGGCGGTGTTTGCCGCCGGGGCGATGTACTGCACGCTGATGACGCGCTGCTGGTATGAGCACTACGACGGGGCGCGGCAGCGGATGAACCCGCAGGTGCTCATCATCGGCCACCCAGCCAGCGGCAAGTCGTTTGCGAAGCATCTGGACGACCAGATTATGTGCTCGATGCGGGCACAGGACGCGGAGGTGCGTGCGCAGGAGACGCGCTACAAGCAGGAGCAGAAGAAGCGCGGCACGAGCAGCAAGGCACAGAAGCAGGATGCGCTGGTGGAGCCGGAGGGCATGATACGCTACCTGCCCACCAAGACCTCGAACAACATCTTTTTCCGGCGCCTGAAGCGGGCGAAGGAGCTGGTGGACGGCGAGCAGATGCCCCTGCACCTGTATATGTTCGACTCGGAGCTGGACTCCAGCATCACGGCCCAGAGCGGCGGAGCGTGGATAGGCAAGCACGACCTGGAGCTGAAGGCGTTTCACAACGAGCTGTCGGGTGTGGACTATGCCAACGGCGACTCCATCAACGACATCCTGCCTGTCTACTGGAACTCGGTGACGACGGGCACCACCGTGAGCCTGCACAAGAAGTTCACGCTGCGGAACATCAACGACGGACTGTGCTCGCGCGTGGCCATCTTCCAGATGGAACGGGCGAACTTCCAGATGGTGCGCAAGCGCGTGGTGGACTGGCAGGCGAACGAGGCTCTGAAGCAGTGGGGCTTCCGCTTGGAGCAGCTGCATGGCGAACTGCCCTTAGGGCGGCTGATAGACCATGTGTACGACCTCTGCGAGCTGAGTGCACAGGAGGCGGAGGCAGCAGGCGACCTGGTGCTGGACTACCTGCGGAAACGTGCGGTGTTCTATGCCACATGGTTCACCGTGCCGCGCATTGTCTGCCGACAGTATGACGCGTTCAAGAAGACAGGGAAGCTGGAGATTACGGACGACGACCTGAAGTTCGCCACGCTGATGTACGATGCGGTCATCTACTTCCAGGACTACTTCTTCGGGCAGATGCTGCAGGACTCGTGGGACAATGCGGAACGGGAGTATGTGCCCCGTCGCAAGAACTCGAAGAATGCAGATGCGTATCGCGACCTGCCCGAGCGGTTTACTGTGAAGGATGTGATGGCAGTGCTGGATATTGAGCAGCAGGCGGCTCTTAAGCAATGCCAACGTTGGCTGAAGCACGGCTTCGTGGAGCGCGTCAAGCAGGGTAGGTACAAGAAGGTCATCAAGGAAATCGTGGTGTGAAAAATTGAAAAATTGAAGGATTGAAGGATGAAGAATGAGAAAGTAATGTTGTCGGAGCACTTTACGCTCGGAGAGATGACCAGGACGAGTGTGAGGGCGGAGAATGTGCCCTCGGAGACGGAGGTGGAGAACCTGAGGCGGCTGTGCCGATGGCTGGAAATGCTGCGCTCGCGCTGGAACATGATGTATGGCGAGGGTGACGACCCGCTGATTGTCAACAGCGCCTACCGCTCGGCGGAGGTGAACAGGGCTGTGGGCGGTGTGCCGACATCGAACCACCTGACGGGCTGTGCGGCGGACATCAGGG
Organism: uncultured Prevotella sp.; assembly: GCA_946628315.1. Classification (GTDB taxonomy): domain Bacteria; phylum Bacteroidota; class Bacteroidia; order Bacteroidales; family Bacteroidaceae; genus Prevotella. The sequence goes on from CAMOWH010000012.1 coordinate 12,487, forward strand.
TCTCGGGACTGGAGCAGCTGCTGCGCTATGCGGTCATCCTGCTGGACATCAGCGACGAGTCGAAGGAGGACTTCGACGAGTTGCTGCTGGAGCGCAACAAGGCAGGACGCTACTGGCTGCACTTCGCCGTGCGCCCCAGCGGCAACCGCAGGAAGGTGAGGATGATATAAGAGGTAAGCGGATGGAATTAGGATAGGCAATTTTTTGGTAGTTTCAGAATTTCTTCGTACCTTCGCAGGCGAAATGGACGAAATGAACAATAACATACAGGATTCGGAACGCCTGGTGCTGCGCACTGAGGGGTTGGTGAAGATTTACGGCAAGCGCACGGTGGTCAACGACGTGTCGTTTGATGTGAAGCAGGGCGAGATTGTGGGCCTGCTGGGGCCTAACGGTGCGGGCAAGACGACCTCGTTCTACATGACGACGGGGCTGATAGTGCCCAACGGAGGCCATATCTATCTGGGTGACGAGGAGGTGACGAGCTATCCGGTGTATAAGCGTGCCCGTGCGGGCATCGGCTATCTGGCACAGGAGGCATCGGTGTTCCGCAAGATGTCGGTGGAGGACAATATCCTGTCCGTGCTGCAGATGACGGGCAAGCCCCGCGACTACCAGATGGAGAAGCTGGAGAGCCTGATTAAGGAGTTCCGACTGGAGAAGGTACGCAAGAACACGGGCGACCGTCTGAGCGGCGGTGAGCGTCGTCGTACGGAGATAGCCCGTTGCCTGGCCATCGAGCCGAAGTTCATCATGCTGGACGAGCCGTTTGCCGGTGTGGACCCTATCGCCGTGGAGGACATTCAGCAGATAGTATGGCAGCTGAAGTACAGGAACATCGGCATCCTGATTACGGACCATAACGTGCATGAGACGCTGAACATTACCGACCGTGCCTACCTGCTGTTCGAGGGGCGTATCCTGTTCAAGGGCTCGCCCGAGGAGTTGGCTGTCAACCCCATTGTGAAGGAGAAGTACCTGGGTTCTAACTTCGTGCTGCAGAAGAAAGACTTCGCCAAGCTGGAAGAGCAGCGCCGTCAGAAATGGATGATGGAAGAAGAGGAGCAAAATTATTGAATAAACTTAAAAAATCGTATTTTCTTTGGTATTTTACTCGTTTATTCGTACCTTTGCACGCTCATTGCAGAGCTGTACGCTGCACCCATAGGTCAGATAGAATCGCATATAATAATATAAATAAGGTATAAAAGCAAGATGAATATTACATTTGAAGCTCCTGACAAGGTGAATGGTCTGATGACCATCACGCTGGAGAAAGACGACTACCAGGGAGAGGTAGACAAGACTCTGAAAGACTATCGTAAGCGTGCTAACATTCCTGGATTCCGTCCCGGTCAGGCCCCTATGGGCATGATTAAGCGCCAGTATGGTACTGCTGTCAAGATGGACGTGGTGAACAAGGTGCTGGGTGAGAAGCTGTATGAGTACATCCGCGAGAACAAGATACAGATGCTGGGTGAGCCTCTGGCCAATGCCGGACAGGAGCCCCAGGATTTGGAGAATGCAGACACGCTGACCTTCAAGTTCGATATTGCCGTAGCTCCTGAGTTCGAGGCTAAGCTGAGCGGTAGGGACAAGGTGGACTACTATCACATCAAGGTGGATGACAAGCTTATCGACCAGCAGGTGGAGATGTATCAGAACCGTGCCGGCCAGTATGAGAAGGTGGAGGCCTATGACGCTGAGCAGCGCGATATGCTGAAGGGTGACCTGCGCGAGGTGGATGGTACCATCGAGGTCGCTGACGCAGTGCTGATGCCTCAGTATATCAAGGTGGAAGACCAGAAGAAACTGTTTGACGGTGCCAAACTGGGTGACATCATCACCTGGAATCCCCGCAAGGCTTATCCCGAGAGCGACGTTGAGGTGTCGAGCCTGATGAAGATTGAGAAGAACGACGTGAAGAACCACGAGGGTGACTTCACCTTCCAGATTACAGAAATCAGCCGCTTCACCAAGGCCGAGGTCAACCAGCAGTTGTTCGACCAGGCTTTCGGCGAGGGTCAGGTGAAGGACGAGAAGGAGTTCCGCCAGAAAATCAGTGACATGATCAGCAAGCAGTTTGAGTCTGATTCAGACTACAAGTTCCTGTTGGATGTCCGTGCTCACGTTGAGAAGAAGGTGGGCAAGCTGGAGTTCCCTGAAGAGTTGCTGAAGCGCGTGATGAAGCAGAATAACAAGGACCGTAAGGACGTGGAAGAGTATGTGGAGAAGAACTTCGAGGCCAGCATCAAGGAGTTGGCTTGGCACTTGATGAAGGAGCAGCTGGTGGCTGCCCAGAATATCAAGGTCGAGGACGATGACCTGAAGGCTGTTGCCAAGGAGGCTGCCCGTGCTCAGTTCGCCCAGTACGGTATGTCTAACGTTCCTGAGGAGTATCTGGACAACTACGCACAGGAAATGCTCAAGAAGCGTGAGAATGTGGACGGTCTCGTAGACCGTGCCGTTGACGTAAAGCTGATTGCTGCCTTGAAGGGAGTAGTGAAGCTGGACGAGAAGGACATCACGATGGAAGACTTCCAGAAGTTGTTGCAGGAGAAGTAAAGAGAAATCCGAATTATAATTCTTTAACCAAAAAAAACGGTCGGAATGTATGGCATTCCGACTTTTTTTTGTAATTTTGTCTCTCACTTTGTGAAAAACGAAAGGATATATGAACAACGATTTTAGAAAATATGCTACCAAGCACCTTGGTATGAATGGCCTTGTGCTGGACGAAGTGATGAGCGCACAGGCTCAGTATCTGAACCCTTACATCCTGGAGGAGCGTCAGCTGAACGTTACCCAGATGGATGTCTTCTCGCGACTGATGATGGACCGCATCATCTTCCTGGGAACACAGATTGACGACTATACCGCCAATACGTTGCAGGCCCAGTTGCTCTATCTGGACTCAGTAGACTCTGGCAAGGACATCAGTATCTACCTGAACTCTCCCGGTGGCAGCGTGACGGCAGGACTGGGTATCTATGACACCATGCAGTTCATCTCCAGCGATGTCGCTACCATCTGTACGGGTATGGCCGCTTCGATGGCAGCCGTACTGCTGGTAGCTGGTACGGAGGGCAAGCGTTCGGCACTGCCCCATAGCCGTGTGATGATACACCAACCCTTGGGCGGTGTGCAGGGCCAGGCCAGTGATATAGAGATAGAGGCTAAGGAAATCATGAAGTTCAAGAAGGAACTGTATACCATCATCAGCGAGCACTCGCATACACCCTATGACAAGGTGTGGAACGACTCAGACCGCAACTACTGGATGACGGCTGAGGAGGCAAAGGAGTACGGCATGATTGACCAGGTGCTGAAGAAAAAGTAAGAGGATAGAGCGAGAAATGGCAAAGAAATGTAACTTCTGCGGACGGTCGGAACGTGAAGTAAGACTTCTGATAACAGGTTTGGACGGCAACATCTGTGAGGATTGTGCCGTACAGGCCTATCAAGTGGCTACGGCCAATGGCTTCGGACCCGATGCCAAGAAACCCGATAAGGAGTTTAAGCTGAAGCGAGTGCCGAAACCGAAGGAAATCAAGGCTTATCTGGACGATTACATCATCGGACAGGATGAGGCCAAGCGATACCTGTCGGTAGCCGTCTATAACCACTATAAGAGACTGCAGCAGCCCGCCAGCGACGAGGGTGTGGAGATTGAGAAGTCGAACATTATCATGGTGGGTTCGACAGGTACGGGTAAGACCCTGTTGGCACGAACCATTGCAAAGTTGTTGGACGTGCCCTTCACCATTGTCGATGCTACCGTCTTCACGGAAGCCGGCTATGTGGGCGAGGACGTAGAGAGCATCCTCACACGATTGCTGCAGGTCGCTGACTACAATGTGGAGGCTGCCCAGCGAGGCATCGTCTTCATTGACGAGATAGACAAGATAGCCCGCAAGTCGGACAATCCCAGCATCACGCGTGACGTGAGTGGAGAAGGTGTTCAGCAGGGTATGCTGAAACTGTTGGAGGGAACCATTGTCAACGTGCCGCCTCAGGGTGGCCGCAAGCATCCCGACCAGGAGTATATCCATGTAGACACCCATAACATCCTGTTCATCTGCGGCGGTGCCTTCGACGGCATAGAGCGCAAGATAGCCCAGCGCATGAATACCCACGTGGTGGGATACAACTCGGTGCAGAATGTGCGCAAGATAGACAAGGAGAACCTGATGCAGTATATAGCCCCTCAGGACTTGAAGTCGTTCGGGCTGATTCCCGAGATTATCGGTCGTCTGCCCGTGCTGACCTATCTGAACCCGTTGGACCGTGAGGCGCTGACCAGGATACTGACAGAACCCAAGAACTCGATTATCAAGCAGTATGAGAAACTGTTCGAGATGGACGGCATACAGCTGACATTCACCCCCGAGGCCCTGAAACTGGTGGTCGACAAGGCGGTGGACTACAAGTTGGGAGCCCGCGGACTGCGCTCCATCGTGGAGAATATCATGATGGACGCTATGTTTGAGGTTCCCTCGAAGCGAATAAAATCCTTTGAAGTGACTGCCGAGTATGCCCAGCAGCAGCTCGACAAGTCGCATCTGCAATAAAATCCGGAAAAGTCTATGGCAAAAAAGAAACAGAATTTGACTGACGAGCTGAAGAAATACTTCGGCTTTGACAAGTTCAAAGGCGACCAGGAAGCGATTGTGCAAAACGTGCTGGACGGCAAGGACACCTTTGTGCTCATGCCTACCGGTGGCGGCAAGTCGCTGTGCTACCAGCTGCCCTCGTTGCTGATGGAGGGTACGGCCATTGTCATATCGCCGCTGATAGCACTGATGAAGAACCAGGTGGACGTCATCAGTTCTATGAGCGAGGAGGGAACGGCTCACTATCTGAACTCGTCGCTCAACAAGTCGGCTATCGACCAGGTGAAGGCTGACATCCTGGCAGGAAAGACCAAGTTGCTCTATGTGGCTCCAGAGTCACTGACCAAGGAGGAGAATGTGGAGTTCCTGAAGCAGGCCAAGATATCGTTCTACGCGATTGACGAGGCGCATTGTATCTCGGAGTGGGGACATGACTTCCGCCCTGAGTATCGACGCATCCGTCCCATCATCAACGAGATTGGCGATGCCCCAGTGATAGCCCTGACCGCCACCGCTACCGACAAGGTGCGTACGGACATCAAGAAGAGTCTGGGTATCATGGATGCCAAGGAGTTCAAGAGTTCTTTCAACCGTCCGAACCTGTACTACGAGGTGCGTCCCAAAACGGCTGATGTGGACAAGGACATCATCCGCTTTATCAAGCAACATCCGGGCAAGAGCGGCATTATCTACTGCCTGTCGCGTAAGAAGGTGGAGGAACTGGCCGAGATTCTGAAAGCCAACGACATCAAGGCCGCAGCCTATCATGCGGGTCTGGAGTCTGCACTGCGCTCTGAGACGCAGGATGCTTTCCTGATGGAGGAGATAGACGTCATTGTGGCTACCATTGCTTTCGGTATGGGTATTGACAAACCCGATGTGCGATTTGTTATCCACTATGACATCCCCAAGTCGCTGGAGGGCTATTATCAGGAGACGGGACGTGCCGGACGTGATGGAGGCGAAGGACTTTGTATTACGTTCTATGCCAAGAAGGACCTGCAGAAGCTGGACAAGTTTATGGAAGGCAAGCCCGTTGCCGAGCAGGATATTGGTCGCCAGTTGCTGGCAGAAACCGCTGCCTATGCTGAGACTTCGGTATGCCGTAGAAAGATGTTGCTTCACTATTTCGGTGAGGAATACCATCAGGAAAACTGTCATAACTGCGACAACTGTCTGCATCCGAAGAAGGAGATTGAGGCTCATGAACTGCTACTTATTGTACTGAATGCCATTCATGCGCTGAAAGAGAACTTCCGGGCTGACTATGTGATAGACTTCGTGACAGGTCGTGAGACGGAGGAGATTCTGGCCCATAAACACCAGAACCATGAACTGTTCGGTACCGGCGAGGGACAAGAGAGAAAACTGTGGAATCCGGTTATCCGTCAGGCCCTGTTGGCAGGATACCTGAAAAAGGATGTCGAGAACTATGGACTGCTGAAACTGACACCTGCCGGCAAGAAGTTTATCAAGAAGCCGGAGACGTTTATGATAGTCGAGGACAATGAGTTCCGTGACGACTATGAAGCCGGTGGTGAGCACGAGGCAACCATCAGCGCCCTTGATGAGACGCTCAGTGCCATGCTGAAAGACCTGCGCAAGAAGGTCAGCAAAAAGCTGGGACGGCCGCCCTATGTCATCTTCCAGGATGTCAGCATTGAGCAGATGGCTACCGACTTCCCCGTGACGCTGGAAGAACTGAAGAATATACAAGGAGTAGGCGAGGGAAAAGTTAGACAGCCTTATGCCAAAGAGTTTGTAGACCTCATCAAGCGCTATTGCGACGAGAACGAGATTGAGCGTCAGGCCGATATGCGTGTGCGTACCGTAGCTAAGAAGTCTATCCTGAAGGTGAAAATCATTCAGGCCATAGACCGCCAGATAGCACTCGACGACATTGCAACTGCCCAAGGCTTGGATTTTGACGAACTGTTGGACGAGGTGGAAGCCATTGTCTATAGCGGTACAAAATTGAACATAGACTACTTCCTTGAAGACGTCATGGACGAGGACCATGTAGACGATATCTACGACTATTTCTCCGAAAGCGAGACAGACTCGCTGGAGGATGCCATTCAGGAGCTTGGCGCGGAATGTACAGAGGACGAAATCCGACTGGTGCGCATCAAGTTCATCTCGGAAATGGCGAATTAATTGTTAAGAACGAAGAGTTAAGAGTTAAGATTTAAGAAAAAATATCGCCTTCTGGCATTTTTCTTAATTCTTAATTCTTAATTCTTAATTAAAATGAGTAATTTTGCACGCAATAAAAATTTAAAGGAGTATATATTTATGTCATCATTTATTGCAGACAAGATTGTAATGGACGGCCTTACCTTTGACGACGTCCTGTTGATTCCCGCTTATTCTGAGGTGCTGCCTAAGACGGTAGAGTTGAAAACCTTCTTCTCGCGTAACATCCAGCTGAACGTACCTTTCGTGACGGCAGCCATGGATACCGTGACGGAGAGCCAGATGGCTATTGCCATTGCCCGCGAGGGTGGTATTGGTGTTATCCACAAGAATATGTCGATAGAGAATCAGGCTCGCGAGGTGGCTATTGTCAAGCGTGCTGAGAACGGTATGATCTACGACCCCATCACCATTCCCCTGGGAAGTACGGTGGCACAGGCGCTGGACATCATGGCAGAGTATCACATCGGAGGTATTCCCGTGGTAGACGATGATCGCCATCTGGTAGGTATTGTCACCAATCGTGACCTGCGTTTTGAGCGTCGTTTGGACCGTCTTGTCGACGAGATTATGTCGAAGGACAATCTGGTGACCACTCATCAGCAGACCGACTTGACTGCTGCTGCAGACATTCTGCAGAAGAACAAGATAGAAAAACTGCCTGTGGTGGACAAAGACAACCATCTGATAGGCTTGATAACCTATAAGGACATCACCAAGGCAAAGGACAAACCCATGGCTTGCAAGGACGAGAAAGGTCGTCTGCGTGTAGCTGCTGGCGTGGGTGTGACAACTGACACTCTGGAGCGTATGCAGGCATTGGTCAATGCCGGTGCTGACGCCATAGTCATTGATACGGCTCACGGCCACTCGAAGGGTGTGATTGAGAAACTGCGCGAGGCCAAGGCTTCCTTCCCCCAGATTGATATTGTCGTTGGTAACATCGCCACGGGCGAGGCTGCCAAGATGCTGGTAGAAAACGGTGCTGATGCCGTGAAGGTAGGTATTGGTCCGGGTTCAATCTGTACTACCCGTGTGGTTGCAGGCGTGGGCGTTCCCCAGTTGAGTGCCGTCTACGATGTCTATCAGGCCCTGAAGGGTACTGGTGTACCCCTGATTGCCGATGGCGGACTGCGCTATTCAGGTGATATTGTCAAGGCATTGGCTGCAGGAGGTTCTTGTGTGATGGTAGGCTCGTTGGTCGCAGGTACAGAAGAGAGTCCCGGCGACACCATCATCTATAACGGACGTAAGTTCAAGAGCTATCGTGGCATGGGTTCGCTGGAAGCTATGGAGCATGGCTCAAAGGACCGCTATTTCCAGGCAGATACGAAGGACGTCAAGAAACTGGTACCGGAGGGTATTGCCGGCCGTGTGCCCTATAAGGGAACGGTTCAGGAGGTCATCTACCAGATGGTAGGCGGTCTGCGCTCAGGTATGGGCTACTGTGGCGCTGCTACTATTGAGAAGTTGCACGATGCCAAGTTCACCCGTATTACCAATGCCGGCGTCAATGAGAGCCATCCGCATGATATCACTATCACCAGCGAGGCTCCTAACTATTCAAGACCTAACGATTAAGATGAAGAAAGCTCTGTTTAGTATGCTGTTGCTGGCTGCATCAGCTGTTCAGGCGCAGACTAACGACCCCGTCATCATGACGGTAGCCGGTGTGGATGTGCCACGTTCGGAGTTTGAATACTCCTATAACAAGAACAATACCGACGGTGTCATAGACAAGAAGACGGTAGACGAGTATGTCGAACTGTTTGTCAACTACAAACTGAAGGTGCAGGCTGCGCTGGATGCCCATATCGATACCACCAAAGCCTTCCTGACGGAGTTTGCCCAGTATCGTGACCAGCAGGTGCGTCCTACCTACGTGACGGACGATGATATGTTGGCAGAGGCACATCAGGTGTACGACCAGACAGTAAAGAACATAGGCCCTGACGGACTGGTGATGGCTGGTCACATCCTGTTGAGTATTCCCCAGCAGGCTACCGATGCGCAACAGCAAGAGGCTAAACGACGCATAGACTCTGTATATACGGCCCTGAAGGCAGGCGCAGATTTCGAGGCGTTGGCTAAACAGATTTCTCAGGACCCCGGTTCTGCTGCCCGCGGCGGTATGCTGGGATGGTTCTCACGCAACCAGATGGTCAAGGAGTTCGAGGATGCTGCTTTTGCCTTGCAACCCGGTGAATTGAGCAAACCCGTACTGTCGCCCTTCGGCTGGCATATCATCAAGATGAAGGAGCGCAAGCAGTTGGAGCCTTTTGAGTTCCATAAGGAGAATATTCTGCGTTTCTTGGAACAGCGTGGTGCCCGCAATGCCATTACGGAGCGTAAGTTGGATGCCATGGTGAAGGCTTCTAACGGTCAGGTCAATAAGGAACAACTGTTAGAACGTCGTGCAGACTCGCTGGCAGCCAATGACCTGGAGATGCGCTATCTCATCAAGGAATATCACGACGGCCTGTTGCTCTACGAAATCAGCAATCGCACCATTTGGGACAAAGTTGCCAAGGACGAAGAGAACCTGGAGCGTTACTTCAAGAAGAACAAGAAGAAGTATAAGTGGGACGAGCCCCGCTTCAAGGGTATAGCCTATCATGTCAAACAGAAGTCTGACGTCAAGGCGGTAGCCAAGTGCGTGAAGAAGTTGAAGTTTGACGATTGGAACGAAGCCCTGCGCAAGACTTTCAATAACGACTCCATCATCCGCATCCGTGTAGAGAAAGGACTCTTCAAGAAGGGTGACAACAAACTGATAGACCGTGAGGAGTTTAAGGTGAAGAATGTGCAGGTGGACAGCGTGAAGGGTTATCCTATCGATGCCACCTATGGCAAGATGCTGAAGAAACCCAAGGACTATACTGATGTGCGTGCCCTGGTCGTTGCTGACCTGCAGGACGAAGTAGAGCGTCTCTGGGTGGCTGATCTCCGCAAGAAGTATCCTGTCACCATCAATGAAGAAGTATTAAAGACAGTCAATAAGCATGAGTAGAATATTATTTGCCTTGTTGGGCTTGATGCTGGCTCCCGTGTCATTGCTGGCACAGAAAGACAGCCTGGGTACCGTAGTAGACGAGGTTATCTGGGTCGTTGGCGACGAAGCCATATTGAAGTCTGATGTGGAGGCGTTGCGTATTCAGGGACAGCAGGAAGGTATGCGCTGGAAGGGCGATCCCGACTGTTCGATTCCTGAGCAGATAGCTGTTCAGAAGCTATATCTGAACCAGGCCATCATCGATAGTGTGGAAGTAACAGAGGCTGAAATCACACAAGGTGTGGAACAGTATATTGAGAACATGGTGTCCATGATTGGTTCTCGTGAGAAACTGGAGGAATACCAGAAGAAGAGCCTGAGCCAGATACGTGCCGACCTGCGTGAGTCGTATCGTGAGCGCCAGATGGTGCAGGGAATGCAGCAGAAATTGGTGAAGAATATTGCCGTTACGCCTGCCGAGGTGCGTCGCTACTTCAAGGACATGCCTCAGGACAGTCTGCCCTTTGTGCCTACCGAGGTCGAGGTACAGATTATCACCCAGCAGCCTCGTGTTGCTCAGGAAGAAATTAACCGTATCAAGGAAGAGCTGCGTGAATATACCGACCGCGTTACCAAGGGTGAGACTACGTTCCAGACCCTGGCACGTATGTATTCGGAAGACCCGGGAACGGCTCGCCGGGGTGGTGAACTGGACTATACGCCACGTGCGGCCCTCGACCCGGCCTTTGCCAACGTGGCTTTCAGTCTGACGGACCCCAAGCGTGTGTCGAAGATTGTCGAGTCGGAGTTCGGCTATCACATTATCCAGCTCATCGACAAACGCGGTGACAAGATTAAAGTACGCCATATTCTGCGTAAGCCTGTCGTCAGTGACGATGCCATCGAGAAGGCAATAGCGCGACTTGATTCTATTCGTACCGATATCGTGGACGGTAAGTTCCCCTTCGAGGCCGGTGCTTCGCTGATTTCTGACGATAAGGATACGCGTAATAATAATGGTCTGATGTTCAACAATACGGATGATGGTCTTCGCACTTCGCGCTTTAAGTTGGCCGACCTGCCTTCAGAAGTTGCCAAGGCTGTCGATGCCCTGCAGGTGGGTGAGATTTCTGCACCTTTCCAGATGATTAACCAGCGTGGCAAGACTGTTTGTGCTATTGTCAAGCTGAAGAACCGTACAGAGGGTCACAAGGCTACCATCACGGAGGACTTTCAGGTCTTGAAGAACCTGGTATTGGAGAAGCGTCGTCAGGAGCGTCTGCACGAGTGGGTTGTCAACCGCATCAAGTCAACCTATGTACGTGTCAACGAACGTTTTCGTGACTGTAAGTTTGAATACGAAGGCTGGGTGAGGTAATTTGAAAGTTTTTTGACCTAAAGGTACAAAGCGACCAAAGGTCGATGAGAGAGTTGAAAAGTGAAGAGAGTTTTGTTTCTGTTGATAGGGGTATTGGTGCTGGGTATGGTGTTTGCCATGCAGCCCGCCCGTAAGCGTACGCCTCGCAAACGTGCAAAGGCTGCGCAACAGGACAAACGTGTCTATCTGGTTCATGCTGACAACCTGCACTATGACCAGTATCGTAATGGCGATGCCCAGATACTGCACGGTCATGTGCACTTCCGTCATGTGGGGGCAAACCTCTATTGCGACAGTGCCCATTTCTATGAGCAGAGCAACTCGTTTGAGGCTTTCGGTCATGTCCGCATGGTACAGGGCGACACGCTCAGTCTGGTAAGCGACTATGCCTATTACAACGGTAACGACCAGCTGGCCCAGGCCCGCTATAACGTGGTGCTGAAGCATCGTAGGACCACGCTCTATACCGACTCGCTGGACTATGACCGTATGTATAGTTTCGGTAATTTCTTCGAAGGTGGTAAGATGGTCGACGGTAAGTCGGTGCTGACTTCTGACTGGGGCGAGTATCATACCGATACCAAGATGGCTATGTTCTACTACGATGTACGGCTGAAGGATCAGAATATGTTTCTGACTACTGACTCGCTCTATTACGACACCCGTACGTCGCGGGCGCATATCGTAGGCCCTTCCAACATCACGTCGGGCAGCAGTCATATCTATAGTGAAGACGGCTACTACAATACCCGGACAAAGCAGTCGGAACTCTTCGGGCGTTCCGTCATCAAGGACCGAGGCCGCACCATTGTGGGCGACAGCGTGTTCCGTAATGCCCGTGACGGAAAGAACTATGCATACTGGAACGTGGTGATGACAGACTCCATTAACAAGAACCGTCTGACGGGTGACTATGCGGAGTACGACGACTCTACGGGCTATGCGATGGCTACCAACAATGCGGTGGCGATGGACTTCTCGCAGAAGGATACGCTCTTTATGCACGCTGACACGTTCAAGATTTTCACTTATAACAACAATACGGACTCCGTCTACCGTGTGATGCATGCATATAATAAGGTACGTGCCTATCGTCCTGATGTGCAGGCTGTGTGCGACTCACTGGTTTACAATTCACATGACTCCTGTATGGTGATGTATCGCGACCCCATCGTTTGGAACCAGGGCCAGCAGCTCTTTGGTGAGGAGATTCGTGTCTACATGAACGACTCGACCATTGACTGGGCACATGTCATCGGACAGGCCTTCTCGGTAGAGCAGATGCCCGATACCATCCACTTCAACCAGGTGTCGTCGAAGGAGATGAAAGCGTTCTTCAGGAATGGTGAGATGCGCGAGTCGCAGGCCATTGACAATGTACTGTCGGTCTACTATCCTGTTGACGACGCAGACAGTTCGCTCATAGGCCTGAACTACATGGAGACCCCGCTGATGAAGATGTTTCTTGAGAAACGTAAGATGAAACGCATGTGGATAGAAAAGCCTAAGGGTACGCTCTATCCCATGACACAGATACCGCCAGATAAATACTTTCTTCCGCAGTATGCGTGGTTTGACTATATCCGCCCGCTCAACAAGCAGGATATCTTCATCTGGCGCGGCAAGAAAGAAGGTACCGAACTGAAAGAGCAAAAGCGGCGCGTAGCCCCTAAAAACAAAGTTGCCCCATGACAGATGTCATACAGTTACTGCCCGATAGTGTAGCCAACCAGATTGCTGCCGGCGAGGTGATACAGCGTCCGGCCTCCGTCATCAAGGAACTGGTAGAGAATGCCGTTGATGCCGGAGCAAAGACGATACACGTCTTGGTGGTCGATGCAGGACGTACCAGCATACAGGTCATTGACGACGGATGCGGTATGTCCGAGACGGATGCCCGTCTGGCTTTCGAGCGCCATGCTACTTCCAAGATCCGCAAGGCTGACGACCTTTTTGCCCTCCACACGATGGGCTTCCGTGGTGAGGCGCTGCCTTCCATTGTGGCGGTGTCGCAGGTGGAGTTGCGTACGCGTCGCGAGGCTGACGAGGTGGGTACTTGTCTGGTGCTCTCGGGCTCCAAGATTGAGAGCCAGGAGGTGTGCTCGTGTGCCGTGGGCAGCAGTTTCACGGTGAGCAACCTGTTCTTCAACGTCCCTGCCCGTCGTAAGTTCCTCAAGACCAATGCTACTGAACTGAACAATATCCTGACGGCCTTCGAGCGCATCGTGCTGGTCTATCCTGACATCAGCTTTACCCTGCATAGCAACGGTCAGGAACTGATGAACCTCCGTGCAGGTTCGCTGTTGCAGCGTATCACTGATGTCTATGGACGACGCTATGCACAAGAATTGCTGCCTGTCAGCGTCGATACGGAATTGTGTCGTGTGACGGGCTTTGTGGCCAAGCCGGAGACGGCTCGTAAGAAGGGTGCACCGGAGTGCTTCTTCGTCAATGGGCGATACATGAAACATGCCTATTTCCACAAGGCCGTCCAACAGGCTTTCGAACGCTTAATACCTGTAGGTACGCACGTACCTTATTTTATATATTTCGAAGTCAGCCCAGCCGATATAGATGTCAATATCCATCCTACCAAGACGGAAATCAAGTTCGAGAACGAACAGTCCATCTGGCAGCTGCTGATGGCTGCTGTCAGAGACGCCATCGGCCAGTTCTGTGCCATCCCGCAGTTAGACTTTGATACGGAGGGGAAACCGGAAATGCCTGTCTACAATCCACAGTCGCCACAGGCCCCGAGTGCCCCGAAGGTGCTCAGCACTCCAGGATACAATCCCTTCAATGGCACCAAGCGCAAGGCTGCATCCGGATGGGAACAATTGTATGCCGATCTGCCTGCCCAGTCTGCTGCTCCTGCTCAGGAGGCACCTTCTTTCTTCGACCAGGAACCGGTGGCTGCAGGTACGGAACATCGCGACAGTATTGCTGCAGAGAAATCCCCCATACACTATCAGTACAAAGGCCGTTTCATCATGACTGCCGTTAAGTCGGGACTGATGATTATAGACCAGCATCGGGCTGATGTGCGCATCCGCTATGAACAGTATCTGGCGCAACTGCAGACACGTGAGGCCGATACCCAACAGGTGCTTTTCCCCGAGGTCGTCCAGTTCTCGCCTGCCGAGCAGGTGGTGCTCGAGCGGGTGCTCCCGCGCTTGTCGGCCGTAGGTTTTGACTTGACGGACTTAGGGCAGGGCAGCTATGCCGTCAATGGCATTCCGGCCGGTATCGGGGGCATGAACTATGTGCAGTTGCTGCACGACATGGTGGACGAGGCTGTCCATCAGGGGGAGGTCTCAAGCGATGCCCTCGGGCAGGCCCTGGCTCTTACCATGGCGCGTCATGCGGCCATCCCGCAGGGACAGGTGCTGGGCAACGACGAGATGGAGAATATTGTCAACGAGCTGTTTGCTTGCAGCAATGTCAACTATACACCTGACGGCAGGTCTATCCTGTGCATCCTGCCACAACACGAAATAGAGGATTTGTTAAAATAAGTATGTTATGAGAAAGTTATTTGTAATCATGGCCTTCGTGGGCGTCTCTATGGCTTCCATGGCTCAGGACGTCACTATTGATGACGAGATGGCAACGCCGCAATCAGACCTGCAGTCAGAGAAGCACAAGGTGATTACCAACTCATTTTGGTCTAACTGGTTTGTTCAGGCTAATGCCGTGGGAACTTCCTTCTGGGGCAGTCAGGAGAATAGTGCCGTCAAGTTCAGCAAACTCTTCAAGGGCTATCGCACCAATATGGGCTTCTCCTTGGCCTTGGGTAAGTGGTTTACGCCGGGCATCGGTCTGCGTACCAAGTTCAACGGTGTGTGGGGCCGCAGTGTCATCTCTGAGGACAAGGCGCTGAATGCCAGTCGCTACTGGACACTTCAGGAGCAGGTGCTGTTTAACTTGAGCAACATACTCGTGGGCTACAACGAACAGCGCCTGTGGAACTTCATACCCTACATCGGTGCGGGGATAGGGCGCAATATGTCGTACAACACCTATGGCATGGGACTCTCCGTGGGTTTGCTCAATACCTTCAGACTCAGTCCGAAAGTCGCCCTCAACCTCGATATCAACTATGGTGCCTACGAGCCGGGCCTGGACGGATGTGCCTTGAAAGGCCCTGACCGCCATACCTGGAAGAACAAGGACCGCATGGTCAGCGTCGAGGTGGGACTAACCTACCGTCTGGGCAAGTCGACGTGGAAACCTGCTGTGTCTCAGGACGCTCAGGACGCACTGACACAAGGCGAGCTGGATGCCCTGAACGGAATGCTGGCAGATCTGCAGGCAGAGAACGACCGTCTGAGCCAATTGCTGGCCAACCAACAGCCTGCCCAGCAGCCCCGGCAAGCGGTGGACCGCCAACTGGTGACGGCTCCTGTCTCGGTGTTCTTCAATCTGAATCAGGCTACGATAGCCTCACAGCGTGACCTGCAGAACGTGGCCGACCTCGTGGCTGTGGCCAAGGAGCACCATGCCAAACTCGTTGTAACGGGCTATGCCGATAGTCAGACAGGCCGTGCCGAGCGTAATCATCAGCTGTCACAAGAGCGTGCCGATGCCGTTGTTGCCGAGATTCTGAAGATGGGCTTCCCCAGCGAGCAGCTGGAGGTGGTGGCTGCCGGTGGTGTTGACACCTTGTCGCCTACCGTAAACAACCGTCGCGTTACCGTCGAAATGAAGTAGGGAAGGGCTGAAAAATAGGGAAAATTCAAAGAAAAACAAAAAAAGTGGTGCAAAAGTTTGGTGGTTTCAAAAAAACTCCTTACCTTTGCAGTCGATTTGGAGAAATCGACTGCGAACATGGGCTTCGCCTCAGCATAAAAACTCGTTTTTCTGCGTTCGGCTTGCACCATTTTTGCACCGCTTTCAGAGGAAAGGGCGTTTAGCTCAGCTGGTTTAGAGCATCTGCCTTACAAGCAGAGGGTCGGCGGTTCGAATCCGTCAACGCCCACCACCAAGCGGACTGGTCAGACAAAGACCGGTCCGTTTTTTTTATTCTATCTTTCCACCAGTACATAGCCGAGAACGCAATGACAATACTGAGTGATTAACATAAAAAAACTTTGTTTTCTTTGGTGCTTTGCTCGTTTATTCGTACCTTTGCAGCGTATTTGTGAAGATATCGCGAAAAAAGATTGTATATACATTTTAAAAGTTCATTTTGAGAAAGCAATGGAATTAGACGTACTGACCGCCATCTCGCCTATTGATGGCCGTTACAGAAACAAGACAGAGCAGTTGGCAGGATACTTTTCGGAATACGCGCTGATACGCTATCGGGTGCGTGTGGAAATTGAGTATTTCATCACCCTGTGCGAACTGCCTCTACCCCAGTTAGAAGACTTCGACCATAAACACTTTGAGTCGCTGCGTGACATTTACCGCAACTTCAGTGAGACGGATGCTGCCCGGGTGAAGGAAATCGAGCAGACCACCAACCACGACGTGAAGGCCGTGGAGTACTTCATCAAGGAGCAGCTGGACCGGCTGGGCGACTTTGAGAAGTACAAGGAGTTCATCCATTTCGGCCTGACGTCGCAGGACATCAACAACACGTCGGTGCCCCTGAGCATCAAGGAGGCTCTGGAGCAGGTGTACTATCCGATGGTCGAGGAGCTGATAGAGCAGCTGAACGACTATGCCGAGCAGTGGAAGCAGGTGCCCATGCTGGCCAAGACCCACGGACAGCCAGCGTCGCCGACCCGTCTGGGCAAGGAGGTGATGGTCTATGTCTATCGCCTGGAGCAGCAGTTGCAGGGTCTGAAGGACACGCCGATTACGGCTAAGTTCGGTGGCGCCACGGGCAACTACAACGCCCACCATGTGGCCTATCCGCAGTACGACTGGCGCGAGTTCGGCAGCCGTTTTGTCAGCGAGAAGCTCGGTCTGGAGCGTGAGGAGTGGACGACGCAGATTTCGAACTACGACTGGCTGGGCGCCATCTTCGACGCCATGCGCCGCATCAATACCATTATCATAGACCTGGACCGCGACTTCTGGATGTATATCTCGATGGAGTACTTCAAGCAGAAAATCAAGGCCGGCGAGGTGGGGTCGAGTGCCATGCCGCACAAGGTGAACCCCATCGACTTCGAGAACTCGGAGGGTAACATGGGCATGGCCAATGCCGTGCTGCAGTTCCTGGCACAGAAATTGCCCGTAAGCCGACTGCAGCGCGACCTGACCGACTCGACGGTGCTGCGCAACGTGGGTGTGCCCATGGGTCACGCACTCATCGCCATCCAGAGCACGCTGAAGGGACTGCGCAAGCTCATCCTGAACGAAGAGAAGCTGCAGGAGGACTTGGACAACACGTGGGCTGTGGTCGCCGAGGCCATCCAGACCATACTGCGCCGCGAGGCCTATCCGCACCCCTACGAGGCTTTGAAGGCCCTGACGCGTACCAACCGGAAGATGACGGAAGAGACCATCCACGAGTTCATCGGGCAGTTGGAGGTCAGCCCCGAGGTCAAGGAAGAGCTGATGAGCATTACGCCCATGAACTATACTGGAGTTTAAAGGATATCGGAATATCGAAAAAAAGAAACACAAACAACACAACACGAATGAGAGAGCCGTGAGGCCCTCGGCTAACAAACAAAAAGGAGAATAAAAAACATGGAATTCGAAAACGAAAAGAAAAACGAAGAGATGTCTGCTGAGCAGCAGAACACAAGCAACAGTCAGGATGGCGGTTATCAGGGCTATCGTCCCGGTCGTTCACCCCGTCCGCGTATTCACCAGACCGTTCGCCCCTATAACCAGGGCGGCTATCGTCAGAATCAGAATCAAGAGGAGGGCGGCTTCCGTCCTGAGGGCTTCGGAGCCGGTCTGCAAGGCGGCGCCCCTCAGCGCGGCGGTTATCGTCCCCGTCCGCAGTACGGCCAGCAGGAGGGCGGCTACCAGCCCCGTCAGCAGGGCTACCGTCCCCGTCCGCAATACGGCCAGCAGGAGGGCGGCTATCAGCACCGTCAGGGCTACCGTCCCCGTCCGCAGTACGGTCAGCAGGAAGGCGGCTACCAGCCCCGTCAGCAGGGCTATCGTCCCCGTCCGCAGTACGGCCAGCAGGAAGGCGGCTATCAGCCCCGTCAGGGCTACCAGTCTCGTCAGGGCGGCTACCAGCCCCGCCAGCAGGGCTACAATCCCAACTACGGCGGTAAACCCTATGGAGCCCCCTATGGCAATCCCTATAAGAAGAAGCAGCATGGCCCATACGATCCCAATGCCAAGTACTCGATGAAGAAGCGCATAGAGTATAAGGAAGAACACTACGATCCCAACGAGCCCATCCGTCTGAACAAGTTTCTGGCCAATGCCGGCGTATGCAGCCGTCGCGAGGCCGACGAGTTCATCCAGGCTGGCGTAGTGAAGGTCAATGGCGAGGTGGTCACGGAGCTGGGCACCAAGGTGCTGCGCACCGATGCCGTGCTGTTCCACGACGCCCCTGTCACTCCCGAGAAGAAGGTCTACGTGCTGCTGAACAAGCCCAAGGACTATGTCACCACCAGCGACGATCCGCAGCAGCGTAAGACGGTGATGGACCTCGTGAAGGGTGCCTGCCAGGAGCGCATCTATCCCGTTGGTCGTCTGGACCGCAATACCACGGGTGTGTTGTTGCTCACCAACGACGGTGACCTGGCCTCTAAGCTGACGCACCCCAAGTTCCTGAAGAAGAAGATATACCACGTGCATCTGGATAAGAACGTGACTGCTCACGACATGGAGCAGATAGCTACCGGCATCATGCTGGAGGACGGTGAAATCAAGGCCGACGCCATTGAGTATACTGACGAGAAGGACAAGAAGTCTGTTGGCATCGAGATTCACTCGGGCAAGAACCGCATCGTGCGCCGTATCTTCGAGAGCCTGGGCTACAAGGTCACCAAGCTGGACCGTGTGCAGTTTGCCGGACTGACCAAGAAGAACGTACGCCGCGGCGACTGGCGCTACCTGACCGAAGAGGAGGTAGACCGCCTGCGCATGGGAGCGTATGAGTAATGATAAACGATAAGAAAAGACATGAAAAGAACAAGGATAGTTGACGTACTGAAGAGTACGGACTTTGGAAAAGAAGTATGTGTGAAGGGTTGGGTACGTACCCATCGCTCAAGCAAGGCCGTTGACTTCATTGCCCTGAATGACGGCTCGACCATCAAGAACGTACAGGTGGTAGTAGACCCCTCGAAGTTCGACGAGCAGTTGCTGAAGGACATCACCACAGGTGCATGTATCTGTGCTGTCGGTACACTGGTGGAGAGCCAGGGTGCCGGCCAGACCAGTGAGGTGCAGGCTACCGCTCTGGAAATCTACGGCCTCTGCGACAATACCTATCCCATGCAGAAGAAGGGCCAGTCGTTCGAGGTGATGCGCAAGAACGCCCACATGCGTCTGCGTACCAATACCTTCGGTGCCGTGATGCGCATCCGTCACAATATGGCAATGGCCATCCACACCTATTTCCACGAGCACGGCTTCTTCTATTTCCATACACCGCTGATTACAGCCTCGGACTGCGAGGGAGCAGGCAATATGTTCCAGGTGACTACCAAGAACCTGTACGACCTGAAGAAGGACGAGCAGGGCAAGATTATCTACGATGACGACTTTTTCGGCGAGCAGACCTCGCTGACCGTCTCCGGCCAGTTAGAGGGCGAGCTGGGTGCTACGGCCCTGGGTGCTATCTACACCTTCGGTCCTACGTTCCGTGCAGAGAATTCGAACACACCGCGTCACTTGGCTGAGTTCTGGATGGTAGAGCCCGAGGTGGCATTCCTGGAGCAGGAAGAGCTGATGGACCTGGAGGAAGACTTCATCAAGTACTGCGTGCGCTGGGCTCTGGACAACTGTCAGGACGACCTGCAGTTCCTGAACCAGATGATAGACAAGACGCTGATTGCCCGTCTGGAAGGCGTGCTGAAGGAGACCTTCGTGCGCCTGCCATACACTGAGGGCATCAACATCCTGCAGGAGGCCATCAAGAAAGGCAAGAAGTTTGAGTTCCCCTGCAACTGGGGTGACGACCTGGCATCAGAGCATGAGCGCTATCTGGTGGAGGAGCACTTCAAGAAGCCGGTTATCATGACCGACTATCCCCGTGAGTTCAAGTCGTTCTATATGAAGCAGAATCAGGATATGCCTGACGGAACGTCTGTAGGCTATAAGGGCGCTGTGGCTCCTGGTCCTACGATGCAGGGTACTGATGTGCTGTTCCCGCAGATTGGTGAGATTATCGGAGGTTCCGTCCGTGAGGAAAGCTATGACAAGCTGATGGGTGAAATCAACCGTCGTCAGATGGATATGACTCACTTGTGGTGGTATATAGACACTCGCAAGTGGGGGTCATGCCCCCATGCCGGTTTCGGTCTCGGCTTCGAGCGCCTCATCCTGTTCGTCACCGGAATGCAGAACATCCGTGACGTCATCCCCTTCCCCCGTACTCCCAAGAGTGCTGAGTTCTAACAAACCGTCGCGCATCTTGATGGTGCGGTCGGTGATGCTGGCCAGGCCTTCGTCATGGGTAACAATGACGAAAGTCTGGCCATATTGATTGCGCAGGTCGAAGAAAAGCTGGTGCAGCTCGGCTTTGTTCTGGGAGTCGAGTGAACCGCTGGGCTCGTCGGCCAAAATGACAGCAGGGTTGTTGACCAAGGCGCGGGCTACGGCCACACGCTGTTTCTCGCCACCCGACAGCTCGTTGGGCTTGTGCTGGGCACGGTCGCTGAGCCCCATGAACTGTAGCAGCTCTTCGGCTCGCTGGCGGGCAGCCTTTGGCGAGGTGCCGGCAATGTAGGCCGGAATCATGATGTTCTCGATGGCTGTAAATTCTGGCAGCAGCTGGTGGAACTGGAACACGAAGCCGATGTGGCGGTTGCGGAAATCGGAAAGATTCCTGCTCGACATCTTGGTGGTGTCAATGCCGTCAATGCAGACAGAACCTGCATCGGGCTTGTCCAGGGTGCCGATGATTTGCAGCAGCGTGGTCTTTCCTGCGCCGCTGGGGCCTACAATACTTACTACCTCTCCTTTGTTGATGTGGAGGTCGATGCCTTTCAATACTTCCAATGAGCCAAAGCTTTTCTTGATGCCTTTAATGTCTATCATGAGGGTTGTGGGGTTTAGTGTGAATTGTGTTTCTTTGCGCGATGCCGGTTTATCCAGCGTGAGATGGTGTCATAGACGCTGCTCTCCTCCTGGTGCTGTGCTGCCGTAAAGGTCATGCTCTCTTCCTTCGCGTCGCCATACTGGTCTGGGAACAGTATCATCAGGTTCTTGCCCGAGAAATGTTGTCTCAACTCATTGGGCAACCGTTCCAAAGCGCTCTTGTAGGAGATGGTTCCCTTACGGGCAGTGATGACTACGAACATATGGTCGTCGTTGATGTTGGCTGCCAACTTGGGCAACTCATTCCAGTGGGCCATGTAAGTATATTCGGCCCGCACGCTGGGATGATGGTTATTGATGTATTCGCGGATGAGATCCATCGACTCGTTGCGTCCGTGGAACTGGATGCGGCAGTCCAGGTTGCTGGCCATACGGCTCAGGCGTTCGAGCCAGCGGTGGAAACCAGGTTCGAACTCAGCTCTGGATGGAACGGCCACCTGAATGCGCCGTAGTGTGTTCAGGGGTTGTACGAAGCGGGTCAGCACAATCTGACGGTTCAGCCCGTTATACAGGCTTTGAATGAACTCGCCCCAGAACTTGGGGTTGACATCGGTATGGACGTGCATACCCATGATAATTTCTGATGCACCGAATTCGCGGAAGGCGTGTTTGATGCCGTTGGCAATGTTGGAGGCCAGACGTACTTGCGTCTGCATGTGAATGTCGCTGGCAGCAGCCCGCTGTTGCAGTCGTTCCAGCAACTGGTGTCCTTGCTCTTGATGTTTGGACGACAGGGCATCGTCGTACACCACATTCAGTGCTACCAGACCACGATTCAGCTGTCCGTTGCGCATCATGATAGCCAGTTCCAGCAGCTGTGGGGCAATCTCGGGATACTTGACACACAGCATGATTTTCTCGTCATCAACATTCTGGGTCTGGGAACCTGTGTTTTCCTGTCGGCTTGCCAGGATAATCTGCTGCGAGGCATGGTCTGTCACCATGGTTGAGATGATGCACGTGATGAGAATCATGATGACTACACCGTTCAGTATCTCGTTGTTTACCAGATAGACTCCGGGGCTCACCTCCAGGTTCATGCCCACCATCACCATGGCGATGGCTCCTGCGGCATGGGCACAAGTCAGTCCGAACATCATATTGCCGGCAGCCTTGGGCAACCGGAAGAGCAGGCTTGACAGATAGGCGGCCAATGCCTTGCCAAAGGTTCCGAAGAAGGCGATGAGTGTGACAATCCACAGCATATGGAAACCCTCAAACAGACTGTGCACGTTGATGAGCATACCTACGCCGATGAGGAAATAGGGAATAAACAGGGCATTGCCTATGAACTCGATGCGGTTCATCAGGGGGGACACATGCGGTATATACCTATTTAATATCAGGCCGGCCAGGAATGCGCCGACGATGCCTTCTACGCCAATGGCCTCTGACAGTGCTGCCGACAGGAACATGACACTGAGTACGAATATGTACTGCATGACGGCATCGGAGTAGCGGCGCAGGAAATAGCGCGCCAGTTTGGGAATGCTCCACCCTAAGAGTGCTAAGAACGCGACGAACTTGACCAGAAACAGCACCCAGAACATAAAACCGGTGTCCTCGTTGTAAGCCGCTGAGAGTGCGGCCAGCATCATCAGCGCTAAGAACAGCGACAGCATGGACGACCCTACGCTGAGCATGACGCTGGAGTTGCGTTGCAGACCATAGCGCGAGATGATAGGGTAGGCGATAAGCGTGTTCGAGGCCATGATGCAGCCTAACAGGAACGATGCCGTGTGGCTGTAGTCCAGCAGCCAGCGCGACATGGTGTAGGTGAGCAACAGCGGTATCAGGCACGTCAATAGGCCGAAGACGAGAAATCGTCGGGAGTTTTTCTTGACGCTCTCAAGGTCCATCTCCAGTCCCGCCAGAAACATGATATACAGTAGTCCTACTTTGCCAAAGAGCTCAAACGACGAGTCGCGGGTCAGGATGTTCAGCCCATACTGTCCAATGACCATGCCCGCCAGCACCATGCCAATGATGTGGGGAATACGCAGCTTACCCATGATGATAGGGGCAAACAGGATGATAATCAGCACAACGAAGAATATCAACGTCGGGCTCGTAATCGGGAAATATGCAGCTAAATTTAGCATTCTGAGTGCAAAGGTAGTAATTTTTTAGCATGGATGACACTTATTATGCAGATTTTTTGTAATTTTGCAGCCAAAATGAGTATAACAGGAAAAGAATTAGACTTATGAAAGTAGCTATTGTGGGCGCTTCGGGCGCTGTGGGTCAGGAGTTTTTGCGTATCCTCGACCAGAGAAATTTCCCCATGGACGAATTGGTATTGTTTGGCTCAGAGCGTTCTGCCGGTACGAAGTACACCTTCCGTGGCAAGGAACTGACGGTAAAACTGTTGCAGCACAACGACGACTTCAAGGACATCGACATTGCCTTTACGTCAGCAGGAGCCGGAACATCCAAGGAGTTTGCAGAGACCATTACCAAGTACGGTTGTGTGATGATTGACAACTCGTCAGCATTCCGTATGGACGACGATGTGCCATTGGTGGTTCCTGAGTGCAACGCAGAAGACGCACTGAAGCGTCCTTGCGGTATCATTGCCAACCCTAACTGTACCACCATTATGATGGTGGTCGTGCTACAGCCTCTGGAGAAGCTGAGCCACATCAAGCGTATCCACGTTTCCAGCTATCAGAGTGCTTCAGGTGCCGGAGCCGCTGCCATGGCCGAGTTGCAACAGCAGTACAAGGAGATGGTTGAGGACGGTGAGGTGAAGACCATCAAGAAGTTCCCCCATCAGCTGGCTTACAACGTCATTCCCCAGATTGACGTCTTCCAGCCCAACGGCTATACCAAGGAAGAGATGAAGATGTA
>CAMOWH010000013.1:0-32143 GCA_946628315.1 uncultured Prevotella sp.
GAAGTAGATAATCAATAGGATATAGGCTGCCAGCGAGCAGAGTTCCGACATGGGGTTGGCCCACCACTCGCCGTAGTCGAACGAGATGCCGCCGAAGCGCAGCAGGGCACTCACCACGCCCATCAGTGCACCGCCGGCAATGAAGCCCGAGGCTATCAGGTTGCCCCGCTCGCCGCGCTCTTTATTTACAGCCTCGTCTTTAGAGCGGCTGGTGACATACCAGCTGATGGCACCGCCGATGACCAGCGGCACGTTGAGCTCCATGGGGATGAACATTCCTAAGGCGAAGGCCAGGGCCGGCACCTTGCACAGCGTCAGCACCACGGCAATGACGGCCCCCAGTGCATAGAGCGGCCAGGGGGCTCCGACACCGTTCATCAGCGGGTCGATGACCGCCGCCATGGCATTGGCCTGCGGGGCTGCCAGGGCTCCCGAGGCAAAGCCGTAGGTCTCGTTCAGCAGCATCATGACACCGCCCACGGTGGCCGCGCTGACCAGCGTGCCGAGGAACTTCCACGTCTCCTGCTTGCGGGGCTCCGTGCCGCACCAGTAACCTATCTTCAGGTCAGTGATGAACGAACCGGCCATCGACAGGGCCGTGCATACCACACCGCCCATGACCAGCGCTGCCACCATGCCGCCCGTGCCTTTCAGCCCGACGGCTACCATCACGACGGAGGCGAGGATGAGCGTCATCAGCGTCATGCCCGACACCGGGTTCGAGCCCACGATGGCAATCGCATTGGCGGCGACAGTCGTAAACAGGAAGGCGATGACCGCCGTCAGCACGATGGCCACCAAAGCAAACAGCAGGTTGCCGTCCATGACGCCGAACCAGAAGAACAGGAAGGTAATCAGGATGGTGACGGCGGCGGCAATGGCAATGAAGCGGAACGGCAGGTCCGTCGTCTTGTCTCTTTCAGCGGTCGCGCCGGCCTTTGCGGCCAGTCCAACGGCGCTCTTGATGACGCCCCACGACTTAATGATGCCGATGATGCCTGCCATGGCGATAGCACCAATGCCGATGCTCTTGCCATAAGAGGTAAATATCTGTTCGGGTGACATATCGCCCACAGCGGTGGTAATGGCCGGATTCCACTGATTAAGTACGGTGTCAGGGAACAGCAGGGCCATGACCGGCACCACGAGCCACCACACGAACAGCGAACCCAACGTAATGATCAGCGCATAGCGGAAGCCGACGATGTAGCCCAAACCCAAGACGGCAGCGCCGGTATTGTTCTTGAACACCAGCTTGGCCCTCTCTGCCACATCGTCGCCAAAGGGCAGCATACGGCTCGTCACGTTCTCGTTCCACCAGCCGAAGGTAGCTACGATGAAGTCGTACAAGCCACCCACCAGCCCGGCCACGAGCAGCGGCTTGGCTTGTGACGTCGCCTCCCCTGACCGCTGGTCGGCGTTGTCGCCGCTCTTCAGCACCTGTGTGGTGGCAGTGGCCTCGGGGAAGGGAAACTGTTCCTGGGGAGCCTCCACAAAGTATTTGCGGAAGGGAATGAGGAACAGAATGCCCAGCACGCCGCCTAACAGCGAGGCTATGAATATCTTCAGAAAGTCTGCCGACATCTCCGGATATTTGGCCTGTAGGATATAGATGGCCGGCAGCGTGAAGATGGCTCCGGCCACCACGGCACCCGAGCAGGCTCCGATGCTCTGGATAATGACATTCTCGCGAAGGGCGTTCGAGCGCTTCGCCGCTGCCGATACACCCACGGCGATGATGGCAATGGGTATCGCAGCCTCAAAAACCTGACCAACCTTCAGACCCAGATAGGCTGCGGCGGCCGAAAAGAGCACGGCCATCAGTACACCCCAGGTGACCGACCATGCGTTGACTTCATTCTTCATATCTTTACAATTCTATTTAATGCTTCCATAAGCAGGCTGCGCGGACAGGCGATGTTGATGCGCAGGTAGCCTTCGCCGCTCTGAGGACCGTACATGGTACCGGGGTTCAGCCACACCTTGGCATTGCGCATCAGCCCGTCACAATAATCTGCCACCTTGCCGGTGCATTGCGACACGTCCACCCACACGAGGTAGGTGCCTTCCAGCGGCATCACCTTCCATTGGGGGAGGTGGTGCGCGACAAAGTCGCACAATGCCAAGTAATTGTCCCAAAGGTAGAGGTTAAGGGCATCTATCCACTCCTCGCTCTCGTTGTAGGCAGCCTTGACAGCCTCTGGGGCAAAGGGGTTGACATCGCACACCTCATTAATATTAATAGCCCGGTCCAGACGGCGGCGGGTGGCGGCATCGCGGCAGATGATGTTGGCCATCTGCAGTCCGGCAATGTTGAACGACTTGGACGGCGAGTTGAGGATGACGGCGTCGGCATCCACCGTGCCCATCGGGCAGAACGTATGGCCGGGCATGACAAGCTCGCAGTGTATCTCGTCAGAGACGATGCGCACGTCATGGCGGTGGCAGATGTCGGCCATCTGCTGCAGTTCCTCGCGGCTCCACACACGCCCTGTCGGGTTGTGGGGGTTGCAGAGCAGGAAGATGGTGGTCTTCTCGTCGGCACACTGAGTCTCAAAGTCGTCCCAGTCGACCTCGAAGCGGTTGTCGTCTGTGCGTCGCAACACGCTCTCGGCCACCTCGCAGCCGTTGTTGCGGATGCTGCTGAAGAAGCAGTTGTAGTCGGGCGAGAGGATGACTACTCGTTCGCCGGGCATGGTCAGTGCCTTGATGGCACAAGACATGGCGGGCACCACGCCTGTGGTGTAGAGCATCCACTCGCGCTTAATCTTCCATCCGTGGCGGCGTTGGAACCACGAGATGACAGCGGCATAGTAGTCCTCCTGTACGTAGGTATAGCCGAATACGGGGTGCTGCGCACGCTGTCTGACGGCCTCCTGAATGGCAGGAGCCACCGCAAAGTCCATGTCAGCCACCCAGAGGGGGATGACATCGGGCGAGGGACTCTCGTCCCACTTGACACAGCCCGTCTGGTAACGGGGAGTGATTTCGTCAAAGTTATAGTTCATACCGCTACTTCTCACCTCTTACTTCTATTACGCAGTTGTTGGGCTGGCGCACGTTCTCGTCAATCGTGATGCTGCCTATGGAGTCGGCCACGATGTGTCCGCTGGTGGGGTTCTTGATGTTCTCGATGTGCCCGCGGATGTCGGCCTGGACGGTCGAGTACTCGAAGACACGGTCACACATACGGTCGAAGGTACAGTTCTCCAGCACCAGGTTGTCGGTATAGCACAGCAGCTGCTCGCCGGCCAGGTGGCAGTTGACCAGTCGCACGTTCTTGGAGTGCCAGGCCAGATACTCGCCGTCCAGTTCAGAGTCGTAGACGGTGACGTTCTCGCACTCCCAGAAAGAGTCCTTGGTCAGTATCTTGGCATGGTGAACCTCTACGTTCTGACAATACTGGAACACATATTTGGCATCCGACTCCAGACCGTCGACGTAGATGTTCTTCGAGAACATGAACGGATAGGTGCCGCCGTGCAGACAGACATTCTTGAGCTTGAGGCCGTCCACGCGCCAGAAAGTCTCGTCGGCGTCGCAAATCTTCACATCCTCCAGTTCGACATTCTTCATCTCGCGGAAGAACTTGGGCGCGTCTATGCGGCAACGGCGCATCACCAGGTCGTTGGTGTACCAGATGGCAGAGCGCGAGTCCAAGGCGAAGTAGCAGTCCTCAATGAGTGCTCCGTCAACGTGCCACCAGGGGTACTTGCCATAGAAACGGCAGTTCCGGGCCTCGATGTTCCGGCATTGCTTGATGCCGCTCTCACCATCGGTAATAGTGATGTTCTCCAGTCTTGTGTCATGAATGGTAAACAGTGGGCGCTCGCCCCCGAATTCCTTGTTCTTTATCAGTTCCATACGTTAATATTTCATTAGCGGCTGCAAAGGTACGAAAAATTTTTTGTACCTTTGCAGCCGAAAAGACTAAATAAATGAAAAAGCTATATATAGAGACCTACGGCTGCCAGATGAATGTGGCCGATTCGGAAGTCGTTGCCTCGGTGATGCAGATGGCGGGCTATGAGCCGACGGAGTCGCTGGACGAGGCCGATGCGGTGTTCTTGAATACCTGTTCGGTGCGCGACAATGCTGAGCAGAAAATCTATCATCGGTTAGATGCCTTGGATGCTGTGAAGCGTAAGCGCCCGTTGCTTATTGGTGTTTTGGGATGTATGGCTGAGCGTGTGAAAGATGACCTGTTGGAAAATCATCATTGCGACCTGGTGGCAGGTCCTGATGCCTATCTCTCGCTGCCCGACCTGATAGCGCAAGCAGAGACGGGACACAAGGCCATCAACATTGAGCTGAGCACCAGCGAGACCTATAAAGATGTGGTGCCCCAACGGCTGCATGGTGCCAAGATAGGCGGCTTTGTCAGCATTATGCGTGGCTGCAACAACTTCTGCCATTATTGCATCGTACCCTATACCCGTGGTCGGGAGCGCAGCCGCGATGTGGAGAGCATCCTCCGTGAGGTGCGCGACCTCAGGGACCGTGGGTTCAAGGAGGTGACTTTGCTGGGACAGAATGTGAACAGTTATCAAGCATCAGATACCAATTTTCCAGCCTTACTTAGAAAGGTAGCCGAGGAAGCTCCTCAGATGCGCATCCGCTTCACCACCAGCCATCCGAAGGACATGAGCGACGAGACGCTGCGGGTGATTGCCGAGATGCCCAATGTCTGCAAGCATATCCACCTGCCCGTGCAGAGCGGTTCGGATCGTATACTGAAGCTGATGAACCGCAAGTACACCCGTGAGTGGTATATGGGACGTGTAGAGGCCATTCGCCGCATCGTCCCTGACTGCGGACTGAGCACCGATATCTTTGTGGGCTATCACTCAGAGACGGAGGAAGACCACCAACTCAGCCTGAGTCT
Source organism: uncultured Prevotella sp. (assembly GCA_946628315.1). Taxonomy (GTDB): domain Bacteria; phylum Bacteroidota; class Bacteroidia; order Bacteroidales; family Bacteroidaceae; genus Prevotella. The sequence continues at coordinate 4,886 of CAMOWH010000013.1, forward strand.
GATGCGTGAGGTGGGTTACGACTCGGCCTTTATGTTCAAGTACTCAGAACGTCCGGGTACCTATGCCTCGAAGCATCTGCCTGACAATGTTCCTGAAGAGGAGAAGATACGCCGACTGAATGAACTCATCGCCTTGCAGACAGAAATCTCTGCCCAACAGAACAAAAAAGATGAGGGCAAGGAGTTTGATGTACTCATCGAAGGTTTCTCGAAGCGCAGCCGTGCACAACTGATGGGACGTACGGAACAGAACAAGGCCGTGGTCATTGACAGAGGAAACCACCACATCGGCGAAACTGTTCGTGTGAAGATTACGAGTTCGACAAGTGCCACTTTATTAGGAGAGACAGTATGAGAGCGTTTTTACAAATGGTGAGGCGGTTTGTGTGGCCGTACAAGAAATACGTGATGTTGTCCGTATTCTTCAACATCCTGTCGGCTCTGCTCAACATATTCTCCTTTGCCGCCATCATTCCCATCTTGCAGATTCTGTTCAAGACGAGCGATGGGGTACAGGTGACAACCCTCATGGAGTGGGGTAGCGCCAGCATAAAGGATGTGGTAACGAACAACCTCTACTACTACATCAATCATTTTATTTCCCAGGAAGGCTCTACCACCACGCTCCTTTTCATTGGCATCTTCCTGATAGTCACCACACTGCTGAAGACGGTGGCGTATTTTTTCTCTTCGTCGAGTGTCATCCCCATCCGTACCGGCATTACCCGCGACATCCGCAATCTGGTCTATGAGAAGATTGTGCAGTTGCCTCTGGGATTCTTCACGGAAGAGCGCAAGGGCGACATCATAGCACGCATGACCGGTGATGTGATAGAGGTGGAGAATAGCATCATGTCGTCGCTTGACACGATGTTCAAGAACCCGATACTCATTATTTCTTATTTTACTACACTGATTGTCATCTCCTGGCAACTGACACTCTTTTCAGTGGTTATCATCCCATTGATAGGCTGGTTCATGGGCTGGATTGGGCGTCGCCTGAAGGCACAGAGCATCAAGGCCCAGGCTCTCTGGAGCGACACGATGAGTGTGGTGGACGAGACGCTGGGAGGGCTGCGCATCATCAAGGCTTTCTGTGCTGAGGACAAGATGACCCAGAAGTTCAGCAACATCAATTCGACTTATCGCAACGACATGATGCGGGTCAACATCAGACAGCAGGCTGCTCACCCGCTGTCAGAGTTCTTAGGCACCTGTATGATTGTCATCGTATTGTGGTTCGGCGGCATTCTGGTGCTTAGCAACGGCTCACTCTCAGGTCCTACCTTTATATATTATATGGTGATTCTCTATAGCATCATCAATCCGCTGAAAGAAATCTCCAAGGCGGGCTATGCCGTTCCCAAGGGCTTGGCCTCGATGGAGCGTGTCGATATGATTCTGAAAGCCGAGAATACCATAAAAGAGCCTGCTCATCCCAAGCATATTGCCTCATTCGAGCACCAGATAGAGTTTCGTCATGTGTCCTTCCGCTATGGTGACCAGTGGGTGCTGCGCGACATCAATCTGGTCATTCCCAAGGGGAAGGCCATTGCCATTGTGGGACAGTCGGGCTCGGGCAAGTCGACTTTGGTTGACCTGATTCCCCGCTATTACGATGTTCAGGAAGGCGAAGTGCTCATTGACGGCATCAACGTGAAAGACTTAGGCATTCACGACCTGCGACAGCTCATCGGCAATGTCAATCAGGAGGCTATTCTTTTCAACGACTCGTTCCGTAACAATATCTCGTTCGGTGTGGAGAGTGCTACGGACGAGCAGATAGCAGAGGCCGCCAAGATTGCCAATGCCTACGACTTCATCATGCAGAGCGAACATCAGTTTGATACCAATATCGGCGACCGTGGCGGCCGACTCTCGGGCGGTCAGCGCCAGCGTGTGTCGATAGCCCGTGCCATTCTGAAGAACCCGCCCATCCTGATACTCGACGAGGCTACCTCGGCGCTTGACACGGAAAGCGAACGGCTGGTGCAGAATGCCTTGGAACGACTGATGAAGACTCGTACGACCGTGGCTATTGCTCACCGGCTCTCGACCATCAAGAATGCTGACGAGATATGTGTGTTGCACGAAGGCCGGATAGTGGAGCGTGGCACACACGACGAGCTGTTGGCGATGGATGGCTACTACAAGAAACTGACTGACATGCAAAAAGTGTAGGCGGATATGGTGAAGCGGCTGTTCTATCTGGTTGAGGTTTATCTGCTGACTGTACTCATCTTTGTACTGGCCAAGGTGGGCTTTATGCTTTATAACAGGGCTGGTCACTCACTGGGTGCCGCTGATGTCTTCGACGTGATACGCCATGGCATGAGTCTCGACCTCAGTATGGGGCTCTACATACTCAGCGTTCCTTTCCTATGCATGGCGGTCAGTATCTGGTGGCCTGTCCGTCTGTTGCGTGTCACGCTCCGTTTCTACTACCTCTTCGTCTCCGTCGCTTTCGCTTTGGCTTTTGTGGCAGACACCAGCCTCTACGAATTCTGGCTGTTCAAACTTGATGCCTCTTGTCTGCAATATCTGGAAACTCCCACTGAGGCCATGGCCAGTGTCAGCATTGGTTATGTGGTAGTTCGTCTGTTGGCGGTATTCCTGCTGGCAGCACTCTTTGCGTGGGCTTATTGGCGACTTCCACTGGCGCTTCCCGTCGTGCGGCATCGCATTCTTGCCAGTGTCGGTAGCCTGTTGCTGATTCCCTTGATAGTCATTGGTATCCGTGGGGGACTGGACGAGTCTACGACCAACATAGGACAGGTATATTATTCGCAGAACCAGTTCCTCAATCATTCTGCTGTCAATCCGGTGTTCTCCTTTTTTGCTTCTTTCGAGAAGACTGCAAGTAACAATACCGTCTACCACTTCATGGATGACCGTCAGTGCGAGCAGACTATTCGGGAACTCTATAATACCCAAAGTATTGAAATAGATACCTTGTTGAATACGCAGACACCTAACATCATTGTGGTTTTGCTGGAGGGCTGCGGTGGCGAATTCATGGAGATAGGGGGAAAATCGGATGTGATGCCCAACCTGAGCCGCCTGACCCGTGAGGGCGTCTATTTTACCAATTGCTATGGCAACACTTGGCGTACTGACCGTGGTACGGTATGTGCATGGAGTGGTTATCCCTCGTTCCCCTCCATGTCGGTCATGAAGATACCTTCTAAGTCACGTACCATGCCCAACATAGCCAAGACGCTGAAAGAACAGCGTCAATACCATACGCATTATCTCTATGGGGGAGATATCAACTTTACCAATATGCGCAGCTATCTGATTGGAGGTGGCTTTGTACAATTGACATGGAAAAAAGACTATACAGCCGACGAACAAAAAACATCCCAATGGGGAGTTTCGGACGAGCTGACGTTCAAGACCCTCTATCAGCTTGCTACCACCATGCCGTCACCTTACATCATAGGCTACTCTACCTTGAGCAGCCATCAGCCTTGGGATGTACCCATTCGTCAGTTCGACGACGAGGTGCTCAATGCCTTCTACTACCTGGACCAGTGTCTGGGACGTTTCGTGCAGCAGTTCCGGAAAACTAAAGCCTGGGATAACGCCTTGCTCATCCTGCTGCCCGATCATGGCATACCCTACGAGGAAATTGTGGAGAGCCATCCGCTGCTGAACCATATTCCCATGGTCTGGCTGGGTGGTGCTGTCAAGCAGCCCCGGCGCATAGAACAGGTGTGCAACCAGACCGACCTGCCAGCAACCCTGCTGGGACAGTTAGGCATCAATCATGACGAATATACCTTCAGCCGTGACGTGCTGAGCAAGACCTACGACAAACCTTTTGCCATCAATACGTATACGGAAGGCTTTTCGATGTACGACAGTGTTAGTTTTGTCAATTACGATTTCAACAGCCACCGCGTAGTCACTTCTTATGGCGGACATGACTCGTTGCTCATTCATAGGGCCAAGGCCATTCTGCAGGCGGCAAGCAAAGATCTTGATGAGAGGTGAAGGGAGTTTAGAGTTCATAGTTTAGAGTCCAATGGTTAAACAACAGCTTCATAAGATATATGCTCCGCTGGTGGCGGTCATCTGCAACCTGCTATTGGTCTATCTGGTTTATCAGGTAGCACGACTGGCGTATTTTTTGGAAAACACTTCCTATCTGTCCTATACTTTTGACGTTTGGTGCGGCGGATTGATGTTCGACACGTCTGCCATCCTCTATACCAATGCACTCTACATCGTCCTGATGCTCTTCCCGCTGCACCTGAAGGAGACCCTTGCCTACCACAAGTTCTGCAAGTGGCTCTTCGTGGTGGTTAACAGTCTTGCCTTTGCCGTCAACCTGGCAGACTCCGTCTACTTCCAATACACCATGCGGCGCACCACTACAACAGTGTTCAGCGAGTTCGGCAACGAGAGGAACTTAGGCAGTATCATTGGTACTGAACTTCTACGTCACTGGTATCTTGTGCTGCTGTTCATCGTGGTGGTGGCGTGCCTGTGGCGGTGCTATGCCCAGCCGCGGCTGGAATGGAAGAAAATATTCCATTGGTGGGAATACGATATAGTCTGCTTGCTCTCGCTCTTGCTCCTTGCACCATTTTGTGTAGCCGGTATGCGAGGAGGCTTTACGACGGCCGTGCGGCCTATTACAATTTCGAATGCCAATCAGTATGTGGTGCACCCTGCTGATGCGGCTTTGGTTCTGAATACGCCTTTCGCACTCATCCGTACCATTGGCAAGAATGTGTTTCAGGTGCCACGCTATTATGAAACAGCGGAAGACTTGGAGGCTGTCTATACTCCCGTGCACGCTAATAAATATAGTATAACTAGTTCAACTAGTATGACTAAAAAGAACGTCGTTGTCTTGATTATCGAAAGCTTCGGCCGCGAGTACATCGGAGCCTTGAACAAAGACTTAGAAAAAGGTAAATATAAAGGCTATACGCCTTATGTCGATTCCCTTATCAGCAAAAGCACCACGTTCCGCTATAGTTTTTGTAACGGTCGCAAGTCGATAGACGGTATGCCCAGCATTCTGTCAAGCATTCCGATGTTCGTAGAGCCTTTCATCCTGACTCCATCCTCAATGAACGACTATACGGGACTGGCAGGTATCTTGGGACAAGAAGGCTACGAGACCGCCTTCTTCCACGGGGCACAGAATGGTTCGATGGGTTTTCAGGCTTTTGCACGCAAGACGGGCTTTCAGCACTATTATGGTCGTACTGAATATGAAGAAGCCCATGGCACAGACGACTTCGACGGCACATGGGCTATCTGGGACGAGCCGTTCCTGCAATACTATGCTACTAAGATGTCTGAGATGCAACAGCCCTTCATGACGGCTGTCTTTACTGCTTCCAGCCATCACCCTTATGCAGTCCCGGAGAAATACAAGGATGTTTATCCCGAAGAAGGTATTGCCATGCATAAATGCATCCGCTATACAGATATGGCCATAGGCCGGTTCTTCCAGACCGCCAGTCGCCAGGCTTGGTTCAAGAACACCATCTTTGTGCTGACCAGCGACCATACCAATATGAGCGACCATGTAGAGTACCAGACCGACCTTGGCGGCTTCTGCTCACCTATTATTATATATGAGCCCAGTCAGCCGAATGGACGTATGGAAGATAAGATTGCCCAGCAGATAGACATCCTGCCCACTATTTTAGGGAAGTTAGGTTATCAGAAGCCCTATCTTGGTTTTGGCATCGATGTGCTGAATACACCGTCCGAGAATACCTGGGCTGTCAACTACCTGAATGGCATCTATCAGTATGTCAAGAATGGCTGCGTGTTACAGTTCGACGGACAGCAGTCAAAGGCCTTCTATAGTCTCTCTGACTCGCTGATGCAACACAACCTTATACATCAGCCATCGGTCATCAGCCATCAGCAGCAGATGGAACGTGAACTGAAAGCCATCATCCAGCAATATATGGAGCGCATGACACAGAATCGATTGATGCCTTAGGCACAACCTTTCCGTTCACTACTTCCCAGTTTTCGTTGAATTCCTCACGCGTGCGTGACCAACGCTTGTGACTCCATAGCCAGAACTCCGGTGCCCGGCGGATGCTTTCTTCCAACATTTGATAATAAATGTCAGTCAACTTGAATTCCGGCATCTGCTGGGGCTCACGGGTAATGAGTTTGAATTCTGCCTCGTAATAGCCGCGACGAATACGTCGCACATCCATATAGAACACGGCATGGTTCATTTTGCGGGCAATGCGCTCAGTGCCTGTCAACACAGGAGTGTCGTGGTGCAGGAAGTCTACCCAGTGGTGAATATTGGTCCAATAAGGTTTCTGGTCAGAAATATAGCCGATGACTACGGGTTGGCCCTGCTGACGGAATTGCAACAGCTTGCGCAGAGTGTCATTCATGGGAATGCAGAGGGCTCCTAAACGCTGGCGCAAACGCAGGAACAACAAGTCGGCAACCGTATTTTCCAACGGGTGATATAATTGTCCGCACTGTGCCTTGGGCGTTACCCATAGGGGTAGCGAGGTGATCCACTCCCAGTTACAATAGTGCCCCAGATAGACGGCGCACGACTGTCCTTCATGGACGCACTTGTCAACCAATTCCGTACCCTTGAAAACCAGTCGTTTCTTCAGGTTCTTCTTGCTAATACTCATCAGTTTTACACTCTCTGCCAGATAGTCGCCCAGAAAGTGATAGAATCCTTTTTCTATTTGTAGCAGTTCCTTTTCGGTCTTCTCAGGGAATGATGTCTTGAGGTTGCTTCTAACCACCTTCTTTCTGTATCCAATCAGACGATAGACAATGATGTAGAGTAAGTCGCTTAGCAGATAGTGTACCCACAGCGGCATCAACGACAGCAAATACCATCCACATAGTGCCAACCGATATGCCATGTGCTTCAGCGTCTTGTATCTTTCCTTATTATATCCCATTGACTTGTTGGTGTTTCTTGTTCATTCCGAAGAAGCGGCGAATCTTCTCCCATGGTGTCAGATGCCATGAATGGGCACACATGTGGATGGCGTAACTGTTTTTCGTCACCTCATGTTTGTTGCCTGCAAAAGTCTCTGACGGATAGATGTGGATGCGCCCTGGCAACTGCTGGTCGATGTCTTTATAGATAAAGCCTTTTGACTCTGCCACCCTTGCATAAATATAAGGTGAGAGTACATTAGTGCACAGGGTTCCGTCTTCATTGACGAAGTGTTTGTCCTGATACCAGTCGAGCACTTCCTTGACGAAAGGACTCCTTATTTCGGCTCCCATGACGGCAGCCTGTATCTGGATGCCCTCTATGAATATATCTGCAGTACGGTGGCCATCAGTGTCGATATATTGCATGGAGCCACATTTCTCTATCTGGATGGGGTGATACTCCATACTTGAGAAGAAGGCATTGTCCAGAAAATCATCAAATCGCTTGAGCAACACTACGTCAGTATCCAGATAAATACCCCCCTGCGTATAGAGGGCATACATGCGGATATAGTCGGCAGCGAAGGCCCATTTTCGGGCTTCATAAGCCTCCTTGACGTACGGTACCGAGTTGATATCAAAATTCTTGGTACTCCAACGAATGATTTCATAATCTGGATGTGTCTTCTGCCACGTATCCATGCACTTCCTAATCTTCTTGGGAAATGGGTTATCACTCAGCCAGCAGTAGTGTATCTTCTTTGGAATCATCTTGATTTTATTTCATTCAGCTGCAAAGATAGTGAAAACACAACAAATTACCAAGGAAAAGGAAGTTTTCTATCAGAAAAAAGCCAAGATATTGTTTTTTTTCGTACCTTTGTCCATCATTCACTTAATTTGGTTGTTCATGGCAGATACAATGGTACTCGTTGTCCACGTACGGGGACAGGAAGAGCGCAGGAAGTTCATACAGGAGCAGTTAGACCGGCAGGGACTTCCATTCCATTTTATTTTGGATGGCAATATAGAAGACCTTACGCCAGAGGTTCTTGACCGTTATTTTGTGCATGATGGCAAGCCCGATACTATGTACGGGCCATTTCCACGTACCAGTTGTGCCTACAAACATCTGTTGGCCACACAGTATATCCTTGACCATCAGCTGGAAGGGGCGCTCATCATAGAAGACGATTTGCGCTTCTATCCTCACTTTCGGCTCATGTTTGCCAAAAGCATGGAAGAGTGTGCCCTACGCTATGCGGGCCAACCTGTTATCATCAACTACGAGGAGAGTAGCCTCTTGTTCGTACCCAGGAGCAGACGTGTGAAGGGACAATTGCTCTATCCTGCTGACAGAGACCGCTATGCCGGTTGTTATTATTTGAGCCGTCAGGCAGCACAGGTCATTATGGACTATGTGACTGAGCACAAATCTGATACAACCAGCGACTGTTTGCATTGTCGGCTCATCAAGTGTGGACAGTTGTTATCGCTTTGGAGCCACCCTTGCTTGGCCTGCCAGTGCAGTGCTGATGGCTCCATGCCGACTACTATTCCTACCAAACCACGTCCCTATAAGCGTTTGAAGTGGTTCTATAAGCGTATTTACAAACATCTTCTATATTATTTTAGATAAGAGATGGACCAAAGGAAAATATATTATATGCTGCATAGTGGTAAGAATAGCAATCTGAAATACTATCTTCGAAGCTATTTGAGAGAGTACACTCCAAAGGTGTTTTCACAAATGCAGCTCGGACATCAACTTGAGAAGATAGAGAGTCGTCCGGACAGAGACTACATCTATCAGCGTGCAGACTACTATTGTAAGTTGTCAGCCGATAGTACCTTCGACCAAAACCAGTGGGACGAGAAGGCCATCCGTCTGCGTGACCAAGAAGTAACTGGACAGAAAACTTATTATTTCGATTCCATGGAGTATGCCCGCTACTTCAATCAGGAACTGCGTTGGATACTTGACGCAGGCGACAAACCTTATGTGGCTCCAGAACCCGCGATAGTCAAAAACCGTCCCATCGTCGAACACAATGAGAATTCCGTTATCTTGAATCTTGACAAGAACCGCCATTTCCTCTTTGTTGATGATCGGAAGAAGTGGCGCGACAAACTCAATAAAGCCATTTTCCGTGGTGACTTAGGTCCTCGTAAGGAGAATCGCGACCGTTTTATGCTGCGATGGGTGGGTACCCCTATGGTGGATGCAGCTTCTACGAATTGCCCAGAGAATCACCCAGAATGGCAAAAAGCCAAGATGACCATCGGAGAGCATTTGGACTATAAGTTCATCATGTCGCTCGAAGGCAACGATGTGGCATCAAACTTGAAGTGGGTGATGTCGTCAAACTCCATTGCTGTTACGCCACGTTTGACGCAGGAAACCTGGTTCATGGAGGGTACACTCAAGCCTAACTACCATTATATCGAGGTGAAAGATGACTTCTCCGATTTGGAGGAACGGTTGACCTATTATATTGAGCACCCAGACGAGGCTGAGGCCATCATCCGCCATGCTCATGCGTATGTAGAGCAGTTTCGTGATCGTGATCGGGAAAAACTGATATCGCTATTAGTGTTAAAAAAGTATTTCGAGGTGACCAACGGACACTATCAATAACTGATTGGAGATGCAACAGGACATGATAATAGGATTTGATGCCAAACGGCTGGTGCGCAACAGCACGGGGCTGGGCAACTACGGGCGGACACTGGTCAACGATTTGGTGGCTGCCAGTAGTGATGACTGGCATTTCCGGCTCTACGCACCTGACGAAGGACGGTCAGACTTACGCGCGAAGGTTTCCTCCTCGCCAAGAATAGCATGGACTTACCCTGAGGCCAGTTTGAGTTTCCAACGTTCGTTGTGGCGTATCGGGAAAGGCATTATCCGTGATATGCAGCGTGATGGAGTGCGGCTATTTCATGGCCTGACGGGCGAACTGCCCCGAGGGCTGAAAGCATCAGGCATTAAGAGTGTGGTAACTATCCACGACCTGATTTTCCTACGCCATCCGGAATACTACCATTGGCTCGACGCAAAGATATATGCCTGGAAGTTTCGCTATACCTGCCGGGAGGCTGACCGCATCATAGCGATTAGTGAGCGTACAAAGCAGGATGTGATGGAACTGGGTGGAGTCCCTGAGGAAAAGATTGAGGTGGTCTATCAGAGTTGTGCCCCTAAGTTCAAGGCCCTGTTACAAGAGGAAGTCCTCCAGCAGGTCCGACAGAAGTACAGGCTTCCGCAGCGCTTCCTGTTGAGTGTGGGAACTATAGAGCGCAGGAAGAACCTGATGTTGGCTGTCAAAGCACTGGACTTGCTCCCTGCGGATGTTTATCTTGTGGCGGTAGGGCGACAGACGGACTATGTGAAGGAGTTTCCCAAGAACAGTCGTATTCACTTTCTGAATGGAGTCAGTGACGAGGAACTGGCAGCCCTCTACCAGTTGGCAGAAGTGTTTGTCTATCCCTCGCGCTACGAAGGCTTTGGCATTCCCATCATTGAGGCTATTCATAGCGGTCTGCCTGTTGTGGCCTGCACAGGATCGTGTCTTGAAGAGGCTGGGGGACCCGATAACCTTTATGTAGGTCCTGATGCTGTAGAGGATTTTTCAAATGCCGTCCGGCAGGTGTTGGCAGGGGCTGAAGGCAGGGATGAACGTATACGACGCAGCCGAGCGTATGTCCGTCGCTTCGAAGGTCATGATGTTGCCGGCCAGATGATGCATATTTACCAGGATCTGTTAGGCTCACGATAGTCTTTGGTGCACATCTCCCATACCAATTTCATCCAAATGACAACCACGGGTAGAGCTTTTAGCGAGAAGGCTCTGATCCAGAAAGTTCTGATATATGCAGGGAAGATATCGGTGCAGGAGAGTGAAGTCAGAAAGAAGCAGAAAATCAGCAGGTAAAGGTCAAGGCGACTGCGCTTCCAAGGCACGGCAATGTACCAGATGGCCACACCTAACATGGCGATGATGTAACTGCTGTTTTCGGAGCCCGTACTCAGGATGTTGACTATCATCATCACCAGTGCCAGACACATGAGTTGGAACGAGTGCGAACGGTATTGTTTGAAGCGAAGCCAAGGCAGGGCGCTGTATACCATGGCGGGTATAATAATCCACAAGTCATTCCATGTTGACACCCACCAGTTGGTTGCATCGTATTGCTTTCCTGCGCTCTCAAAAACCTCATAGTAAGCAGGCAGCCCGGCTGTGACAGCATAGCCAATCTTGCGCACCATGCCCAGCAGACTGATGTTCTGGAAGTCGGAGAGCATGTTTTCGTCTGCTTTCTCTGACAGGCATTTGAACCATTCCGCATATTGGCCCAACTCATACTCAATGCCAAAGAAAGGCATCGGCAGTGCAATGAGTACTACCGTCCAGACCATCAGCCACATCACGAATTTGGGCTTACTCTTGGCGAAGAAGAAAAAAGTCAGACCAACGATGCCGTATAGTTTAACCAGTGTACCTAACACAATCCAGAAAGCTGCCCACATATCTTGACCACGACGAATGGCAGTATAGGTGAGTAGTATCATGGCTGCTGTGGCCACATTGAATTGCGACATGCCCAAGGCATTGAGCATCTCATGGGCTGTCAGCCAAATGACAACCACCTGTTGCTCTACGGTGAGTGTACTTTTCCTAATGGCCCACCAAAGAAACAAGGCTAAGGTCAGGTGCCACAAGGCTACGCCTACCCAAATCGACGGGATAACGGCAAAGGGAGCCATGATGAGGCTATAGATAGGGCCATAGTGGTTTACGTCATAGTGGTCTCCGTGACTTTCAAAAAGACTTTTTCCTTCAAGGGCGTGCCAGAAAGTATATTTATAGATAAGGTAATTATTGAAGTTGTGCATGTGAAGACCAATGGAAATGATGACCATCAGCATCCACAGCGAGAACATAGTTCGTTTGTCACGCCAAAAAGGCAACTGGAATATTTGGGTAAATTTATTCATCAGGCTTGATCTTATTAAATGATTTTTCGGAACCAGTAGTCAAAGGGCTTGAAATCAGAAAGTTCAAGACCGCTGGTACAGACCTGATCCATTCGGCAAAGCGGAATGTCACGGTACATCGCTGCTACCAGTGAGTAGGTGCTGGGAGGACCGAGGATAAAGTCGCATTCAGACAACATGAACAAATCTTCCACCGCATTGCCGCCAAGGAGATGAATGCGAAGGCGAGGACCTGCGTCTTGTAGAAGCGCCTCGAACTTGGTTGCCGACACCTCAGGGGCGTTGGTAGAAAGAAATACGTCAATGTCCTGTTCTGGTTTCAGCGCAGCGAATTGTTTGATAAAATCGGCATAGACAGCATCGTTATAGCAATAGATTCCGTCTTTCCACACCGCATAATCGCCACGGCGGATGTGTACGCCTAATTTGAGCCCCGTCCATTCTTTCATCTTGGTCCTGACAGGCTCCGTATATGACGGGTCGATGGTAAACAGATGGCATATTTCATCACGATATTTCAAGAACAGGTCATAGTATCTCACATACCATCCACTGACCACAATATGCTTGTGGCGTAGCATCTTTTGTTCCAACGCTTCTGTGTCACAGTCGTCGTGCTTGAAACTTGCTGTTGGCAACAGTTTAACGGCTGCCAGAAATTTTGCCAGCACATAGAGGGGGAAACTGACGTACGGGGAGTGGGTAATCTGGAAATACGGATACTTGTAGCTGAAGCGCATCGACATCACCTTACGGCCATGCTCCCGCCCCCAGGCATAAACATGGGCAAACTGCAACAGATTGTTGCACATCTGGCTTTTGTCTCTTGCGAATATCATTCGATGATTTTTGAATGCAAAGGTACAAAATAATTTTCACTCGCCTTCTACTGATAGGTAAGAAAAGTCAGTTTTTATAGTAAAATCTTTGGTAATTGCAGAAAAATCAGTAATTTTGCAGAAAACAATGCATTGACCTTTATGAATATTGTCTATTTTGTAATTGGTGGTAACACCGTGATACACATGCAGGTGAGCTTTTCTTTACGCACCATTCTTGCACAGGCCAGTGACGACGATACGGTTTATGTAGTGACGGATACCCCTACTATATATAGCGGTTTGAATCGGGTTGTCATCCTGCCGATAACTCAGGAGTGCATCAAGGAGTGGCGTGGGAAGCACGATTTCTTCTGGCGTGTGAAGATCAAGGTGTTGCAGCAAATTGCACAGATGTCACCCGACAAGTCCATGATGTATCTCGATGGTGACACTTTCTTGCACGGAAATTTGGCCGACATCAAGGCCCTGCTGGCTGACGGCTGTGGGTTAATGCACTTGGACGAGGGTTGTCCTGGCGACATGAAACAGAAATCGCTCAGTATGTGGCAAACTGTGAACGGAAAAACCTATGCAGGTATCACTATAGGACGCCAGTATCATATGTGGAATGCTGGTGTAGTAGCTATTCCTGCGGAACTGGTGGTAAAAACCACAGATTTGGCACTGGCAGTCTGTGACGGGATGCTTGACGATGGTTCTGAGCCGATAACGGTTGAGCAATATGCATTGTCGATAGCCTTGGAGGAAAGTTCAAGACAAATGGTGGAAGCCAAACAATGGATAGGTCATTATTGGCATTATAAATACTTTTGGTGTCGTTACATTGCAGAATTCTTTGTCCAATCCTATCGTGAGCGTAGCACGCTGGAGGATGAATTGCAGCGTATCAGGCATACGGACCTGAAAGGGGTGCACAGGCGCATATTGTTAAAGCGTACTTTCGCAAAACTAGTTGGAAACCCCTATTAAGTAGTTTTAAAGAGCCAGACGGAAACCTACCAAGTCACGTCGTCGGCGTTGGTCATAGAAGTAGCGATTCGTCGAACGACAATAGCGGGGACTGCAGTCATAGCCTCCCCCGCGGATGACGTGGAAGTTGCTTGACGGCTTGCTGGCAGGTGTCTTCCGATACCAGTCTTCACACCATTCCCATACGTTTCCTGACATGTCATAAAGTCCTAATTCGTTGGGTTTGAACCGGGCTACAGGCATTGGTATGCGTTCTTCCATATTCTTATAGGCCACCTCTTCGATACTATTGCTGCCTGCATAGAGATATCCTTTTGACTTCTTTCCGCCGCGGGCTGCATATTCCCATTCGGCCTCGGTGGGCAGACGAAAATGTTCGCCAGTCAGCACATTCAATCTGCTGATGAAGTCCTTGCACATGTCGTAGGTAACATATTCTACCGGCCACTGGCCATTACCACGATGTTTGGAACGGTTTTTCGGCATGACGGCTTCCCACAATTCCTGTGTGACTTCAGTTTCGCCCATATAGAAGTTATTGACAAGGACTCGATGGCGAACTTCATCGTCATCGGCCAATGTGTCGTGAGGCAGGGCACCCATCGTAAATGTGCCGCCTTGGACAAACTGCATCTTAAACTGGACACCTTTTACTGTAAAGACTTTGGTGGCAGGTCTGCGTTGAGCCATTGCACCCAATGGCAGCAACAACATCACTAACGGCAATAGAATTTTGAGCTCGAACTTCTGACTTCTTACCTCATACCTCATACTTCTGTCCGGTCCTACAGCCCACCACACAATGCGGAGCCAGCAGAAGAAATAGGTATAGACATCGAGCCAGAACGTCTTGTGGATAAACTCATGGAGCCAGGCAGGGCAAAGCACGTCAGTAGGCAAGATGCTGAAGTTGACCACCAGTAGCCAAAACAATGTCCAGTCAAGCCATGTCCGTCTGGGTTGCAGCCAGAAAGCCATCTGATAGCTTGACAGAGCTATAATATAGGTGTGCGTCTCGGGACTATCACTAAATAAAATAATATAGCCCATGATGACTGCTAAGGCCTGAACACGGAATCGGAAGTCGTGCCAGCGCTGGTGTCTCCAGAAGAAGAGCAGTCCCAGTATCGCAAGTACAGCAATCTGAACGATGCGATAGTTGGGAAGCAGCAGTGGCTTTAGCCCTCGTGCAAAAAGTATTCCTATATAGTCTGCAGAGGAGTGATGGTCGTTAATCATGTCCAACGTCCCCTGATACAGTGCGCTCAGGCTGTGCACATGAGGATTAAGGGCCGGCAACATCAAAAGCACTGCACCACACAGAATGGCATAGCCGAAATTGCGCCACACCTTAGGGTAGCAGAACAGAATGGCCAATTCTGCCAAACCATAAACCTTGGTGGTAGCCGAAATCATGATAAGCAGAACGGCCCAAAATGGCTTGTTCTTTTCCAATAGGATGAACGCGAAGATAAAGATGTAGCAGACGACCGTGTTGTACTGATAGCAGAAAATACTCTGCATGAGTACTGACAACAGAAAAAGGTATATCTTGGTACGATGAGGGGCTAATGGCTTAGGCAACATCCAAATGGCCAACGAAAACAAGACAAAATTGCCTATGTTCCAAATGTAAGGGCCCAGCCACCATGGTAACAGGAAAATGGGTGCGAAGAGTACGCAGAACACAGGCAGATAGAGGAAGTAGAGTGAATGAGCCTGTGCGAACTCCAGCGTATAGGGAGTTAGTCCTTCCCAGAACATCCGGGTAGAGTCCTGGTAGTCAAAATAGTTGGTGTTGCGTCCTCTTACTACTTCTATTGTCGTGGCAAGTAGTGTGATAGTCATGCCCAGCCAAAACAAGCATCGGCAGTCTAAAAAAAACCATTTGACAGCATCTAAAACTTTCTTCATAGCTCTCATCAGATAATTTCCTTAATATGATAAAGAGGACGACGCTTGACTTCTGTGTATATCTTGCCGATATAGACACCGGTAACTCCCATTGATGTCAGTATGAATCCTCCAACCAACCAGATACTGAGGATAAGCGAAGCCCAGCCAGGAACGGCTGTATGCACAATCAAAGCGTGAAGCACATAGCATCCGATAAGGAAACTGATGAAGAGAAATACCAAACCTAAATAGAAAATAGCATACATCGGTTTGATGCTGAAAGCCGTAATGCCGTTCAATGCTAATCCCAGCATTTTGCTTAGCGTATATTTCGATGAGCCAGCATAGCGCTCGCTGATGACATCGTCTACGGTAGTAGTCTGCAGACCGATATGCGGTATAAGACCTCGCAGGTAGAGGTTGTGCTCTTTGTAACTGGCCAGCATGTCAAGAGAACGTTTGCTCATCAGTCGGAAATCAGCGTGGTTATAGACACTTTCCACGCCCATCGAACTTTGGAGCTTGTAGAATGCCTGAGCAGTCATGCGCTTCATCAGCGGGTCGGCTTTACGTGATGTCTTGACACCATATATGATTTCATTACCTTCCCCAAACAGTTTAACCATCTGTGGGATACACTCGATATCATCCTGCAGGTCTGCATCAATAGTCACTACGGCATCAGCCCAATCCTTTGCAGTCATCATACCGGCCATGATGGCATTCTGGTGTCCCACGTTACGTGCCAGATTGATGCCTTTGACAAAGGGATTCTCTTGATGTAAGTCCTCTATGATCTGCCAAGTGTTGTCGCGGCTGCCGTCATTGACAAAGACCATCATACTGTCCTTGCTGATGAGACCTTCACTAATCATACGCTCAAACAATGCCGTCAGACGCTCTACAGAATGTCTTAGCACTTCTTCTTCATTATAGCATGGAGAAACTGTTGCTAATTTTATCATTTTTTTCAGTTCGTGAAATCACAAAATCCTATTTATGCTGCAAAGGTACTAAATAAATTCAACTTTTAGTGTCTTACTCTCATTTTTTTTGTACTTTTGCACCCAAAAGAATAATGCTTATGCAGCGTCAAGTATTCGATAAGACTTTCCTTACCTTCCTGATTGTGGGTGTCGTCAATACATTGTTTGGCACGATGATTATGTTCGTGCTTTACAATGCCTTTGGCTGTAGTTACTGGTTCAGCTCATTTTGTGATTACTTCTTCGGAAGTATCCTCAGCTATTTTCTCAACAAGCATTTTACTTTTCACTATCAAGGTACTGATTGGAAGAGCATCCTCAAATTTGCACTGAACATAGTCGTCTGCTATCTGATAGCCTATAGTCTGGCTCTGAATCTGACGCGCTATGCCTTGGAAAGCATGAACTTTAGCAAGGTCGTCGTAGAGAACATTGCCATGTTGGTAGGCACGGTGCTGTTTATGGTCATAAATTATGTTGGGCAGAAGTTCTTTGCATTCAAGAAATAGTAAGCCATTATGATTGGCGGTCAACGAATTCCGTAAACGTGATAAACTCCTGTTGGCGTGATTTCAGCATCTTGATGAGGTTGTCCAGGCGTTGCATCATCTGACGGCCACTATGGTTCTTGATAATGAAAGGCATCTTGAACTCAGGATGCTCCTTGAGGTCGTAGAATTCCCACGGATGGAAATAAGTGACGAAATAGCCGTCGTGGTTCAGCGTGCGACGTACCAATGCATGGTATAGAGCCTCTGGTAGGTTGTGCAACGCTAACCAGAACAACGGGAAACGCACCCATGGGGTTACAGAAGCCGGTATTTGCATCACTCCACCCTTCATAAACCATGTACGTGGTTCTGTGAGGTGCATATAGCGTCCTGGTATGAAGGCAGGGTTCAATGAGGAGTTATACTTGTAGCCAGCCTTTTCTATTTCGCTGTCGCTGACGGGAAACATACGAGGCTGACGATAGCCATACACCTGACGGCCCGTCACACGTTCTACAATTTGTTTTGATACGGCAAAGTCCGTTACTTGGGGTTGCCAGTGGTCTACGCCATGACAAGCCACCTCATGGCCTTCATCCACGATGCGTTGCATCACTTCAGGTGCCTGTTCGGCAAAGTTACCTGTACAAAAAAATGTGGCCTTGACGCCATTTTGTTTCAGCACGTCAAGAATGCGGTTGGTGCCTTCTACGGACACTTTCATTCCATCTTCCAGTGAGAAGTCTACTCCGTGCTCACGAGGCACATCGAACTCCTCCGTATCAAAACTCAGTAGTATCATACGAACTCTTTTTGAATCTTGGTGGCAATCTCCTTGAACTCATCCTCGCTCAGTTTCAGCTTCTCGCGACGGAAGTCGGCATCAGCTTCGCTCTGCATGGGGATGAGGTGGATATGGGCATGGGCCACTTCCAGACCTAATACCACCTGAGCCACTTTACGGCAGGGGAAAGCCTTCTTGATGGCTGCGGCTACGCGCTTGGCAAACTGCTGATAGCGGGCCAGCTCGTCATCCTCCATGTCGAAGAAGTAGTCTACCTCGCGGCGGGGAATTACCAGCGTGTGGCCCTTCACCAGCGGATTGATGTCAAGGAAAGCATAGAACTCGTCGTTCTCTGCTACTTTGTAGCTGGGAATCTCCCCAGCAGCAATCTTTGAAAAAATATCCATGGGTTTTCTTCTGTTAATGATGTGACGTTTGGATGTTTCGAAATCTCGAAATTTCTCTCCCTTACGCAATCGAGATGTTCTCAATGCGCAGCTTGATGGTGCCGCGGGGTATCTGTATTTCCACTTCGTCGCCCACCTTCTTGCCTAACAGTCCCTGGGCAATAGGAGTCTTGATACTGATTTTACCTGCACGCAAATCGGCCTCGTTCTCGCTGACAATGGTGTATGACATTTTGGCCTGAGTGGTCAGATTGGTCATCTCTACCTTGGTCAGAATCTGAACGCTGTCAGTACTCAGACGGGAGGTATCAACCACCTTGGCCTCGCTGATGGTGGTCTTCAACTTGTTGATCTTGTCTTCCAGATGAGCCTGAGCCTCCTTGGCGGCATCGTACTCACTGTTTTCACTCAGGTCACCCTTCTCTCTGGCTTCAGCAATGGCTGCTGAGGCTTTGGGGCGTTCTATCGCTTCCAGGCGATGTAGTTCGGCTATCAGTTTGTCATAGCCTTCTTGTGACATATAAGCCATATTTTCAATTTTAAATTTTATAATTTCTATTTAATGCTTTAGATGTAAACAAAAAAAGAACTCCGACTCGTCTTTCCGTCAGAGATTTATTGTTTTCTACTATGTCTGCATTTTCTGACCTAAAGGTCTGAGTGTGGTGCTGCATTCGCTTGCAAAGGTAGGAAATAATTCTTAACCTACCAAATATTTCTGCCAAAAAGTGTTGTTTGTGGATTGATTTATGTCAAGCAAACCGTTTGCTGAGACGTATGAGTGCAAAGTATAACATAACTCCAGTGATGAGTCCGGTTAATGCGTCAATGGCATAATGGGCTAAGATGTAAACCGTTGACAGGCACATCAGTATATAGAACGGTAGCATTCCCAGTACCAGCTTGCAACTACCAGTGCGACGAGCCAACAGCATGACAACCGTTGTTATACCCACGTGACTGCTGGGGAAGGCAGCAGTAGGTCGTTCGCCTGCATCGTGTGTCATCTCAAGTATGTGATAAAAGAAACCGTCTGTCCATCCTGGTGCTGCCATTCGCTCGCTGTGTGTCAGGAACCAATCGCCTAGATTTGGGAAAACACCTGCGGCAATCTGCTCTGGACCGACAGCCAGGTAGTAGAATTGCGGACCTGTAACGGGCAAGAGGATAAAGATTACATAGAAGATAAAGAATGCCCCCAACAGCACGAATGCAGCCTTGAGGAACTCTTCATACCGGCAGAAGAAATAGTAAATCAGCAAGATAGACATCAAGGGGAAATAGCTGACATATCCCATGCACATCAGTTCTGAGAACCATCCCCAGGGAACCTTTTGGGAGAATAACAATGCTGGTTGACAACCGAAAATAGCCTGCTCGCAGCTTGCAAACACATGGTCGAGGTTGGGTAATGCACGATTCAGTTCATAAGTGTCGGGATACCACCATGAGAGAAATACCATCTGAACGGCGATGCGCAGGAACATGGTCAGTCGGCAGGGCTTCAGCCAGTAGACACCCCAAGCGGCCAGTGTCACCAGGACAAACGTGATGCGTCCTTTGATCATCTGCTCAGGGGACACCAGCTTGTCCCACAGCACTGCCATCATCAGCAGCGTCAGCAACAGATAGCCCATCGCTATCCACTCTACCGCTAACAGTCCCTTCTTCACAGCCATTTGTTTTCTTTGTACCATTGTATGCTCCTGCGTACACCTTCTTCCAGTTTGACCTTTGGCTGATAGCCGAGTTCCTGACGCGCAGGTTCGATGTCGCAGCGCCAGTTGCGCTGTCGCATGATGTTATATTTGTCGTTGTTTAGTGCCGTCACCTGACCTGTCAAATGTCCAACAAACTCACCAAAGAAGGTGATGATACGCAACAGCCAGATAGGTGCTGTGATGCGAATCCACCATGGATTGCCCAGCTCGTGGCGTATCAGGTCGCTGAAAGTTGACGACTGGTATACTTCGCCGTCAGACAGGAAATACTTGCGTCCCGTCTGTCCTTTCTCCAATGCCAGGAAGACGGCTTGAACGACGTCGGTGACATAGACGAAGGTGATGTCCTGTTGTTTGTAGCCTACGGCAAAATCTGTGTGTGCCTTGATGCTTTTGGCCATCATGAAGTAGTCGCGCTCGCGTGGTCCATAGACACCCGTCGGCCTTAATATAATATAAGGTATATTTTGTGTTTCCAGCCATTGTTCAGCTTCCAGCTTACTCTTGCCGTAGGCCGTATTGGGCTTAGGGGTATCGCTTTCTAAGATTTCAGTGTATGGTTGTTGTTCACGGATGGCTCCCATGATACTTAATGAACTGAGATAGACGAAACGTTTCAGCGGCATGTCAAGGGCTGACAGCGCTTTGACCAAATGCTTGGTGCCTTCCGTATTGATACGTCGGAAATCAGCTTTGTTCAGGCATTTCGTCACACCGGCAGCGTGTACGACATAGTCGAAGCGGCAGTCTTTCATCTGCTCTTTCAGCCGGTTCTCAGAGCCCAAGTCCAGTTCTATCAGCCGTAGTCGCTCATCCTGGAGGAATTGTCGGCTACTGCTTTTTCTGACAGCAGCCCATACTTCGAACCCTCTATTCAGGGCCTCCTCTACAATAAACGAACCAATGAACCCACTGGCTCCCGTTATCAGTATCTTCTCTTTCATGCTGCAAAGGTACGAAGTTTTTCTGTTTTTTTATTGCTTATTTGAAAAAACTTTGTACCTTTGCGCTATGAAACCAATCGAAGTCAGACGGATGGAAGGGTTGAACGGACTAAAACAGTTCGTCCAGTTTCATTATGACATGTATCGGGACTGTCCGTATGCAGTGCCATTTCTGTTTACTGATGAAATGAATACATTGCGCAGTGACCGCAATGCAGCCTTTGAGTGTTGCGAGGCTGACTATTTCTTGGCTTACAAGAATGGCAAGGCTGTGGGGCGTGTAGCTGCTATTATCAACCATCGAGCCAACCAACGCTGGCAGCGTAAGCAGGTACGTTTTGGATGGCTTGACTTCATCGATGACAGTGAGGTGTCAAGAGCTTTGCTGGAGACTGTCGAGCAATGGGGACGTGAGCGTGGTATGACCGAGATAGCCGGGCCTTTAGGTTTCACGGACATGGACCGTGAGGGACTGCTCATTGAGGGTTTTAATGAGGA
Organism: uncultured Prevotella sp.; assembly: GCA_946628315.1. Lineage (GTDB taxonomy): Bacteria > Bacteroidota > Bacteroidia > Bacteroidales > Bacteroidaceae > Prevotella. The sequence goes on from CAMOWH010000013.1 coordinate 26,329, forward strand.
TGCTACCATGTATATCAATTATAACTATCCTTACTACCAGCAGCATATTGAACAGTTGGGAGGCTTTGAGAAGGATAATGACTATATGGAATACAAGGTAAAGGTACCTGAAGTAGTCCCCGATAAGTTCCATAAGATTGCCCAGATGGTGAGCAAGCGTTACAATCTGCACGTGCACAAATTTACACGCAAGGAGTTGTTAGATGGTGGCAAGGGACGCGAAATCTTTGGCATTATCAATGCGACTTACAAAGACCTCTATGGCTATTCTCAGCTGTCCGACCGTCAGATCAACCAGTTGGTAGACGAGTATATCAAGATTGCTGACTTGAATTTGGTAACAGGCATTGAGGACTGGAACACGACCAACCATCAGCTGATTGGTTTCGGTATTACCTTCCCTTCCTTTACTTCTGCCCTCCGCAAAACGCGTGACGGTCGTATGCTGCCTTTTGGCTGGTGGCATCTGCTGCGCACGCTGAAGTGGCACAAGACTAAGGTGGTAGACCTGTTGCTCATCGGCGTGTTGCCGGAATACAGGGCCAAGGGTGCCAATGCGCTGATTTTCGATGACCTGATACAGTGGTTCCAGCGCTATGGTTTCGAATATGCTGAGGCCATGCCCCAGATGGAATCTAATGAGGGCGTGCGCTCGCAGTGGCAGTATCTGGAATCCCGCATCCATCGCCGCCACCGCTGCTACCGTAAGAATCTATAGAACTTTCTCATCACTTTCAATCAGTTTTAACAGTTTGTCCACGGCTTCTGCCTCTGGGATGTTTTTCTCGACGCAGACTTTTTGCTTGTAGAGCGAAATCTTGCCTCTGCCGGCACCTACATAGCCGTAATCGGCATCAGCCATCTCACCAGGACCGTTGACAATACATCCCATGATACCAATCTTCACACCGACCAGGTGTTGAGTGGCTGCCTTGATGCGGGCAATAGTATCCTGCAGATTATATAAGGTACGTCCGCAGCCTGGGCAAGAGATGTATTCAGTCTTGGTAAACTTGATGCGAGCAGCCTGCAGGATGGCATCTGCCAGATTGGTTAACTTAGCTTCGTTAGTTAAACTAGTCCCACTAGTCTCATTGACCTTAATCACCAGTTTCGTGGCTTTCCTGTCTATGAGCAGTGCCCCCACGGCCATCGAGGCTTTCAGCTGTAGCGTTTCCCAATCGGGGGCGTCCAGTGTTAACATGATGGTATCGTTATGGATATTAGACTCAGCCTCCTGACGCAGCCGGGTGCACTCGGGAATCAGTTCTACCAGTTTGCGCGCTACAGGAATCTCGTATTCAGGCTCTTCGCTCAGCGAGACGCGGATGGTGTCTCCAATGCCCTCAGTCAGCAAGGCGCCAATGCCTACTGCCGACTTGATGCGGCCGTCCTCACCTTCGCCGGCTTCTGTCACACCCAGATGCAGCGGATAGTGCATATCTTCAGCATCCATGGCCTTTACCAACAGGCGTACCGACTGGACCATCACCACCGTATTGCTGGCCTTGATGCTAATGACTATATCGTTGAATGCTTCACGCTTGAAGATGCGTAGGAACTCCATGCAACTCTCTACGATGCCTTCTGGAGTATCGCCATAGCGCGACATGATGCGGTCTGACAGAGAACCGTGGTTGACGCCAATACGGACGGCAGTATGGTGTTCCTTGCAGATGTTAATGAACGGCACCAACTTGTTCTCTATCTTCTGCAACTCGGCAGCATATTCTTCATCAGTATATTCTAGGTGCTTGAAGGTACGTCCCGGGTCGACATAGTTGCCCGGGTTGATGCGCACCTTCTCGCAGTATTGTGCTGCTATGTCGGCCACATGGGCCGTGAAGTGAACGTCGGCCACCAGCGGCTGGTGATAGCCGTCGGCCTTCAGCCGGGCTGAGATGTTCTTCATGTTCTCAGCCTCGCGGGTGCCCTGTGTGGTGAAGCGCACCAGCTCGCCTCCTGCATCGATGATGCGTTTGGCCTGGGCCACGCAGCCTTCCGTGTCGTTGGTGTCAGTGGTGGCCATCGACTGGACGCGGATGGGGTTGTTGCCGCCAATGGCGATATTTCCTACGTGGGCAACGGTACTAATTCGTCTTGTACTCATACTTAACCTCAGCTAAATCCTTGTTGGCTTTTTCTATCTTGGCCTTCAGTCCCTGCTTATAGTCAGTCAGTCGTTTGGCAATAGCCTCGTCGGCAAGTGCAAGCATTTCCACGGCAAGGATAGCCGCATTCTGGGCTCCGTTGACGCCGACGGTGGCTACCGGTATGCCCGGGGGCATCTGTATGATGCTCAGCATGGCATCCAGTCCGTCCAGCATACCCTTGATGGGTACCCCGATGACGGGTAGGGTGGTCGATGCCGCAATGACGCCCGGCAGGGCAGCAGCCATGCCGGCAGCAGCGATGATGACCTTCAGCCCGCGCTCTTTGGCCCCGCGGGCAAAGTCCTCTACAGCCTCAGGTGTGCGGTGGGCCGAAAGGGCATTGACTTCAAACGGCACCTGCAGCTCGTTGAGCAGTTGGCAGGCTTTCTCCATAACGGGCAGGTCAGACGTGCTGCCCATGATAATGCTTACAAGTGGTTTCATTTTTATTTTTAACTATTTAATTCTTAACATTCATCTCTCAAGATAACAGTATTGCTGTGGCGGCGCAGAAGAATCCTACCAGGAAGCCGACCACGACCTGTGCCAGATTGTGCTGGCGGAGAATCATACGACTGCTGCCCAGTACACCTGCTGTCAGGAATACCAGACAGAGCCACCATACGGGGTTGAAGCCCAGGTAGAAGGCAAAGGCGAACAACGCTCCTCCCACACCTCCGATGGCAGCCGTGTGAGTGGATACCTTCCACCAGATGTTGATGAGTGCGCACGTCATCTGCACCAGCAGGGCTGCCACGATGATGCTGCTCATGAAGTGGGGCATGTGCAGACGCTCCATCACATAGATGCAGGTGAAGTAGCAGGTGATGGAGATGACATAGGGCACCATGCGGCGTTCGCGGTGTCCCAGTTCGATGAGGCTCCAGCCTTGATAGCGTCTGTAGAGGTGTATCAACAGGGTAGGCAGCAGGATGGTGAAGAGATAGGCCAGCGCTAGGACCTGTATCTTATAGGCCAGGGGAAACATGCTCAGGTAGCTGAACGTAAAGAGTGTCGCCAGCCCGAGTATGGGCAGGTAGAACGGTGTAAACAGCATACTGATGATGCGGGCTGTCAGAATCATTTGCTTTTGTCTCTTCATCTCTCTCCTCTCCTCAATCTCGCTATGGGGATTCCCATTTGTTCTCTGTATTTGGCTACTGTCCGTCGGGCGATGGGATAGCCCTTCTGGCTCAGCAGGTCTTTCAGTATGTCGTCGCTCAGCGGCTTTTTCTTGTTTTCGTTCTCGATGAACTCGCGTAGGGCGGCCTTGATTTCGCGTGTTGACAGTTCCTCTCCGTCGGCTGTAACATAGCCGTCGCTAAAGAAATAGCGCAAGGGGAAGGTTCCCCAGCGGGTCAGGGCATATTTGGAGTTGGATACACGTGAGACGGTGCTCAGGTCGAGGCCTGTCTTCTCGGCAATGTCTTTCAGAATCATGGGGCGTAGCGAGGCTTCGTCGCCATCCTCAAAGAAGCGGTGTTGCCACTGGATGATGGCTCGCATGGTGGCGGTCAGCGTCTGCTGGCGTATCCGGATGGCCTCTATGAATCCCTGGGCGGCCTCCACCTTCTTTTTCGTATAGAGCAGGGCCTCCTTCATCTGGCGGCTCATGTGCTCCTTGTCGTTCTGATATTCCTTCAGCGTGTCCGTAAAGGACTGCGAGACGTGCAGCTCAGGTATGTCGCCCGTGTTCAGTGAGAAAGTGACCGTCCCGTCGTCGTGGGTGTCGACAATGAAGTCGGGGGTGATTTGTTGCAGCGAGCGTCCGACGGTTTCGCTGATAGATGCGCCGGGCTTGGGGTTCAGCTTGCGCAGCTCGCTGATGAGTGTCTGTGCCTGCAGGTCGCTGAGTTTCAGCACCTGTTGCAGTTTCGCCCAGTGTTTCTTGGTGAACAACTCGAAGTACTCTTGTAGCGTCAGCTCCATCAGCTCTCTCATGCGTGATGGTTCGCGGCGCTGTACTTGTAGCAACAGGCACTCTTGGAGTGAACGGGCGCCGATGCCGGCAGGGTCGAACTCCTGCAGCTTGCGCAGTACGTGCTCGATGTCCCGTTCTGCCACGTCGACGTGGTGGTAGATGGCCAACTCGTCGCTGATTTGGGAGAGCGATTTGCGCAGCAGCCCGTCATCGTCCAGCGAGCCTATCAGGTACTCCATCACGTCGCGCTCCTGCTCGGTCAGTTCCGTCATGTTCATCTGCTCGTTCAGCTGGTCGAGAAACGATTCCGTCTGTCCGTATGCCCAGTCCTCGCGGCTGTTGCCGTGCTCCAGTCCGTTGTAGTACACGGGCAGTTCCTCGTCGTCGCGTCCTATCGACTCCAGGGCGGCGTCCATGGCCGACTGGCGTTCTTCCTGCTCGTAGCTGCTGTCGGCACTCTCCGGGCTCTCCGGGGTTTCCGGAAACTCGGCGTACTCGTTGCTGTCATCGTCCGACGGCTCCAGTGCAGGGTTGTCGTTCATCTCGGTGTTGATGCGCTCCAGCAGTTGCATGATGGGCATTTCCGTCAGGTGGGCCTGCAGCAGTTGCTGCTGTGTGAAGCCCTGTGACAGTTTCTGCTGTTGGGTCAGCTTCTGTTCCTGTATCTGTTCCTGTGCCATAGTGTTACTCCCAATAGGTAAGTGTGCGTTTCTGTAGAACGGTGACCTGCTGGGTTTTATTGCCTTTCTCCCAGTAGGTCAGGTTCATCGAGTTGCTGCTCCAGTTGCCGTTGTCGTCGCGGGTCATGTAGTTGTTGCGCATGTTGATGGTCATGATGCACTCCTTGTTTCTGTCGTACACCTTCTGCTGCTGGGTCAGTATCTCGTCCCGGTCGTTGTAGGTATAGTCGTTGACATAGCAGATGCCTGCCGTCTCGTTGGTCAGGGTGCGCTGTGTCAGCCGGTAGCTGTCGTCGTAGCTGTACTCCACGAGGCTGAAGCCGTCCTTCTCCGTCATCTTGGCCCGCCGGAGGTAGCCGTAGCGGTCGTACTCCCGTTCTGTGAGGTCGGGATTCTCCAACTGCCCGTGGCCGCTGAAGTGCATGAACTGTTCTTCAGCCACGGCATTCTCGGTGACCACCTCCTGGACGCCGTTGCGCAGTCCCATGCAGAGGGCGTCTTTATAATAAGGTGCGGTGTTGAGGAAGAGGATGCCTATTTCGCGTGAGCCGTTCTCCTTCTGGTTGACAGACATCTTGATGCTGCCGAAGTCGTCCATGTAGTACCAAGTGTCGTCGCGGCGGGAGAATTCGCCGTAGTCCTTCTGCATCTTGTAGAGGAAGTATTGGAGGTTCTTCTCGAGCATCTTGGGCGTGCTGTACGGGCCGATGGTCACATAGGCCGAGGTGACGAACCTGGTCTCTACGGCTATGCTTAGCATGAGTTTGGCCCGGAATCCGTAGAAGTTGCCGCGAAAGTAGTAGTCCTCGCCGTCGTCAGACTGTCCCCATTCCGTAAAGTCGGCAGCCTTCAGCGACGTGCGGACGCTGTCGAGGGGACCCTCTATGGGTACGCCTGCCACGTGGATGCTGCGCGGGTCCGTCTGCGGCTGGGCAGTGGCGGTCAAGAGTGTGCTCCAGAACAATATGAATGTCAATATTTTCTTCATTGCGCTGCAAAGTTACTATTAAGCGAGGAAATAACCAAAATTTATTTGAGTTTTTAGAAAAATTCTTTGCCCC